>NZ_JBNMIU010000016.1:0-39336 GCF_050873445.1 Acidaminococcus sp. | reverse complement strand
TGAGGCATAGGACCATCAGCAGCGGAAACAACCAGGATGGCACCGTCCATCTGTGCAGCACCGGTGATCATGTTCTTTACATAGTCAGCGTGCCCCGGGCAGTCAACGTGTGCATAGTGTCTTTTCGTGGTTTCATATTCAACGTGGGCGGTATTGATGGTAATCCCACGTTCTCTTTCTTCCGGAGCCTTATCGATATCGGCATAAGCTTCGAAAGTGGCTTTGCAGCCCGGAGTTTCGGACAGGACCTTGGTGATGGCTGCCGTCAGGGTCGTCTTACCATGATCGACGTGACCAATGGTACCAATGTTCACATGGGGTTTTGTTCTTTCAAATTTCTCTTTAGCCATTAGAATACCTCCCAACGCGTTTTCAGATTTTCATTAGATTTTAAAATAGCCCCGAAATCGGGGCTTTGTTGGTAATGGTAGCGGCGCACGGATTTGAACCGCGGACAGGCCGGGTATGAACCGACTGCTCTAGCCAACTGAGCTACGCCGCCATAAAATGGAGCTGATGACCAGAATCGGACTGGTGACCTTATCCTTACCAAGGATACGCTCTACCAACTGAGCTACATCAGCATGTGGTTGCGGGGGCTGGACTTGAACCAACGACCTTCGGGTTATGAGCCCGACGAGCTACCAACTGCTCCACCCCGCGATGTTTGGTGGAGAGAGAAGGATTCGAACCTTCGAAGCCAGAGGCGGCAGATTTACAGTCTGCTCCCTTTAACCACTCGGGAATCTCTCCACATTTGTCTGTCACGAATATTTGGAGCTGGCAAAAGGAATTGAACCCTCAACCTACTGATTACAAGTCAGTTGCTCTACCATTTGAGCTATGCCAGCGCTTTTCGTTCGTAACAAGGATGATTATAAAGGACTTTGCCAAAAATGTCAACAGGTTTTTCAAAAAAAGTGTAAGGAATTTTATAAATCTCTTACAGGTAGAAATAGAACACCGTAAAAACGGCCAGGATGATGCGGTAAATCCCAAAAGCAGTCAGGGTAGAACGCTGCAGGAACTTCATGAACCACACGATGGAAAGGTAGCCTACGATGAAAGCAGTGACAAAACCGATGGCCAGTACCACCAAGTCCCCGGCACTCAAAGCAGCCAAGTTCTTCAGCAGTTCGAACAGACAGGCAGCCACCATGATGGGCAGTGCCATGATGAAAGTAAAGTCGGCCCCGGCCTTCCGGTTCACACCCACCAGCAGGGCTCCGCCCATAGTGGAACCGCTGCGGGAGAACCCGGGCCACAGGGACAGGAACTGGAAGAAACCGATATAGAAAGCCTGGCGGATGCTGATGTGATCCACATCCTGCACCAGTTCGGCCTCATGGCCTTTGATCCTGTGCTCGGCATAGATCATCAGGATAGCGCCCAGCACCAGGCCAACAGCTACCGTAGCCGGAGAAAACAGGTATTTCTTGATGAAGGAGTGTACCAGGTAGGCAAAAGCCATGGTGGGCACGCACCCTGCGGCGATATGCCAGCCGCTGAGGCCACGTCCCAGCTGCCAGCCCCCTTTGGTCAGGAACCGGGCAAAGCGCTCCTTATAGAGCACCAGGACGGCCAGGATGGCCCCCAGTTGGATGACCACGTCAAAGATCTTGGCCAGGTTTCCCTGGAAGCCAATCATATGGCCCACGATGATCATGTGGCCGGTAGAGGAAACAGGGATGAATTCCGTCAGCCCTTCCACGACGCCCAGCAATACGGCGATCAGATTTTCACTCATGATGATACTCCTTCTTCATTCAGCTATGCTATTTTTTGAATCGAACCTGTACATTATAGGGCATCCGGAAGCAAAAAAAAAGAGGAGTCACGGATTTTTCCCATTGATTCAGGAAAAATTCCACTCCTCTTTGTGGTTGATTTACTTTTGATCCCTCTGGGCATCTCCAGCTGTTTTTTCATCTCCGAAAGAGATGCCCACTTCCCGTGCGGTACGGATGATATCCGAATCCACCGGCACCTGATGGGGCTGGGAAGCTACCTTGGCGATAGGCACCCTGACGATTTCGTTGGCCTGGAGAGATACCATTACATTGTATTCCTCATCCAGGCAGGCTTCCACGGCCGCCGCGCCATAGCGGGTGGACAGCACCCGGTCATAGGCAGTGGGAGAACCGCCCCGCTGGAGATACCCCAGTACGGTGCAGCGGGATTCAATGCCCGTCCTGTCCTCGATTTCCCGGGCCAGTTTTTCACCCACGCCGCCCAGACGCACCGGTTCAAAGCTTCCCTTCACCAGCCGGGCCACGGTCATCTGTCCGCCGATGGGTTTGGCCCCTTCGGCCACGGTGATGATGCTGAATTTCTTGCCGTGCTGCTGTCGGTCGCGGATCTTGCGGATCACCGCATCC
Organism: Acidaminococcus sp.; assembly: GCF_050873445.1. GTDB lineage: Bacteria > Bacillota > Negativicutes > Acidaminococcales > Acidaminococcaceae > Acidaminococcus. Next base: position 36,958 of record NZ_JBNMIU010000016.1, on the reverse strand, counting down.
AGATCATAAGGGATCTCTGGAATCAGGATCACATCCGCCCCTCCGGCGATCCCGGAGTGGAGAGCAATCCAGCCCGCATACCGGCCCATGACTTCCAGCACCATGACCCGGTGATGGGATTCCGCAGTGGTATGCAGCCGGTCCAGGGCTTCGGTGGCCATGGCCATGGCCGTGTCGAAGCCGAAGGTCCGTTCCGTACAGGGCAGATCGTTGTCGATGGTCTTGGGCACGCCCACTACGTTCACGCCGCAGTACCGGTGCAGGTCATAGGCGATCTTCAGGCTGCCGTCCCCGCCGATGACGACAAGACAGTCAATATTCCGGTCTTCCAGGTTCTTCACCACCACATCCCGCTTATCTTCGTAGATGGGATTGCCGGCATCATCCTGGCCCACCATGTACTTGAAGGGGTTATCCCGGTTGGTGGTACCCAGGATAGTCCCGCCCCGGGGCAGGATTCCGGACACATCTGCCAGGCCCATGGGTTTCATATCCCCGTTGATGAGTCCATGGAAGCCGTTGGAAATCCCATAGATTTCGAACCCGCAATGGATGGCTGTCTTGACCACCGCGCGGATTACCGCATTCAGCCCGGGGCAGTCGCCGCCCCCGGTGAGGACTGCCAGGGTTCCTCTCTTTTGTGCCTGCATTGGACTCACCTTCTCTTTTTCCTCTTATTCCACTTCAAAAATCGTATAATCCGCTGCGGAAATGCGGATGGATTCCGTGCCGTCGAATTTATCATAGCACAGCAGGCCATCATTTACATAGCCCGGCCATGCCAGGACCACAGTATAGGCTTTGCCCAGGGCATCGATCACACTCTTGGGATCGATGTGGAACACCGGTACGAACAGGGTCTGTACCCGATCCAGCAGGATCACATCGCCCCGGTGGTCGATCAGTTCCCTGGTCAGCATTTCCGGAGCCTGTTCTTTCCGTTCGCTGGGCAGCAGCTTCAGGAATTCTTCAGTAATCAGCAGGCGGGTATCGATATAATCCCAGCCTTTGCTTTCAGCGGCTTCCCGCAGCAGTTTACTCTTGCCGCTGCCGGGTTTGCCAGTCACAATCAGGACTTTTTCGGTTTTGGCTTTGACAGCTTCCACCTGGTTCAGGAATTCTTCCATTTGGCTCATGTGTATCGTCCTCCCTTTGTTTTTTCCGCATACGATTTTCTCCGCCATCGATAGTGATTTATTCGCCGGATGGAAAGGAAATTCCTGCAAACAAGCGTTTTTTTCTTTGGCAGAGGGAAATCATACCTCAGACTGTTTCAATTCTATCATTCTTTTCTCCAGACTGCAAAAGATGTTCTTTTGCCGCCATGATGAGAAGCCCTTTGTTCAGAGTAGCCAGGTCCAGTTCGTGATGCCGGGTTGCCAGAAATTTCTCCAGTTTCTTCTTCACCCGCTGGAGTGCGTTATCGATGGATTTCTGTCCCCGGCCCAGTTCCCGGGCAATCTGCTGGTAAGATTTGTTTTCCAGATATTTGCACAGAGCCTGCCATTCCAAACTGCTGAGCATATCGTTCACGTTCTTTTCAATATCATTGAAAGCTTCCTGATCGATGACCAGGTCTTCCGGGTCGATGCCCCGGGCGGAACCCAGCATGTCCAGCAGTGTCCGCTCCTTGCCGTCATCGTATACTGGTTTGTCCAGGGATACGTAACAGTTCAGGGGTTTATGCTTCTGCCGGGTGGCACTCTTGATGGCGGAAATGATCTGCCGGTTCACGCACACATCGGCAAACACCTTGAAGGAGGCCTGCTTGCCCGGGCGGTAATCCCGGATGGCCTTGAACAGGCCGATCATCCCCTCCTGAATCATGTCATCCTTCTCGGCCCCCACCAGGAAATAGCGGCAGGCCCGGAGTTTCACGAACTCCTTGTATTTGTCCAGCAGGTAATCCTGGGCCTGGCGGTCATCCCGTTCCTGGATCAGCCGGATCAGTTCCTCATCGGATAAGGTATCATACAGTTTGCAGCTTTCATCCTGCAATGGCATCCACCTTCTTTACAGATATATGTGACTCCTGACAGAAAGGATCCAGCCTGCGCCGGCCCTTTTTATTTCTGCTTCCGTTCCGCCAGGATCCGCTGACGGACGATGTCATACAGCAAAATCCCGCCGGCCACGGAGGCGTTCAGGCTGGATACCTGCCCCAGCATGGGGATGCGCACAATGAAGTCGCAGTTGTCCTTCACCAGCCGTCCCAGGCCCTTTCCTTCGGCACCCACCACCAGTACCAGGGGGCCGGTCAGGTTGGCGTCAAAATACTGGTCTGCACCGTCCATATCGGCCCCTACGATCCAGAATCCCTTTTCCTTCAGTTTTTTCATGGTCTGGGGAATATTCCCGATTTGGATCACCGGTACGTATTCCACGGCTCCGGCGGAGATTTTTGCCACCACTGCATTCAGCGGACAGCTGCGCCGCTGGGGAAGCATTACCCCATGGACCCCGGCCGCATTGGCCGTCCGGATCAGGGCCCCCACATTCTGGGGATCCTGGAGTTCATCCAGCAGCAGCAGCAGCGGCGTTTCACCCCGGCTGGCCACCTGGGCCAATACCGTATCCAGATCCTGGAAAGCCACCGGCGCCCCCTGGGCCGCCACGCCCTGGTGCCGCACCCCGTCTGCCAGACGGTCCAGCACTTCCTTCGTCACTTTTTCCACCGGAATCTTCCGGGCTTCCGCCAGGCTGATGATCTCTCCCAGGCTGCCGCCGTGGCTGCCTTCCTGGACCAGTACCTTATTAAAGGAACGGCTGCTGCGCAGAGCCTCCCGTACCGCATTCCGTCCCACGATCACGTCTTGCATAATTCCTCCTGATATGAGGGTGGGGTTGCCGCGGTCTGCGACAACCCCTTTCCCAACGCTATCCATTCCCTCCGGAATGGTCTGTATTATTCTCCCTTGCTGACCTTTTCAGCAAAGTCAAAACCGTATTGTTCCGCAGCTTCCAGTTCTTTCGGCAGCGGACGCCATTTCACGTTGTAGCCCGGCAGCAGTTCCATACCGGAATCCTTGATCATGGCTTCCATATCCTTTTCGGCACCGCCGGCCCAGCCGTAGGTCCCAAAGGCAGCAGCCTTCTTACCTGTGGGTTTCAGGCCCTTCAGATAGGTCAGGAAACCGCCGATGGTAGGCATCATGCCGGAGTTCTGGGTAGGAGAACCAATCAGGATCCCCTTGGCAGTCAGCAGGTCGCTGATAATGGTGGCCTTCAGGTCACTGTGGTACCGGTACAGTTTCACCCGCATGCCCTGTTTTTCGATGCCTTTCACCATGGCACGGGCCATGGCTTCGGTGCCGCCCCACATGGTGTCGAACACCACCAGGACCCGGTTCATGGTCTTGCCGGTGCCCCAGTCTTCGTACCTTTGCAGGATATCATCGATATGGCTGCGCCAGATATCGCCGTGGCAGGAGCAGATCATCTTCAGAGGCAGGGACCGCACCAGTTTCACGGTATTGGGCACCAGTTTCCGGTAGGGCATCAGGATGTTGGCAAAATACCGCTGGGCTTCGAAGAACATATTCTCCACTTCGGTCTCATCGTCGAACATCTTGCTGCAGCAGTAGTGCTGGCCAAAAGCATCACTGGAGAACAGGATCTGTTCTTCCGGGCAGTAAGTGACCATGGAATCAGGCCAGTGCAGCATGGGGATGGGCTGGAAGGCCAGGCTCCGTTTGCCCAGGCTGACGGTATCGCCTTTTTTCACGATCTTCAGATTGAAGATGTCGCCATAATGTTCCTTCAGCTCATTGGCACCCTGCGGGGTGATCAGGAAGACAGCATTGGGGCATGCCCTGGAAAGAGCGGGCAGACTGCCGGAATGGTCCGGTTCCACATGGTTCACCACCACATAATCGATCTTGGCCGGATCCACGATCGTGCGGATGTTGCTCAGCTGTTCTTCGGCGAACATGGCCTTCACTCCATCGATCAGGCAGACCTTCTCGTCCATGATCAGGAAGGAGTTGTAAGTGACGCCCCGGGGAGTAGCAAATCCGTGGAAGTCCCGCATGGTCCAGTCACGGATCCCTACTTCATATATATCATTCACAATAGCACGTGCTTTCATATTCCTTCTCCTTTCAAAAAAAACAGGTACTGTTATTTTTGCTTATCCATTATACTATTTTCCCCAATCAATGACAATTTGCCAAAAGGAAAACTTTCAGGATTTTTTCTTTCGGTCCAGACCCGGATCCCTGATGGGGGCCGTATCCCCCAGGGGAACCTTCCCGGCAGCCGAAGCGCCGGAAAGGCCCTCCGCACCTGCAGAAGGAGCCGAAGCCCCTGTCCCATCCGGCGCTGTCATCCCATGGTAGGACAGGTTGTTTTCCAGCACCCCATCCGGGTTGGTCTGCCAGTGACCGTGGACGTACACGGGGCCGTTGGGACTGCTGCGGAAATGGCCGTTGACATGATGCAGACCAGGATTGTCCCCCGTATGGAAGTGACCGTCCGTCCCATGGAAATCCCCGGTATGGAAATGACCGTCACCTCCGTGGAACGTACCCCCATGGTCTGCAAAAGCCCCGCTTTCCAGGCCGGTGAGCACCTTCAGGAAGGGCAGGATGAAGGACAGGACCAGGAGCGGTACCCCCACCATGATGGACAGGGCGCCCCGTGCCTCATATCCTTTTTGGTAGCACTTCGTCAGGCACCAGTGGAACAGCGCCGTGGTCAGCAGTGTTCCCAGGGCCGTAAGGACCAGACTGATCAAGCGGCCCAGGGTAAGGGTCAGCAGATGCCCGGGCAGGCAGGAGAAGACCTCCTCGGTCACCTGCAGGAGCATATGTTCCCCCACCAGCAGGTAGCACACGTTGTATATGAGCATGCCCAGGCCGATGGGGAGGATGTTTTTGATCACGAATCGGATGCGGATGAAAAAGAAGATGATGCCCACCAGGGCCAGGATCATCCCCAGCCCTGGATGGAGCAGAGCCAGCCCCGTCATGATGATGAAGACCGCCAGCATGGGACCCAGGAGCGGCCAGCTTTCCACCAGCAGGAATACGCCCCAGGCCGCCAGGACCAGGGGCGGCACATGGCCGTAAGCTCCCCGCAGCGACAGCCACAGCAGCACTGCAAATGCCGTCAGCGTCCCCCAGTGCCAGGGGCACCGCTGCTGCAATCGTACCCATTCCTCCATTGTCATGAACACTCCCCCTATCAGCCATTCATGAAAGTATTATACATCAAAACCCGACCTTGGTAACCCTTCCTTATGGATTGCGGCCGACATTCCGACCAAACTCCGGAGAAACGTGCCAAGACCGGAAGATCCGTATCACCCGTTGTTCCCACTTCCCTCAAAGAAAAATCGCCGATGGCGATTTTTCACCATCGGCTGTTGCCTGGTAACCAGAAACCAGTGACTTATTTTGTTTTTTGTACTTCTTCCGCCTCATGCTGCAGATACTTCTTCGTTTCGGATACCACCACACCGGAGAGTCCCAGCAGGGCAATCAGGTTCGGGATGGCCATGAGGCCGTTCACGATATCTGCCAGCACCCAGATGGCTTCCAGCTTCAGGAAGGCGCCACAGCCTACCAGGATGATGAAAACGATCCGGTAGGGCATGATCCCTTTGGTCCCCACCAGATATTCCATGCACCGTTCGCCGTAATAATTCCAGCCCAGGATGGTGGTGAAGGCAAACAGGACCAGCCCCACCAGCAGCATATAGCCCCCGAAATGAGGATAAGCCTGCATGAAGGCGGCATTGGTCAGGGCAGCCCCGTTCAGATCTCCCTTCCACAGGCCGCTGATCACCACCACCAGACCGGTCATGGTGCAGATGATGATGGTATCGATGAAGGTCCCTGTCATGGAAACCATGCCCTGTTCCGCCGGCCATTTGGTCTTGGCGGCAGCGGCCACGATGGGTGCACTCCCTAAACCGGATTCGTTGGAGAACACCCCACGGGCCACGCCGTTCCGCATGGCGAACAGCACACTGGCCCCCAGAAAGCCGCCTGCGGCAGCAGTGGGATGGAATGCATCATGGAAGATTTCCATGATGGCACCGGGTATCTTATCGGCAAAGATGACCAGGAAGCCCAGGGTACTGACCATGTAGATGATGGCCATGGCCGGTACGATCTTGGAGGCAGTCTTGGCAATGCTCTGCAGTCCGCCCAGAGTGATGGCGGCCACCAGGATGGTCAGCACCACAGCTGTGTATTCCACCGGGATGCCGGCGTTCAATTGGGTGATCTGCACGATGGAGTTCACCTGGGCGAATGTCCCGATGCCGAAGTATGCCACCAGTACACCGAAGAAGGCGAAAGCAATGGCCAGAGGCCGGTAGGCTCTACCCAGACCGTTTTCGATATAGTACATGGGCCCGCCGGAAATCTGGCCCTTATCGTCCACCGTACGGAATTTCACAGCCAGGCAGCCTTCCGCATATTTGGTAGCCATACCGAAGAAGGCTGCCAGCCACATCCACAGGATGGCCCCCGGCCCTCCTGCTTTGATGGCAGTCGCCACCCCGACGATATTCCCGGTGCCCACCGTAGCGGCCAGAGCCGTACACAGTGCCTTGAAGGAGTCGATGTCCCCTTCCCCCTTATTCTCTGCCTTAAAAATCAGCTTCAGGGAACGGGGCAGGTGCCGCACCTGTAAAAATCCCAGCCGGAAGCTGAGAAAGATCCCGGTCCCCACCAGCAGTACCAGGAGCGGCGGCCCCCAGACAAAGCTGTCAATGGCATTCAACATTTCGATGTTCATATTCTTCCCCCTTTTTCTTGAGCCCGCAGGCGCTCACAAAAACTCCTCCACCCTGTGCAGAGAAGCCGTATGTGTCGATTTATCTAAAGCCAGCACCCGTTGATGGTAACGGAGCAGCGTGCTTCTGTGTCCTACGCTGACCAGGGTAGTCGAGGGCAGTTTCTCTGCCAGCAGCCGGTACAGCGCATCTTCTGTTTCTTCGTCCAGAGCCGATGTGGCCTCATCCAGGAACAGCCATTGAGGGCGGGTCAGGACCGCCCGGGCAAAAGCCAGGCGCTGCTGTTCCCCGATGGAGAGTACATGGCCCCAGTCTTCCTCTGCATCCAGCCGACCGGCCAGATAGCCAATCCGGCACTGCTGCAGGACGTCCTTCAGCACATCGTCTCCCACCTCCTGCTTACCAGGATACAACACCGCATCCCGCAGAGTACCCAGAGGCAGATAGGGCCGCTGGGGCACGAACAGCAGCCTGTCATGGGACGGCAGAGACGCCTTGCCCCGGGCAAAGGGCCAGATGCCCGCCAGGGCCCGGAGCAGCGTACTCTTGCCGCTGCCGCTGACCCCTTTGATCAGCACATCCTGTCCAGGCTCCAAATTCACTGTGAAAGGCTTTAGGATGGGGCTGCCGTCAGGAAGATCCACTTCCATGCCCTCCAGATGCAGGGCACCGTCAGGGCTTTCTTCCCGCTCCACATGGCTTTTGGCACCGGCCAGCTGCACCCGGGCCATATCTTCCTCAAAGCCTGTGAGCCGGTCCACCACTGCCTGCCATTCAGCCAGAGAAGCGTACATATCCACAAAATAAGACAGGGAATCCTGCACCCTTCCAAAGGCTGTGGCCACCTGCATCAGCCCGCCCAGAGTCAGTTCCCGGCGCAGGAACCGGGGAATGGCCACCACGAACGGGAAAATGATGGCAATCTGGGAATAACCGGAATTCAGCCACACCAGCTGTTTCTGCTTCAGCACGATTTTCCAGAAATTCTCCAGGAGCAGGGCAAAGCGGTTCTTAAACACTTTTCCTTCCTGCTTCTCACCCTGGTAGAACGCCACACTTTCAGCATTTTCCCGCAGGCGCATCATGCTGAACCGGAAGTCGGCCTCCCGGCGCTGCTGGAAGAAATTCAGGGCTACCAGTTTGTGCCCCACCTTATGGGTCAGCCAGGTGCCCATCGTGGCGTATGCCACTGCCACCCACACCATATATCCTCCGATATGCCAGGTATGGCCCAGCAGGGTGAAGCTGAAGGGACCTGACAGCTGCCACAGGATCACCACAAAAGAAACCAGGGTGCACAGGGCCTTCAGGATCCCCACGAAAAAGCCCAGGGTCTTGGTCACGAACAGATTCACGTCTTCACTGATCCGCTGGTCCGGGTTATCCATTTCTTTCCCGAACATTTCCAGCCGGTAATAAGTCTGGTGTTTCAGCCACCGGTCGATGTACCGGTTGGTGAGCCATCGCCGCCAGTTCAGGATCAGCACCTGCTGCAAATAGTAGGCATACACTGCAAAGATGATATACAGGAACGCCAGAGCGGTAAACCGCCACAGCTGATGGAAGATCTCGTCAGTCTGGTAATCCTGCAGTGCCGTATAAAATGCGTTGTTCCACTGGTTCAGCAGCACCAGCATCACCACCACGGCCAGCGTCAGGGCCAGGATGGCCAGCAGTAAGGCATAGGCTTTTTTCTTTTCTTCGCTTTTCCAGTAGCTGCGGGTCAGCTGCCACACCTGGGAGAGCAGTTTTTTCGTACCATTTGTTTGTTTCACGTATCCTTCACCTTACATAAACAAGAATAAAATTTATTATATCTGCTTTAATGAAAAAATGCAAAGAGTTTCTGAACAAAAAAGAAAGAACTGCCGCAAATATACGGCAGTTCTTTGAAATGACGGTTATTTCTTTTCTTCCGGAATGGGATCATCCACGGACCCGATGGGGGTCTTGGGATGGAAGACTTTTTCAATGGTCAGGAACAGGACCGGTACCAGGAACAGGCTCAGGATGGTGGATGCCATCATCCCGCCGATGATAGCCGTACCAATGGAGGTACGGGATCCGGAACCGGCGCCGCTGGCCCAGGCCAGAGGCACAGCCCCGATGACCGTAGAGAAAGCGGTCATGAGGATTGGCCGCAGACGGACCGTAACCGTATCCACCAGAGCAGGCATGACAGCCCAGCCGTCGTCCACCCTCATCTTGGCATATTCCACGATCAGGATGGCGTTCTTGGCCGACAGACCGATCAGCACGATCATCCCGATCTGCATGTAGATATCACTGGTCAGCCCACGCAGATACTGGAAGCCAACGGCCCCCATGACAGCAGAAGGTACGGCGAAGATGATACCCAGAGGCATGGACCAGCTTTCATACAAAGCGGACAGGCACAGGTACACGAACACCAGGGAAATCCCAAACATCATGAAGGAGGAGCTGCCGGCAGCCTTTTCGTCCCGGCTCTGATCCACCCATTCGTAGGTATAACCGGAAGGCAGCTGGCTGTTCAGGATCTCTTCGATGGCACTGATGGCCTGGCCGGTGGAAACCCCGCTGGCCGGAGACCCGGCGATCTTGGCGCCTCTGGACCCGTTGAACCGGGTGATAACAGGAGCAGACTGTACTTCCTTGCTGGTCACCAGAGCACTCAAAGGTACCAGAGCTCCGGTGTTGCTGGCCACATACAGGTTGGACAGGCTCTTTACATCCCCTCTGTATTTGGGGTCAGCCTGGATAACAACCTTCCAGGTCTTACCCAGCAGGTTGAAATCGTTGACTTCGCTGCCGCCCAGGTTGGCAGACAGGGCGGTAAATACGCTGGACACCGGTACATTCAGGCTTTCTGCCTTCGCCCGGTCCACATCGAACTGCAGAGCCGGTGTCTGGTTCGTAAACGTAGTATAGATGGTAGCGATTTCCGGACGCTGCCGGATCTGACCCAGCACCTTCTGTACATCGCTGGCCATCACATCGGTGTCATGACCGGTAGTATCCATAATGTACAGGCTCAAGCTGCCGGTGTTGGACAGACCGGGTAGTACAGCCTGGTTGAATGCCATGATATTGGCTTCCGGAGTCTGGGTCCCGAGTATATTCAGTTTCTTGATGACCGAATAGACACTCACGTCATCCGTGGTCCGGTTCTGGATATCGTCCAGTTTCACCGGCATGATGCCGGCATTGGGTTTCCGGGCATCGGACAGTACGTCGACACCGGAAATCTGCAGCACATATTTGACACCGGGAATCTTTTCGATGGTCTTTTCCAGCTCACTGCCCACCTTGATGGAACGGTTCGGAGATGCAGATTCCGGCAGGGTATAGGTCATCATGGCAAAGCTCTGGTCTTCATCCGGCAGGTAGGAAGACGGAATCAGCTTGAAGAACATACCGATCAGTACGATTACGATGGCAAGGCCAACCAGGCCCAGTTTGAAGTGGCGAAGCAGCCGCTTCACGTTCTTCACGTACTTGCCCGTGGTCCGTTCCAGCCACCGGTTGAAGTAGCCGAACATTTTGCCAAGGAAGCCCTTGGCTTCGCCGGAGGATTTGGGTCTGATCACCATGGCGCACACAGCCGGGCTCAAAGACATGGCGACTACAGCGGAAATACTCAGAGCCACCACGATACTCAGAGCAAACTGTTTGTACAGCACGCCGGTAATACCGCTCAGAAAAGCAACGGGCAGGAATACAGCCAACAGCACGAAGGCGGTGGCCACAATGGCCCCGGACACTTCCCGCATGGCAGTATAGGTGGCTTCCTTGGGATCCATCCCCAATTCATCCACGTTGTGTTCTACAGCTTCCACCACTACGATGGCGTCATCCACCACGATACCGATGGCCAGCACCAGGGCGAACAATGTCAATGTATTGATGGTGAAATCAAAGATGACGAAGGCCCCGAACGTACCCAGCAAAGAGACCGGGATGGCCAGAGTGGGCACCAGGGTAGCCCGCCAGCTCTGCAGGAACACCCAGGTAATCAACACTACCAGTACCAGAGTTTCTACCAGAGTGATGACCACTTCTTTCAGGGATTCACGCACATAGTCCGTGTTATCCTGCACGATGGTCAGTTTCAAATCCGGCGGGAAGTTCTTTTCTGCTTCCTCCAGCACTTTCTTGATGGCTGTTACACTTTCCAGTGCATTGGCATCGGTGTTCAGGCTGACAGCGTAGTTCATGGCGTTCTGCCCGTTCAGGGTACTGGTCACACTGTCATCACGGGCACCGAATTCAATCCGGGCCACATCCTTCACCCGGAGCAGATTGCCATTCTGGTTCTTGATGATGATATTGCCGAATTCATCGGCGGTGGTCAGACGGCCTTTGACACGGGCGGAATACTGGAATTCCTGATCCGCCTCGTTCGGCCGGGACCCTATACTCCCTACAGGAGCCTGGACGTTCTGGCTGCTGATGGCATTCTTCACATCGACGGCCGTCACACCCAGTGAGGCCATTTTCATGGGATCCAGCCAGATACGCATGGCCAGTTCCGGACCATATTCGGTGATTTCCGAAACACCCTTCACACGCTTCAGGGCATCTACAAACTGGGTAGCACCGTAGGTCTTCATGAACAGGGTGTCATAGGTGTTGTTGGGAGAAGTCAGAGCGAAAAACATAATGGTTTCGGCGGACTGCTTCTTGGTGGTCACGCCATAGGAACTGACTTCGCTGGGCAGGGTGGCCGAAGCCTGGGATACCCGGTTCTGCACCTTGACGGAGTCCATATCCGGATCCGTACCCAGTTCGAACTTCACGTTCAGGGTATAGTTCCCGTTGTTGTCGCTGACGGAGTTCATGTCCACCATGTTATCAACGCCGTTGACCTGCTTTTCGATGGCCTGGGCTACGGACTGCTCCACAACCTCAGCGTTGGCACCTACGTAGTTGGTGCTGACACTGATCCGCGGGTTGGAAATCTGCGGATACTGGGCAATAGGCAGGTTATAAGCCGAAATGATACCGATCAGCGCGATGATGATGGAGATGACGCAGGCGAATACAGGGTGATCGATAAAATACTTTGCCACTTACTGTACCTCCTTAGTTACCACTGGTACTCGTTGCTGCTGTATCCGTGGTATCCAGATCGGCTTCCGTCATGGCCGTGGGGTTGACTTTTGCCCCTTCCTTCAGTTTCTGTACGCCTTCCACCACTACGGTTTCCGTGCCGTCCAGACCGCTCTTCACCAGCCACAGTTTCCCGACACGGGCACCCAGCTGGACTTCTTTCATGCTGACGGTGTTATCATCGTTGATTACATAGACGAAGTGTTTGTACATCACGTCCGTCACGGCCCGCTGGGGAACCAGGATGGCGTTCGGCACCATGGATCCGGTCACGGTCAGGTTGGCAAACATGCCCGGCAGCAGCGTGCCGTTGGGGTTGGGGAATTCGGCTTTCAGAGTCAGGGTACCGGTGGTGTCGCTGACGCTCCGGTCCACCTGGCTGACGGTACCTCTTTCCGGATAGGTAGTGCCGTCACTGAGCTTCATGGTCACGTTCTGCAGCTGGGCGCCGTTATTGGTATTGCCCTGCATGATATCCAGGTAGTCACCCTGGGATACGGAGAACCGCACCCGCATGGGGTCGCTGCCGGAAATGGAGGTCAGGACCGTGGAGTTGGCCGTTACGAAAGCACCGTTGGCCAGGGTATTGGTGCTCAGTTTCCCGGAGAAGGGTGCTACGATCTGGGTATCGCTCACATCCACCTGGGAAGAAGCCACGATTGCCTGCTGAGCATCTACGGAAGCCTGAGCCTGAGCCAGTGCGGTGTTGTACTGGTCGGCGGTCTGCTTGCTTACTGCGCCCTGTTCATACAGGGTCTGATACCGCTGGGCATCCTTCTGGGCGTTAGCCAGGGTGGCTTCTGCATTGGCCAAATTGGCCTGAGCATTCAGCACCGAGTTCTGGTAGGTCCGGGGATCGATGACGTACAGCAGCTGTCCGGCTTCTACATAATCGCCGCCGTTCACCAGTTTCTGTACAATGGTACCGGTTACCTTACTCTTGATTTCCACATCGTTGGCCGCTTCCACGAACCCGGTGTAGTCGTAGGTAATGGGGGTATCACGCCGGATGACCTTCATGGACTTCACAGCCACATCTCCTGACGTGGTAGCCGTCTTCTTGCCGCAGCCGGCAACGCCTACCAGCAGAAGGAGTGCCATCCCGATGGATATCACTTTTTTCTTTCCTAACATGGACAATCCTCCTAAAATCCTGCCCTCCCGGGCATGTACTGCAATCATGAAATGGTTACAAATAACCTTGTATATTATAGCGTATGGTTTTTTCAGTTTCAAACGTTTTAATTTGCAGTTTTTGTTTTCTTATCGCTTGTTTTCGTATTTTTACTTTCGTTTTCATCATTTGACTGGCTAGTCAAAAAAAACCTCCCCGGGACGGTTTTTCTTCATATAAGGAAGGACTTTTTCCGCCTCCAGATCGAACTCCTTCTGCTCCCCATAGAGCAGGCCCAGGACCTCTCCATCGAAGTAATAACCCGTCACATCCTTCGGGGTAATGGTCTGGCCGGCGTTCGCTGTCTCTTTGGCCACCATTTTCCAAAATCTGCCCCACGGCTTCACCAGGGCGTCCAGGGGTACTTCCTCCCCGGTCTTCACGTTGAAGTTAAAACACTGGGTGATGGCCTGGCTCCGTTCCCGTTCCGTCAGCAGGCCCAGCAGCATCAAGCTGGCATAGTTCCGACCACTGTATTTCACATCATAATCCAGGTTCAGCCGGCTGCCGACGCCCAGGTTCTTCAGATGGTCCCGCACGAAGGCCTCAATTACATGGTTCATCTTCCAGGCCAGTTTCCCGTCCAGCTTCTGAAAATGGGGATATACCACGGCTCCGTCCTCATCAGCCACCTTCAGAGAAACGATTTCATAACCGCTCTGGCCGGTGATCTTATCGGTATTCACATAAGTGGGACGGCTGTACAGCTGGGCCTGGAACCCCACTGTCCGGGGCTGCCAGCCGCCGGCCCGGTACTCCCACACCGTGCGCACCACACCCAGGGGATCGGAGTTGGTCACCCCCAGCACCTTCTGCAGAGTCACCACCTCATCGATTCCATCCCCATTCACGTCCAGGGCACTGAGCTGGCTCAGGTTCTGGATGATTGGCCGCAGTCCCGATTCCTTCAGGCTGCCGTCGGCATTGTACACGTTCAAGTTCCGGTAGGCTTCCTTTTCATTGCTCACATCCAGGATGATGTCCTGGATCAGGTTGGGGAAGGACAGTTTTACCTGGTAATCGGGCAGATAGGTACCCACCATGGACACGCCCTTATTCTCCTCCGGTCCGAAGATTTCTTCCATCTCGCCGTCCAGGACGTCCAGGATCCTGTAAGACACTACACCACTGCTGCCGCCGCTGGGAGCTGCAATGATGATGTTGGGCCAGCCGTTTCCCGTCACATCGGCCAGTGTCAGGTAGGCATTATAGCCCCCCAGGTCCCTGGGACGGTAGTAGTATTTCACTTTGCTTGGGTTGGCGGCATTCGCTTCTTTGGCCACCAGGTACATGTCCCCCATGAAGCTGGAGCCATCCACCACCGAGTTGCCCATGAGATCCACCACTTCGTCCACACCGTCCCCGTCGATATCGCCGATGGCTTCGCTGATCAGCTGCCCATGCTGGACCACGAAATTCATGGGGCTTTTTTTCCTCAGAGAATCCCCCTTGTTCAGCTTCGTAGCCCCTTCGCCCCGGTCGTCAGGGACTTCCGGTACCTTGCCTGCCTGGGCGCCGGCCTGGCCTCTGGTACCATTCTTTACCCTATCGTCCTTTTGGGCTGCCGGAGCCTCCGATTTGCCCGCAGCAGCTTTTTCCGCCTGCAGCTGGGGGAACTGGCGCAGATCCCTGACCGTCCCTGCCTCGGCCGCTGCCAGCGACGGCAGGGCCAATACCCCTGCCAGGGCCAGGCTGAGAAGCACCTGTTTGCGTGTATATTGTTCCATGGTTGCCCACCTTGATCCTTTCCGAAAATCACTGATTTCTCTTATTATACTATACTTTTTGTTTTGTGTCGCCGCTTTCCGTTTTCTCTGTTTTTCTAATTTTGAGAGAATTCTTTACTATCCAGAAGAAATTGGTTATACTTAACCTACGTTTGTTTTATACAACGAAAGGGGAATGAAAGAATTATGGTAGACTATCAACCAATTACTCCGGAGGTTCTGGAGGAACTCCGTGCCATCGCCGGCAGCCGGGTGCTGACAGGCGAAGATATCAATATGGATTATACCCATGACGAAATGCCCATCTACGGCATCGGCATGCCGGAGGCGTCCATCGACGTAACGAGTACTGAAGAAGTATCCGCCATCATGAAGGTGTGCAACGCCCACCACATCCCGGTCACCGTCCGGGGCGCCGGCACCGGCCTGGCCGGAGGCGCTACCCCCGTACAGCGGGGCCTGGTACTGTGCACCATGAAGATGAACCAGATCCTGGGCTACGACGAAAAAAACATGAACGTGCGGGTACAGCCCGGCGTGTTGCTGGACACCCTGTCCAGAGACGCCCTGGACCATGGCATGTTCTACCCGCCCGATCCCGGTGAAAAATTCGCCACCCTGGGCGGCAACGTATCCACCAATGCCGGCGGCATGCGGGCTGTAAAATACGGTACCACCCGGGATTACGTGCAGGCCATGACGGTGGTGCTGCCCACCGGCGAAGTGATCCACGTGGGTGCTCCTGTCTCCAAGAGTTCCTCCGGCTACAGCCTGCTGCACCTGATCATCGGTTCCGAAGGCACTCTGGGCATCATCACCGAGCTGACCCTGAAACTGATCGCACCGCCCAAATGCCATGTGACCCTGATTGTACCTTTCGCCGAACTGGCTGATGGCATCGGTGCTGTACCCTCTATCAAACATTCCGGCCTGAATCCCCAGACCCTGGAATTCTTCGAAAAAGAAATCCTGGAATCCTCTGAACAGTACATGGGCAAGAGTGTATTCCCCAAACAAGTGGATGGTCAGGACGTAGGTGCCTATCTGCTGGTGACCCTGGATTCCAACGACCGGGAACAGCTGGACAAGCAGGTGGAAGAAGCCGCCGAAATGCTGCTGGAAGCCGGAGCCCTGGACGTACTGGTAGCCGATACCCCCATGTTCCTGGAAAAGACCTGGGCAGCCCGCTCCTCCTTCCTGGAAGGCATCGAAGAACAGTACAAGCTGCTGGATGAATGTGACGTAGTTGTTCCCGTTTCCTCCATTCCTGATTTCGTGCTGTACATCAAAGAAATCCAGGGGGACTTCCCCTTCGAAGTGAAGATGTTCGGCCACGCCGGCGATGGCAACCTGCACATCTATACCTGTGCCAACGACATGGAACTGCCGGTCTTCAAACAGGCCGTGGACCAGTTCATGCACAAGCTGTACGCCAAATGCACCGAACTGGGCGGCCAGATTTCCGGCGAACACGGCATCGGCTTCGGCAAGGTACAGTACCTGGCTGAAAACCTGGGCAACACTTCCATGACCTTGATGCAGGGCATCAAAGAAGTCTTCGACCCGAATCTGATCTTGAACCCCAACAAGGTTTGCTTCTAAAAAAATAAAATGGAGGGTGTGAAAAGCCACTTTTTCACACCCTCCATTTTTTATACCCTGCAGCAGCCGCTGATACTTTCTTTTACAGCGTCGTCCCCCACACTTCTTCAGCCACTTCCTTTACCAGTTCCAGCTTGGCCCACTGTTCTTCCTCGGTCAGCCTGTTGCCGATTTCACAGGAAGCGAACCCGCATTGAGGGCTAACGCATAAGTTTTCCAAAGGTACATACTGCGCAGCCTCGTGGATCCGGTCAATGAGAGCATCCCTGTCTTCCAGAGCGGCCCGTTTCGTGGTCACCAGCCCCAGTACCACCTTTTTGCCCGGGGCCACTTCCTTCAGGGGTTCAAAATTACCACTGCGTCCGTCATCGAATTCCAGGTAGAACCCGTCTACCTGTTCCCGGCCGAACAGCAGGGGTGCAATGGGAGCGTATCCTCCTTTGGTAGCCCAGGTGGAATGATAATTGCCCCGGCACACATGGGTATTGATTACCAGGTCACTGGGATGACCTTCCAGGGCCAGATTGTTCAGCCGTAGATATTCCTCAGCGATGGTTTTCAGGGACGTGGCCCCGTCCTGGCGTTTGTTCCAGTATTCCGTATCGCAGAACATGCCCCAGGTGCAGTCATCGAACTGCACGTTCCGGCAGCCCGCCTCATACAGATCCCTGATGACCTGGCGGTAGGCGGCGGCGATGTCCTGGAGCAGCTGTTCATGGTCCGGATACACCGCATCGGTGATTTTCCCGTTGTCGCCCCGGTACAGTTCGGCCAGCAGCTGGGCCGGTGCAGGCATGGTCTGGCGGGCCAGGGTGTTTTCATCTTCGAACTGTTTCACATATTTGAAATGTTCCACGAAAGGATGGTCCTCGCCGCTGATCCTGCCGGTGACGATGGCTGAACCCCTGGTGGTCTCTTCCCCGTGGAAGAAGTAGCCATGTTCCAGTTCAATGTGGGTGATGCCCTTCAGCCCCCAGAAGAAGTCCAGGTGCCAGTAGCTGCGGCGGAATTCCCCGTCAGTGAGGGTATGCAGGCCGGCATTCTTCTGCTTTTCGATGAGTTTGGCGATTTCTTCGTCTTCCACCTGTTTCAGATCCAGGGCAGCGATCTCGCCTCTGGCAAATTGTGCCCGGGCCTGTTTCAGTCGGGCGGGCCGCAGGAAACTTCCAACGATATCAAAACGGAACGGTGCACGTAAAGTCATTTCTATCTCCTCCACTCAGTTTGTCCAGGTTATTGTCGATGGCTCTTATTGTAGGGGATTTCATAGGAATTGTATAATATATAAAAAATAGAGGCTGCTATAGTTTTGGGCTATAGCAGCCTCTATTTTTGTACCAGGAGCTGGGGACCGGAAAATCAGAGAAGGACTTGCCATCCCATATGTGGTTATCTTCTTTTCTTTTCCGGATGCTCCCTGAAATAGTGCGGAGAATCACCCCATTCCCCAAAACCCACTCTGTCCCCTACGCTGGCCACACGGCCGGCCAGACAGTTGCGGCACTGGTCAGGGCTGTCTTCCACGCATGGTTTGTTGTCGTACAACAGGTAATCCGACCGGAACCTGGGCAGAGTCACAATGGGCATCAGGATGTTGGCCCCGGCCTTCAGCCCCAGCTCCCGTCCCAGGGGGTGCAGGGCCTGCAGGGCTGTAGTGGCCGCAATGTTCCGGTCAGGCAGGAACAGCCGCGTCACGGCAATCATGTTCAGTCCCATAATGAACCGCTCCTGCCGGGCAGCTTCCGTATTGCCACCTTCTGCCACCACTTTCTTCCCAATGGGAGTATTGTGGTGGACCACATAGGGTCCCATGCCGATCATGTCGATGTCCATATCCCGGTAGAACAGGATATCCCCGACCAGGTCGTCCAGGGTCTGGCCCGGCAGCCCGATCATCACGCCAGTCCCCACCTGGTAGCCAATGCGGTGCAGAGTCTCCAGACAGGCTTTCCGCACAGACCATTCGTGGCAGCCATCCTGGGGATGCAGGGTAGCGTAAAGCGCCGGGTTGCTGGTCTCGATGCGCAGCAAATAGCGATGAGCCCCTGCCCTGAACCAGCGCCGGTACGTCTCCTCATTCTGTTCTCCCACGCACAGGGTGATACCCAGCTCGCCGTGGCTCAGCTCCTTGATATCCCGGAGCAACTCTTCCACATAGGCAATGAACTCCTCATCCTGTCTTTCCCCGGATTGGAGAGTCAGAGAACCGTATCGGTTGTCATAGGCCCATTTTGCCATGGCCAGCAGACCCTTCCGCTCCGTATCGAACCGTTCCACTTTCTTGTTGTCCCGGCGGATTCCACAGTACTTGCAGTTCTTGATACACCGGTTGGAGAATTCCAGCAGGCCCCGGTAGTAGTCCACCCGGCCCACAGTGCGGGTCTTCACCTCATAGGCGGCATCGTACAGCCGTTTCCGTTCCTGGGGATCGGTCAGTCCCAGCAGGGTCCGCAGGTCGTCACGGGTCATTGCCTGGCCCTTGGCCAGCAGGGTCGTCAAAGCATCGGTCATGATACTCCTTTCTTTCTAAAGCAGAATATAGCAGATAGGGATAAATCATCAACAGCAAAAGAATACCCCGCCCCCAGCTCTGTATGTGTTCAGTTTATTTGTGGAACAATTCGTTGGCATAGTTTACGCTGGCCACTGCGTTGGCACCGTAAAAATCGGCTCCGATGGTACGGGCGTAATCAGCGGTCATGACGGCACCGCCCACCATGATCTTGCACTGGGGCAGTTCTTTGTGCAACAGCTGGATGGTATCCTCCATGGCCCCCACAGTGGTGGTCATCAGTGCACTAAGCCCCACCAGTTTGACATCATGTTCCTTCGCAGCTTCCAGCACTGTCTCCGGTGGCACATCCTTGCCCAAATCGATGACCTGGTACCCGTAGTTCTCCAACAGAACCTTCACGATATTCTTGCCGATGTCGTGGATGTCCCCTTTCACCGTGCAGATGACGATGGGTTCACCCTTTTCCGTGCCGGACCCGGTGGCAATGGACTGCTTGAGGATTTCGAACCCGGCTTTTGCCGCATCGGCGCTGACCAGCAGCTGGGGCAGGAACAGCTTCTTCTTCTCGAACAGCTCCCCCACTACATTCAAGCCGGGAATCATGTCCTCATTGATGATGTCCAGAGCCAGTTTCCCGTCTGCCAGAGCCTGACGCACTCCCTGCTCCACCTTGGTGGTCAGTCCCTTGATAATGGCCTGCTCGATGGAGGAGCCTTTTCCGGCTTTGACCGGTTCTCCGGAACCGGAGCCGCCGGCCGCCGGAGTCTGGGCCACCGCCACCAGCTGGGGCGCATTGGCAAAATATTCCACGTACTTCTTACAGCCTTCATCCTTGCCGCTGAGAGCCCCGTAGGCGATGTAGGCCTGCATCATGGCTGCACTGTTGGGGTTGATGATGCCGGCGGACAGACCGGCTTCCATGGCCAGAGCGAAGAAAGCGCTGTTCACCGCATCCCGGCTGGGCAGCCCGAAGGAAATGTTGGACACCCCCATGACCGTCTTGATATGACGGGCTTTCAGCCGCCGGATGACCTCCAGGTCGACCACGGCATTCTGTCCGCCAGTACTGATGGTCATGGCCAAGGGATCCATGACCATATCCTTGGCCGGAATGCCATATTTACCTGCTTCCGCAATGACTCTGTCAGCCACCTGCAGCCGTCCTTCCGCCGTATCGGCAATGCCGCCCTCATCCAGGCACAGACCCACCAGGACCGCCCCGTATTTTTTGGCCAGGGGCAGTACTTCAGCCATATTCTCTGCCTTGCCATTCACCGAGTTCAGAAGCGGCCGGCCGTTGTAGATCCGCAGGGCCCGTTCCATGGCTTCAATATTGGAAGTATCGATCTGCAGAGGAACGGAGGTAATGGACTGCAGGGTCAGGATCACCCTTTCGATCAGGGCCGGTTCATCCACCCCGGGCACCCCTACGTTCACGTCCAGCACGTGAGCACCCTTATCCAGCTGTTCCAGAGCCAGCTGGCACACATAGTCCATGTTCTGGGCTTTCAGAGCTTCTTTCAGCCGTTTCTTCCCCGTAGGGTTGATCCGTTCCCCGATGATTACAGGCATACCCTCAAAATCCACCGCCGTACCATAGCCGCAGATGGCGCAGGGCGCTCCGGTGCGGGGTGCGGGCATGGGCAGATCCTTGCAGGCCTTGATCAGGGTGGCGATGTGAGCCGGAGTCGTGCCGCAGCAGCCTCCCAGCACGCTGACCCCCGCTTCCGCAAAGGGTACCATCAGGGGTGCATACCCCTCCGCATCGATATGGAACACTGTATGGCCGTTCTTCTGCACCGGCAGACCGGCATTGGGATTGGCCACCAAAGGGATGTCCACAGCCCGGAGAGCCTGGGGCACCAATTTTACCAGGGTATCAGGACCCTGGCCGCAGTTGAACCCCACAGCGGATACTCCCAGGGATTCCGCCATGACCAGAGCCGAGGTCACATCAGCCCCGTTCAGCAGCTTCCCATCTTCGTCAAAGGTGAAAGTGCACACAATGGGCAGTTCCGAATTCTCCTTGGCCGCCAGGATGGCAGACTTGGCCTCGTAGCTGTCACTCATGGTCTCAATCAGGATCAGGTCCGCCCCGGCAGCTGTCCCGGCTTTCACCTGCTCCGCATACAGGGACACAGCCTCTTCAAAAGGCAGGTCCCCAAAAGGCTGGAGCAGTTTTCCCGTAGGCCCCAGATCCAGGGCCACAAAGCCCTCTTTGCCGGCTTCCGCAAAAGCGGCCCGGGCATTTTCCACCCCGGCTTTCACCAGATCCGCCACTTCCGGCTGGTCATGGGCGGCACCGAATTTCAGGCCGTTGGCGCCGAAGGTATTGGTTTTCAAGATGTCCACCCCGGCGTCCACATAGGCCCGATGGATGGCCCGAACTTTCTCCGGATGGAGCAGGTTCCAGGTTTCCGGCAGTTCGCCGGGTTTCAGGCCGGCTTCCTGGAGCATGGTGCCCATGGCACCGTCAAAGAACAGACGCCGATTATGCAAAGCTTCTATAAATTTCATGGTTCCTCCTGACGATAAGGACAGGTTACATTGCCGCAGGCGGCACATTTGGTTTTCTTTCCGCAGTGGGTGTCTTCCGACTCTGCCGCCTTCTTTCCAGACCGGTCGATGCCGATCACCGCAGTGACACTTTTGGTGGGGGCCATGATGCCTCCTGCTGTCAAAGTGAGGCCGATGGCTTTGGCACAGTCCAGGAGCCGGAAGATTTTCTGCTGCTCCGCCAGGTTCCAGTCCCCGTACCCCGGAGAAAACCGGGTGCGAAACTGCCAGATGGCCGGCATCTCCTTCTTCCAGACGATTTCCTGCTGATCCAGGTAGCTTTCAATAAGCGATGCTGCCACCGCCTGGGCTGCAGCCCCTTCCGCAATGCTGCGTACGCTGATCCGCCGCAGGGCGATGTCCACCCGGGCGCCCAGGGTAGCGCCAAACAGCAGCAGCCGGTCGCAGCCCTCAAGATGCCTGGCCAGGCCGCTGCTCACAAATTCCGTGCCGTTTTCCAGAATGACCCGGCCCTTTTCGTTCTCCGTACCCTGGACCACAGTACAGCTCCACTGCTGCAGCAGGCTCCGGGGCTGCACTTCGTTGCGCAGCTGCAGGAAGGCCCGGTCCACAGTCACCGCAGCCTGTACATCCCCCGGCCTGGCTCCGAAGTAACGCAGAGCCTCTTTTTCATCAAAGGGAATCCGTACTGCCATTCCTGCCTCCTTTGCCTCAGCTGCGGATGATTTCGGACAGGTTGCTGCGGATACCGCCGATGACATCCGGTTTGTTCATGGTATAGATATGGATGTTGGAGAACCCATTGGCGATCAGGTCCACAATCTGACCAATGGCATAGGCCATGCCCGCCTGTTTCAAGGCCGCCGGATGATCTGCAAACCGTTCTGCCATGGCCCGCAGTGGCGCCGGTACCGGCGTACCGCTCAGGGTGAAGATTCTCTCAATCTGCTTCAGGCTGGTCACCGGCATGATCCCGGCCACCACCGGCACATTGATTCCCTTGGCCAGCAGCCGGTACATGAAGTTGTAGAACATGGTATTGTCAAAGAACATCTGGGTCACCAGAAAATCGCAGCCATCTTCCACTTTCATCTTGGTGTGTTCCAGATCTTCATCCAGGCTTTTGGCTTCCGGATGACCCTGGGGATAGGTGGCCCCGCCTACGCAGAAGTCTCCGTAGCTCTTGATTTTTTTCACCAGTTCACTGGCATGGGCATAATCCCCCTGGAGGGATTCCTGGCCGACTGGAAGATCTCCCCGCAGAGCCAGCACATTCTCCACATGGGCATTCTTCAGCTGGTCCAATACGCCCTCGATGCGCTGTTCCGTAGCTCCCACGCAGGTAAGATGAGCCAGAGCAGGCACACCGCAGCGTTCGATTTCGGATACCAGGGCCACGCTCTTGCCCACGGAAGTGCCGCCGGCCCCGTAGGTGACACTCATGTAATCCACCCCCTGGACGGCAATGGTGCGGGCGATTTCCTGGGCGTGTTCCAGTTCGCTGCCCTTCTTGGGCGGGAACAGTTCGCAGGAAACACAGACTTTCGGGCTCTTCAGCAGATCTATGATTTTCAAAGAAAATACCTCCTCAGACAAAAAGAAACAGTATTGTTTCATTTTATAACAAAAAAGAAGCTGCCGCAAGCGACAGCTTCCCTTCTCTGCAGATTACTCCGCCTTGAATAATGGCAGATTGGCCAGGACGACGATATCCTGTCGGCCGATGGAATCCCCTTCAGCCAGGATGGCCATACGTCCGTTCACCGTACCGCCGGCTTTTTCCACCAGCTCCTCCAGGGCCTTCATGGAGCCCCCGGTGCTGATCACATCATCCACCAGAGTCACCTTATGACCCCGCACCAGATCGATATCCGCATCCTGCAGGCACAGCATCTGTTTGCCCTTGGTGGTGATGGATTCATCCTCCACGACCAGCGGGTGTTCCATATAGGCTTTGATGGACTTCCGGGCCACGATGTAGCGGTCCATCCCCAGGATCCGCGCCATGGCGTGGACCAGCGGGATACCCTTGGTCTCGGCGGCCATAAGGACCTCCGTGCCGGCAGGCACCTTTGGAGCCAGTTCCGCTGCCGCTTTTTCCACCATTTCCGTATCGCCCAGGATCACGAACCCGGCAATGGCCAGGGTGTCCGAAATGTTCAGGACGGGCAGAGAGCGCTTCAGCCCCGCCACTTCCAGTTCATAAAACCGCTTTGCCACAATCGTTTCCTCCCCTTTTCCGACTTATCCACATTATCCACAAGAGGAATGTTCATAAGTGGATAACTCTGTGCATAACTTACAAATCGTTGGCCATCCGGGGCGGCATACTCCATTCCACCAGCACACCGGTATTGACCCACAGCCGGGTCAGAGCCTGCTGGCAATCCTGCCAGCTGTTTTTCGGATCCACGGTCACTTCCCCGAAATGGTAGGTGCACTGATCCGTTGGCACTTCCATGGTTTTGGGGCTGGACAGGAAATCCCGCACCTTCTGGGCCGCCTCCTCTGCGTCCGGAATGAATACGGTCATTTCATGGGTCTCTTCGTTGTAATCCAGATAGCCGTAATGGCCCTGGTAATTTAAAGTAACACTTTGCACTGCCATGGTTTCTCAACGCACCTCTCTCTATGATACGTCATTATATCACAAAATCCGTATCGCCGTCATTCTTCCTTGTGTTCCATAGGTTTCAGCCGCTGTTCCAGGGGCATGGTCTTTCGGGGAGCGTTCTTCATGGCCCGCTGCATGAGAGCGGCCTGTACACTGATGCGCTGATGGCCATGGGCATAGCTGCGGCGCCAGGTTCCATTGGCCAGCATCACATGGGCCCCCACATTGTCCTTCAGGCACAGATTCAGGAATTCCTTGATCCGGTCGATGTGGGCCTTCCGTTCCACCGGGAACAGCAGCTCCACCCGGTCGTTCAAGTTCCGGGGCATCATATCCGCACTGGACAGATACAGTTCTTCATTGCCGTTATTGGCAAAATAGTACACCCGGCTGTGTTCCAGGAACCGGCCGATGATGGAACGCACAGTAATGTTGTCACTGACGCCCTTGATGCCCGGCCGCAGCCCGCAGATGCCCCGTACGATCAGTTCAATCTTCACGCCGGCCTGGGACGCTTCGTAGAACTTTCTGATTACCGGCTGATCGATCAGGGAGTTCATCTTGGCCACAATATGGCCTTCGCCGCCATTTTTCACATTGGCGATTTCCCGATCCACCAGTTCATAGATCTTTTCCCGCAGCCCGATGGGAGCCATGACCAGACGATTGAATACCGGCGGTTCCGAATAACCGCTGAGCACGTTGAAGAATGCGGAAGCATCCTCACCGTACTGGTCGTTGGCGGTGAGCAGCCCCAGGTCCGTATACAGCTTGGCAGTCTTGTCGTTGTAATTGCCGGTGCCCAGGTGCACATAGCGCCGGATTCCGCCTTCTTCCTTCCGGACAATCAGGATAATCTTGGAATGGGTCTTCAGCCCCATAAGGCCGTAGATCACATGGCAGCCGGCCTTTTCCAGGCGGCGGGCCCATACGATGTTGTTCTCTTCATCGAATCGGGCTTTCAGTTCCACCAGAGCCGTGACCTGCTTGCCGTTTTCCGCAGCCCGGGCCAGAGCCGCTACCAGAGGGGAATTGCCGCTGACCCGGTACAGGGTCTGTTTGATGGCCAGCACATTGGGATCTTCCGCCGCAACAGCCAGCAGCTTCACGATAGGATCGAAGCTTTCGTAGGGATGATGCAGCAAAATGTCGTGCTCCCGGATCCTGCCGAACAGGTCGTCGTAATCGGGCAGTTCCTCCGGCTGCTGGTTCACATAGGGAGTAAACTTCCACTGTTCCATGCCCGGCTGGTCGATGAACTTGTTCAGGAAGGTCAGGTCCAGGGGCCCATTGATTTCGTACACATCCCGGGGCTCCAGGTCCAGACTGCGGATCAGGAAATCCTTCAGGTAGCGGTCGTCAGTGGTACAGATTTCCAGCCGCACTGCGGCCCCCCGTTTCCGTTTCCGCAGAGACCGTTCGATTTCTTTCATCAGGTCCTGGGTAGCATCCTCCTCCACTTCCAGATCAGAGTCACGAGTGATCCGGAAGGGCACCATATCCACGATAGCCGACCCCTTGAACAGATCCTGGCAGTGTTCCATGATCAAATCTTCCAGGAATACATAGCTCCGCTTCCCTTCCTGATCCACCAGCGAGATGAACCGGGGCAGTACGGAAGGCACCTGCACGAAGGCCACCCGCTGCTCTCCTTTTTTGTTCCGCAGTTCCACGGCGATGTTCAAGGTCTTGTTGGCCAGGAACGGGAACGGCCGGGCCGCATCCACTGCCATGGGAGTCAGCACCGGGAATACCATTTCCTGGTAGTAGGCTTCCAATTCCTGCCGCTGTTCCGGTGTCACATCCTTCACCCGCAGGAACCGGATATCGTTCTTTTCCAGTTCGTTGCACAGGGCAAAAAAGTACCGGTATTTCAGCTTCATCTGGTTGTGAGCCGACAGAGAGATTTCCCGCAGCTGATCCGCCACTGTAAGTCCGGCTGCATCCACTTTATCCACCCCGGCGGCTTCCTGCTCGATGAGCCCGGCCACCCGGACCATGAAGAATTCATCCAGGTTGGAAGCCGAAATGGCCACGAAGCGCATCCGTTCCAGGAGCGGCAGGGTCCGTACCCCGGCTTCCCGCAGCACCCGCAAATTGAATTTCAGCCAGCTCAGTTCCCGGTTCACGTAATATTCCGGCCTGTTCAAATCGATTGTCATCCTTACGCCTCCACTCTTTCCAGTACGGGCTGTACACCAAACACTTCTTCAAAGAAGCTGCCTCTCTTTTCGAAAACCCATTCCTCCAGAGACAGGTTGTGCCGGCTTTTGGCCCGGATTTTCAGTTCATTGCCCTTCAGGACCATCCTGCAGCCGGTGATTTTCTGCCTGCCGCTGATATCCATGGAGTCAGCCAGCCTCAGGATGGCTGCCAGCTTGGCCACCAGCGGACTGATACCGGTGCCGAAATCCCGGGGTTCCGAACCGTTCAGTTCCGGCCGGTCCAGGGTATACAGATAAGAAATCTGGGCGATGGTATGGCACTGTTCCACGCTGAATCCCAACAGGTCCGCACAGTCGATCAGGTAGTAATTGTACCGGTCGTAGGTCCGCATGGAAGCATACTTACCGATGTTGTGCAGGTAAGCCGCCGCCCGCAGCAGGATCTTGTCTTCCTGGTCCAGGCCCTGGCTGGGAGCCAGAGTATCGAACAGCTGGCAGCACATGGCTTCTACCCAGGCTGCATGGGGGGCGTCGTAATGGAACCGGGTGCCGATACTGCGTACCAGGCTCATCTGCAGTTCCAGCATTTCTTCCAGGAATCCCGGATCCAGCTGCCGGGCAACGTACAGGATCTTCATGCCGTCAATGAACCGGTCTTTGGGCATGAAAAGCCGTTTGGCTCCGGTCATCTGCATGAGCAGGTGACACAGGGAAATGGCTGGCTGGGCGACTTCCATCTCTTCCGGGGGCAGGCCGAACAGCTTCTTTAGCTGCACATCCTTGTACTGGTGGGCTTTCTCATAGAACGCTTCCACCTCTTCCGCTGCAAAGGAAATATTTCCCTTCTGCTTTTTTTCACCGCCAAACAGATCCATCATCACCTGGCTTTCCGTTCCGGTAAGCAGCAGGGTCTGGATGTCCTCCCCTTCCAGTTCCTCGGCCACCACGCCGATCCGGTCCTGAAGGTATTCGTTCAGGGCCTGTTCGAAATGGATGCTGGAACGCTCGTTCCGGGTGAACTGCTCCTTCAGCCGTACCAGACCCACATGGAGATTCTGCTGGAACTTCACTTCGCTGCCCTTCAGGTAGGTAAGCCCCAGGCCGCCGGAAGAAATGTCCGCCAGCAGCATGCCGGTATTGTCATCCAGATGGATATCCTTCATATCCATGTTCCGCATGAGGGAGGCCATCTTGGTGTAGATTTCCCGGCTCATATTGATCACTTCGATCTGGAATCCGGTCTTTACCTTCACCTGATCCAGGAAATACGTCCGGTTCTCCGCTTCCCGCACGGCCGTGGTAGCCTGCAGCTGATACTCCTTCACGCCGTATTCCTTCATTACCTGGCGGTATCCCTTCAAGATGCCTACGATTTCCAGCATAGTCTGGAAAGAGATTTTATGGGTCTGGAAGGTCTCTTCCCCCAAGCGTACTTTGTTCCGTAATTCAGTTACGATCCGGACATCGTCCAGACCGGTATATTCAATCAGCTGCATGGTGATGTTTTCCGAACCCAGATGGATCACCGCAGCCGAACGCAATTTTTTCTTTGCCATAACGTCCTCCTCACATTCGCTATAACCCAGTACTGTCTACCCGCCGGGGGCCAATCGTGATATACTTATTTTAGTTTATCACTTCTATAATATAACAATATAATAAAAGAAACAGTGTTTACAGATTGATTTCCTTTTTTCCGCAGCTTTTCGGGACACTGTCGAATCGAGGGGTTTGTATGAAACGTATTGCCATCATTGACGTGGGGTCCAACTCCGCACGTCTTGTCATCATGGAAGTCCATTCCTCCAACGCCTGCAACCTGGTGTACAACCAGAAGGATCCGCTGCGGCTGGCCCTGAAGACGGACAAGAAGGGCTACCTGACGGAAGAAGCCTTCACTGCCACCACACTCTGCATGAAAAACTTTGCCGCCATGTGCAGACTGTACCACGTGGATGAAACCATCGCCGTGGCTACCGCTGCCATGCGGAACGCTCCCAACGGAGCCAAGCTGGCCAAAATCGTATCCCAGGCTTCCGGCATCAACCTGGAAATCATTTCCGGCAAAACAGAAGCGTCTCTGTCATACCTGGGCGTAATCAACACCATCGACGTGAAAGACGCCGTCGTATTCGACCTGGGCGGCGCCTCCACCGAAGTAATCCTGGTCCGGGACCGGAAACTGGTGGAAAGCGTCAGTCTGCCCATCGGGTGCGTAAACCTGACCAAGAACTTCAAATTGAACAATGTGGTGAATTCCAACGCCCTGAACCAGATGCGCCGGGCCATCAACGACCAGATCCAGAAAGCACCCTGGATTGCCGGCTGCGGGCTGCCTCTCATCGGTGTGGGCGGCACGGCCCGTTCCATCGGCAAAATCGAACAAAAGCGGAGCAAGTATTTCACATCCAAGCTGCACAATTACCAGTTTTCTCTGCAGGATTTCAAAGAATGGTACAAGACCCTTCCCGGCACCACCCTGGCCACCCGGCGCCGTATCCCCGGTCTTTCCAATGACCGGGCCGATGTGATTATCGCCGGTGCCTCCGTTATCAAAGCCCTGGCCGACAAGAGCAAGGCACGGAAATTGATTGTCTCCGGTTGCGGACTGCGGGAAGGCCTGTTCTCCCAATACCTCCACCAGCATACGGATGAACCCCTGATCACCCCCAACATCCTGGAAATGGCCCGGGAAAACATGATCCATCTGTATTCCCCCGATGAAGAACACTGCCGACTGGTGGCAAAATACGCCCTCCAGCTGTTTGACGGCTGGCAGTCCCTGCACCGGCTGGACCCGGAAAAGTGGAAGCCCCTGGTGGAAACTGCCGGACTGCTCCATGACATCGGCATTACCATCAACTACTACAACCACACCCGCCACAGCGGTTACCTGATTGAAAACGGCAAGCTGTTCGGACTGAACCATCTGGATGTGGTGTACACCGCCATCCTGGCTGCCTGGCACCACGGCATGAACCGGGGATACCTGCGGAACAAGCCCTATCGGAAGCTGATCCCGGAAGCCGACATGAAACGGCTGAGCAACGGAGCCCTGCTGCTGGCCCTGGCTGAATGTCTGGATTACACCCAGACCGGAGCCATTGAGGCCATCGAACCGTCACTGCTGAACGGAAACGCGGTACTGACCCTTACTACCAGCCGCACCCCCTCGGTGGAACTGCAGATGCTCCAGGGCATGACCAAATGGTTCCGCAAGAACTTCGGCTGCAGCCTGACAGTGGTGGTAAAAGAACAACCGAATTAATGTTTCGACGGACTGCTTTCGGGCAGTCCTTTTATATACTGTTCCAATGCGGCCACATAAGCCTGGCCGAGACGGCTCAGATGGGTCTGCTTGTGGGTCAGGAGGCCGATGTGCATTTCCCCTTCCTTGCGCAGGGGCACGGCGATAATGCTGGCCCCGTTCAATTTCTGGTCGATGACGCCGCTGCACACGGTGTAACCATTCAGCCCGATCAGCAGATTGAACAGGGTAGCCCGGTCACTGACCCGGATGTTCTTGGAACGCACCACAGTGCTGAAAATTTCTTCAGAGAAGTAGAAGGCGTTATGATCTCCCTGGATGTAGCTCAAATAGGGATAGGGTGCCAATTCCTCCATGGAAACGCTTTTCCGGCCGGCCAGAGGGTGATCGGAATTCATGAATACATGAGGTTCGGCCACGAACAGTTCCCGGAATTCCAGGTCATTGGCCTTGAAGATTTTCTGGAGCACCGCCCTGTTGAACTCGTTGTAGTATAAGATCCCGATTTCACTGCGCATGTGGGCCACATCATCGATGATGGTGTACGTCTGGGTTTCCTGCAGGCTGAAATCGTAGGTTTCGCCTCCGTATTCCTTGATCAGGTCTACGAAAGCATTCACAGCAAAAGAATAGTGCTGGGTGGACACAGTGAATTCCTGCTTTCCCCCGGCTTTCTTCTTGTAGCGGGATTCCAGCAGATCCGCCTGTTCCAACACCTGCCGGGCGTACCCCAGAAAGATTTCTCCGTCCTTGGACAGATGGACTCCCTTATTGGTGCGCTCGAAAATCTGGATGTTCATCTCTTTTTCCAGCTCCCGTACCATCTTGGTCAGGCTGGGCTGGGTGATGAACAGTTCCCGGGCCGCTGCGCTGAAGGTCCCCGTCTCCGCAATGGCCACGATGTACCGCAATTGCTGTAGAGTCATACATATACCGCCTTCTCTTGATATTCCTGTAATATTTTATTATATCATGGAAAAAGGGACTGTCGCCGAAGCGCCAGCCCTTTTCCAGCATGGTTTCCAAATTTATTTGTTCTTGGTAGCATCGATGCCCAGGGCACGCATCATCCCGAAGAAGACTTCCGTATTGTCCATGACGCCGTTGAAGTATTCGGAGCCGGGGCCGTATGCATTCAGAGGCACATCATCGGCTGCATGACACTCATCCCCAACGGTATCCGGGATATTTGCCGGGTCGATTTCCACAGGATCCCCTTCGTGATGCCGTGCCGGATTGGGTTTTGCAACCACAGTGGATTCCTGATGGTATTCGGTCTTTTCACCCACCTGCTGGGCCACGGTCTTGCTCACTTTTTCCGTAATGGTAGGCAGGGTGGGTTTCTGCTGCAGGTGGTAGTTCACATAATAGGCAGGATGGTTGGCGTACTGTACCGCCAGAGTCACATCGGGATCCGGATTGTCAGGGAATCCATCGTGGTCTTCATCCTTAAAGGTCGGGAAGATGGAGTCTGCGTAGGTCCGTACGGCAGCGGAACCTTTCTTGCCATCCCGCTCATGGTAGGTACCGGTGATGGAGGTACCATGGGCGTGGTCGGCTACGACAATCATCAGGGTATCATCTCCGTGTTTCTTGGACCAGTCGACGGCAGCCTGGATGGCCTTGTCGAATTCGATGGTATCGTAGGTAGCCCGCTGCCAGTCCATGGCGTGGAACTGCTTATCGATGGAAGCCCCTTCGATCATGGCAAAGAAGCCGTTGGGGTTCCTGGACAGGATATCCAAGGATTTCTTGGTCATATCCACCAGGTTGGGCTGGTCGGTGTATTTGCCCAGCACTTCCGGGTTCTTCAGCACTTCCCGGTCCAGATATACGTTCATGGTACCGGGATGGAACAGACCCAGCAGCGGCTTGTTGGCCGGAGCGGACTTCATTTCCGCAGCGTTGGTCACAAAGGTATACCCCTTGTTTTCGAAGTCCTTGATGATATCATCCTGATCATGCCGTTTGGAACCCTTGACGCTCTGGGGGACATACCGCTGGGAGCCGCCGCCCATGATGACGTCCGGACGATGGGAATCTTCCAGATAACTCTTGGCCAGGAAGTCCTGGTTTGCACGCCGGCGGGTATGGCCGATCATGGCAGCCGGGGTGGCATCGGTAGATTCAGCCTGGGTGATCACGCCCACGGACATGCCCCGGGTCCGTTTCACGATTTCGGAGATGTTTTCCACTTTGGGATCATCGAAGGGATCCTTGGTGGAGTCTTCGTAGACACCCATGGCGTTTACCACGGATTTATGACCGGTAGCATAGGCAGAAGCAGAGTTGGCGCTGTCGGTAGTCAGAGAATCATACCCGCTGGTGGTAATCAGGCAGCTGTGAGGGAATTTTTCCATGGTCAACAGATCATTGTACTTGCCGTTGGTCATGCCCTTGGACAGGATCCGGGCCATTTCCCGAGCCTGCAGGGTCATACCGTCTCCCACGAACAAAATTACATTTTTGGCCCGTTTAGGAGCCTTTTCATGGACTACCGTATATCCGGCAGCTGAAACGTTCTTGCCATTGTCATCCTGGGCCATCACTTTAATGGCATAGGAACCGGTCTTGGGGAAGTTCACCCCATTGGCCCGGTAGGAAACCACGCCATTGCCCAGGTCTTTGGGAGCCAGTTTCTTGCCGAAGAATTTTTCAGCCGACTGGCCGTTAACGGTAATGTCGACGTTCTTCAGATTCTGGGTTCCCTTCACTTCCACATCGAAGTCGAATTTGGCGCCCGCCCAGAATTTCGCTTTGTCCACGGGCAGGATGCGGACTTCCGCTGCTTCCACACCGGGTAGTACGCCCATCAGGGAACCGCCAGCCACAACCGTCAGGATTGCGCGTTTCAGCCACTTGTTATTCATACCTTTTGCCTCCTCTGTTCTTCCCTGCGCTGGTAGCTGCACAGGGAGTCTGTTGAACTTAAAATCACTCCATCGTAAACCCGTTGTCGCCTTTCAGCAGATTTTTTTTCATATACAGCACCCAGTTCCCGATGTTGGTCCCGTGATCGGCCGTGCGCTCCATATATTTCAGCAGCAGCACATAATCCACATAAGAAGCCACATCGTCCGGATCCTTTTTGATTTCATCGGTCAGGGTGGGCAGGATCCGTTCGAAATCTGCATCCACGATGTCATCCTTGTCGCCGATATAACGTGCTTTTTCGTCGTCCCCTTCCAGATAGCAACGGAAACTTTCTTCCAAAAGTCCCTGCATATCTTCATACATTTCCCGAAATCCTTCCGGCGCTTTTACCACCGGTTTCCGTTCCAGGATCCGGGTGATGTAAAGCGCCATATCGGAACAGTGGTCCGCAATCCGTTCCAGTTCACTGAGTACACGGAAGGTTCCCATCAGCAGCCGCCAGTCGGAAGCCACCGGGGACTGCAGCACCTGGATGGTCAGGTCCTTGCGCATGATTCCCCGGATCATTTCATCGAATTTATCGTCTCCGTCCCGTACCA
Source organism: Acidaminococcus sp. (assembly GCF_050873445.1). Classification (GTDB taxonomy): domain Bacteria; phylum Bacillota; class Negativicutes; order Acidaminococcales; family Acidaminococcaceae; genus Acidaminococcus. The sequence goes on along the minus strand of NZ_JBNMIU010000016.1, from coordinate 4,067 downwards.
GCCGGGCCTTGTCCAGATCCTGGGTGAACAGGGCATCCTTCGTTTCTTCCAGGGTCTTTTCCAGGGTACAGATCAGGCTCCGCACCTGGTCCTGGATTTCGATCAGATCCTTTATGTAAGCGTCTCTCATAGCGTCTCCTCTCTCAGCCGAACCGGCCCGTAATATAAGATTCCGTCCGAGGTTCGGAAGGATTGGTGAACAAAGTTTCCGTGTCATTCAGTTCCACCAGTTCGCCCAGGTAAAAGAAAGCCGTCTTGTCGGAGATCCGGCTGGCCTGCTGCATGTTGTGGGTAACGATGACAATGGTGTAGTCTTTTTTCAGCTCCAGCGCCAGGTCTTCGATTTTCTGAGTAGAAATGGGATCCAGGGCGGACGTGGGTTCGTCCATGAGGATCACGGAAGGCTGGGCAGCCAGTGTCCGGGCGATGCAGAGCCGCTGCTGCTGCCCGCCGGACAAGCCCAGGGCACTTTTATCCAACCGGTCTTTCAGTTCATCCCAGATGGCAGCCTGCCGCAAACTCTTTTCCACGATTTCCGCAAGCTGGGCCTTATTGGTGATACCCTGTACCCGGGGACCGTAAGCCACGTTGTCAAAAATGCTCTTGGGAAAGGGAGAAGGCTGCTGGAACACCATACCCACACGGTACCGCAGGGCCAACGGGTCCACTTCTTTAAAGATATCTCTGCCTTCAAACAGGATCTTCCCTTCCACCCGGCAGCCGGATACCCAGTCGTTCATCCGGTTCAGGGTCTTCAGCAGCGTGGATTTGCCGCAGCCGGAAGGTCCGATCAGTGCGGTGATCTCATTGCGTTTTACTTTCATATTGATATCTTTCAGCGCCTGGTGTTTGCCATAAAACAGATCCAGGTGCTGGATGTCGAAGACCATATTCTCGTTGGAAACGGTCTTCTGCTCATTCTCATTCATCTGCAGTTCCCTCCATCTTCTTTTCCAGGCGCCAGCTGATATACCGGGCCAGCACATTGAACACCACCACCACCAGCATCAAGATGGCAGAGGTTACGCCGGCAATCTTACCGGCATCGGGGCTCAGGGCCTCGGTCCGCATGACCCACACGTGCAGAGCCAGGGTTTCACCGGGCCGGAACGGGTTCAGCGGGCATGTGGTCGAGCTGAAATCCCAGTTGGTCCAGTCGATGTCCGTGGACATACCGGCCGTGAACATCAGCGCGGCAGCTTCCCCGAACCCACGGCCGGCAGCCAGGATCAGCCCGGTCATGATTCTGGGCAGGCAAGCGGGCAGCAGTACGTTCCAGATGGTCTGCCATTTGGAAGCGCCCAGTCCCAGGCTGCCCAATGTATATTCCGGCGGCAGGTCCTTCAAGGCATTTTCCGTAACGGATACCATCAGCGGCAACGTCAGGATGGACACCGACAGCGCACCAGCCATCAGATTCCACTGGGAACCGGTCATAACGATAAAGACCAGGTAGCCGAACAGGCCGACCACAATGGAAGGCAGTGAGGACAATGTTTCCACAGCCATCCGGATCCAGTTGGTCAGTTTCCCATCGGTGGCGTATTCCGCCAGGTAAATCCCGGCAGGGATGCCCCACAGGGCGCTGATGATCAGGGCCAACACCACCAGGTACAGGGTATTGAAGAACATATCCCGGATGCCCAGGAGGATGTCCTCACTGAGTCCGGAAATGCCCTGCCCCACCACCAGAGCGATAAACGCAAAGAGCAGGATGGCAGAGCCATAAGCTCCGGCAGTGAACAGCCCGCTCATGAGCCGATTCATGGCTCTTTTATGTGCTAAACCGTTCATGGCTTATTCCTCCTCTTTTACTTTCATGGGATCTTTCCCGAAATGGTGGATGATAAAGATCAGGACAAAGGAAATCACGAACAGCAGCAAACCCAGAGTCCACAGGGCTGCACTGTATTCGCCGCCTTCCATGGCACCGCCCATATCGTTGGCAATTACCGTAGTCATAGTGGACGCTGGCAGAAACAGGGACGTAGGGAAGCGTTTCATCTGGCCGATGACCATGGCTACGGCCAGGGCTTCACCCAGGGCACGGGCCAAGCCCAGCACCACGCCGGTGAAAATGCCCCGCTGCGCAGCCGGCAGGATCACGTTGCGGATGGTTTCCCAGCGGGTGGCTCCCAAGCCATAGGAGGCATCACGCCAGCTTCTGGGAACGGCCAGCATAGCATCGGCCGCCATGGTAGTGATGACCGGGAAGATCATCACGGCCAGGACGAGAGCCGCGGCCAGCACGGAAAAGCCGAAAGGCATGGGGAAGATCTTGCGCAGGAACGGTACCAGGACCGTCAGACCCACCCAGCCGTAGATTACGGAAGGGATACCTGTGAACATTTCTACGATCGGGCGGATAATCCGCTGTACGGCCGGGCCGGCCATTTCCGACATGTAGATGGCTGCCGCCAGGCTGACCGGCAGGGCAATCACCAGACTCAGGAAACAGGTGACCAGGGAGCCGCTGATGAACATGGCCGCCCCCACCTGGCCGCCGCCTTCCAGGGTATCGCTGGGCTTCCAGGCTCCTAAGAACAGGAACTCCGTGATGCTGTGCCCAAAATCCCAAAAGGTGCCGCTCCCCTTCACCAGAAGGAAAGCGGCCATCAGGAAAGGAAGCAGGGCCGCTGCGATGCCACAGGCCGTAATGACGGACTGTGACAGGGACTCTTTGCGGTGGACCTGCGTTAATTTTTGAACTACCGTATCATTAATCATGAGCGGCATCTTTGACTTGCATCTTGCTGCTGACACCATAACCCAGCTCCTCGATCCGTTTGCCATAGTCGGCAGACAGCAGATAATCCAGGAAAGCTTTTACAGCGGCTTTCGGATTTTTCTTGGTGTAAACATGTTCATAGCCCCAGACATTATATTTGCCAGAATAGGTGTTTTCCAGGTTCGGTACGACACCATCGATGGCAACAGTGGCAACCGTATCATTCTTGGTCAGGTAGGGCAGAGCCACATAACCGATGGCGCCTTTGTTCTGGGCTACGCTCTGTACCAACAGACCGGAGTTATCGGTTTCCAGGGATTTGTTGGAAGCTTCTTCCGCACCGCCAATGGCATATTTGGCAAACAGAGCACGGGTACCGGAAGTCTTGGGTCGGGTTACCAGGGTAATGGGTTCATCCGGGCCCCCCACTTCTTTCCAGTTGGTGACCTTGGCCGTGAAGATATCGGTCAGCTGCTGTTGGGTCAGGCTCTTGACTTTTTCAGCCACATCCTTGTTCACGATGGTAGCGACCGTCATGACACAGATTTTATGGTCTTCCAGCTGTTCTGCCTTTTCCTTCGGCAGTTTGGAAGCTGCGGGCACATCGGAGTTCCCCATGTCTACGGAGCCTTCGGAAACCTGTTTCAGGCCCATGCCGGATCCGCCGGCGTTCAGGCTGATGCTTACATCTTTATGCTGTTTCTTGAAACTTGCGGCTGCGTCCTTCACCAAAGGCAGCAGAGCAGAAGAACCGGAACCGGTAATGTTGCCGCTGACTGCAGCCGGTTTCTTGGTATCTGCCGCTTTTTGACCGCCGCACCCTGCAGCGCCCAGGACCATCATCCCTGCCAGTACCGTTACGGCCAGTTTTCTCCATTTGTTTTTCAACATCATCTCATCGCTCCCTTGTCATTCGTTAAGATAATCGTTTTTGCTTTCGCTATAGCTATAAGATATCAGTCCATTGTAAAAAGTAATGACAGGATATTGTAAAGAATTGTAAAAAATGAAAGGGGGTGTGAAGAAATGAGAATTCATTTCTTCACACCCCCTTTGTTTTTTATCTCTATGGCTCCCTCAACAAAATTTGAGGAGAAAAGAGCATACTTCCCCCTTTCCCCTAAAAATCAGCTTTTTTAATTAAGCTGCCCTATCCATATGTGCTTGCTGTTTCTTATGGTATTTGTATAAGTTAAAGCCAATAGAAACCAGGAAAACTTCCATTTTCACTGAATCCAGACCTCTTCGGACAATCCGATCATACTCCCGGTCATTTTTCATAACCCCGAAAGTACCCTCTGCCTGTATCGCGCGGTTCCGTCTCAGCAGGAATCCGCGG
>NZ_JBNMIU010000015.1:0-40232 GCF_050873445.1 Acidaminococcus sp. | reverse complement strand
GTATGTATTGCCGGCCACCATTTTCTACCACCTGCACCGGACAAAACGTGGGGCCCTGACAGCCCTGGTGGCCAGCAGTCTGGTGGCCAGTGTGTTTGCCGTCCTGGCCAACCAGTACCTGGCCATTCCCATGTATGTGCGGCTGTACAAGATCCCTCTGGCGGTCATTTTGAAAATGGCTGCTGCCACCAATCCTTTCGTTCATTCCCTGACTGATTTCCTGTTATTGACCATCCTGCCGTTCAATTTGATCAAGTATGCTATCGTATCATTTTTGACGTATATGGTATATAAGAAGGCAAGTCTGGCGTTGCAGCGGATTGCAGAAAAATGATGAAGCAAATCCTTTTCGGTCCTGTAAAATGGGCTGTCAGTAACCCTTGAACCATGATAAAATAATTGATGATCTATTGGAATTGACTACTATTACTACCAGGAGGCACAAAGTTATGGAAAAACGCGTTGTGGGAATTGTCGGAGTCGGCCATGTGGGAGCCCATGTTGCATATACACTGGGTATGATGGGCGTCGCCGATGAAATCCTGCTTTGTGATATCAAAGAAAAGAAACTCATCAGTGAATGCAACGATCTGAATGATGCCGTGTCCTTTATGCCCAACCGTGTGCTGTATAAAATCGCGGATCTTCCCGAACTGCGGGATTGCGATATCATCGTGAACGCGGTAGGCGATATCGAACTGTGCCGGAATTTCAACCGGGATGACGAACTGAAGAACAGCGTGCTCCAGGTGGCGAAGATCATTCCCCGCATCATGGACGCCGGCTTTAACGGCATCTTCGTGAACATCACCAATCCCTGCGACCTGATCACCTGCGAGATTGCCAGTCTTTCCGGCCTGCCCCGCAGTCAGGTGCTGGGCACCGGCACCCTGCTGGATTCTGCCCGCCTGCAGCACGCCCTCAGCGATGTCACCGGACTGGACAGCCGCAGCTTCAACGCCTATATGATCGGCCAGCACGGAGATCACCAGTTCATCCCCTGGTCCATGCTGAACTTCGGAGGCATGGATGCAGATCAGTTCGAAACCGCCCGGGGCGTAAAATTCCAGCGGGATATCATCCATGAACGGGCGGTAAAAGGCGGCTGGATCACAGTTTCCGGCAAATGGTGCACTGAATACGGCATCGCCGGTGCCGCCGCCGCTTTGGTACGCACCATTTTACATGATGAAAAACGCATTCTCCCCTGCTCTGTAGAACTGGATGGGGAATATGGCCAGCATGATTTATTTGTAGGAGTCCCGGCAGTCATCGGCAAAGACGGTGTGGAAAAAGTCATCGAACTGCCGCTCAATGAAGAAGAAAGGGCCAGGTTCAGTGAAGTCGTAAAAGCACTGAAAGTCAATATGGAAAAAGCCCGGACGTTGATTTTAGAAAATAAGGAAGAAGCCTGAGAAGTTTCCGCAGTATCAAAAAGGACCTGTCTCATCACACAGAGACAGGCCCTTTTCTTTTGTGCAAGACTTGAAGTTTCGAGTCTTTTACTCCTTATCTTCCAAAGAAAACTGTAATCAGATCCTGCAACGCATCCTGGTCAGCAGCGCCCATGGTTTCCCGGGCACTGTGCATGGACAGCAGTGCTACGCCGATATCCATGGTCCGGATGGGTGTCAGAGCCGATGCCATGGAACCCAGAGTAGAACCACCCTTGATATCGCTGCGGTTCACGAATACCTGATAGGGAATGTGATTGGCTTCGCACAGCCCTTTGACAACGGCTACCGCTTCCGCATCGCCTGCATAGGACTGGCTGCAGGCCTGTTTCAGCACTACGCCATTCCCCAGCAGGGGCTTATTGGTGATATCGCATTTGTCCACATAATTGGGATGCAGGGCATGGGCTACGTCCACGCTGAGCATGAAACCCCCGGCCATGTCTTCGTACAGAGCTTCTTCGCCAAGCCCCAGCTTGCTGTAGATCCGGTGCAGCAGGTTGTTCAGTACCAGGCTGTCAGCGCCCTGTTTCGTATTGCTGCCCACTTCCTCATTATCGAACAGGCAGGCTACCTTCAGCCCTTCCGTGCCTTTTCCGTCCATGATGCCTTTCAGGCAGCCCATGACAGAAGTCAGGTTATCCAGCCGTCCGCAGGAAATGAATTCATCCTTCAGACCGAAAGTGCAGCCCGGTTCCACCGGATAGGTGGACAATTCAAAGGAAAGGATATCCTCCACCTTCACCCCCAGTTCGGCGGCCAGGAATTTCTGGAAAAAGGTCCTGTCCTTGCTGTCCTGCCCCAGCATGGCAGCCAGAGGCAGTACATCCTTCTGCTTGTTCCATTTATATCCATCGTTCACTTCCCGGTTCATGTGGATGGCTAGGCTTGCTATGGTGAGGAGCGGCCGTTTGAAATCCACCAGGTGGGTTTCCGGAGCAAAAGGATCTTCTGTGCGGGTCACGACCTTACCAGCCAGGGACAGAGGCCGGTCCATCCAGGTAGACACGATCATGCCGCCATACCCTTCTACGTTCAGGGTGCCATAGCCCTGGGTATCCACTTCAGCGGCAGGTTTCAGCCTGAAGCAGGGGAAGTCCGTGTGGGCGGCGGCAATCTTCAAGCCGCGGCTTCCGGCCTTGCCCGTGCGGAAGGCGAACAGAGAAGAGTCGAATACCGTTACGAAATACTTGCTCTCCGGTGCCAGGGTCCAGTCAGAGCCCAGGGAGAGTTCAGTAAAGCCATTGGAGAGCAGCAGCTGCTTGCTGGCCGCTACCGTATGATACGGGGACGTACTGTTTTGGATCAGGTTCAGCAAATCTTTTGTAGTTTGATTCATAATGACACCTCCATGATTTTAATTGTACCATAAGATACAAAATAGTTCAAAAAGTTTATCCAATTCACTGGTCAGGCAGTTCCTGGCTATGTTATAATATTTACAATCTAAATAAAGGAGGCTTTTTATATGACCAACAAAAGTCCATCTACCGGAAGCAACAAAGTACTGACCTGGCAAGCGTTGGGCCTGATGACCTTCACCTCTGTATGGGGGTTCGGGAACATTGTCAACGGCTATGCCAACCAGGGTCTCAAGGCCGTCGCGTCCTGGGTCCTGATGTTCGCTCTCTATTTCATCCCCTATGTACTGATGGTCGGGGAAATGGGATCCACCTTCAAAGACAGTAAAGGCGGCGTCTCTTCCTGGATCCGTTCCACCAGTGGTGCCAAACTGGCTTACTTCGCCGGCTGGACCTACTGGATCGTACACATGCCCTATCTGGCCCAGAAGCCTCAGAACATCGTCATTGCTTTTGGCTGGGCTGCTCTGCAGAACGGCACCCTGACCAAAATGATCTCACCTCTGATGCTGCAGATCATCGCTCTTGTGATTTTCTTCTTCTTCCTGTGGTATGCCTCCAAGGGTGTGGGTGCCCTGAAACGGATCGGTGCCCTGGCCGGTTCCTTCATGTTCGTCATGAGTATCCTGTACATCCTGCTGGCCCTGGCTGCACCCCATCTGACTACCGCCAGGACCTTCACCTACAGCCTGAACTGGGATACCCTGATGCCCACCTTTGACTTCGATTACATGACCACCCTGGGCATCCTGGTCTTCGCCGTAGGCGGCTGCGAACGGCTGAGTCCCTATGTAAACAACCTGAAGCATCCTGCTTCAGAATATCCGAAATCCATGATTTTCATGGCTACCATGGTTGCTGTGACCGCCCTGCTGGGTACTTTTGCCATGGGCCTGATGTTCGACCCCACCAACATCCCCAAGGACCTGATGATGAACGGTGCCTACTACAGCTTTGCAAAGCTGGGTGAATACTACGGCATCGGAAGCACCTTCGTGGTCATCTACGCCATCTGCACCGCTCTGGGACAGGCCGCGACCCTGGCCATTTCCATCGATGCCCCCATCAAGATCCTGCTGGCCGACGTGGACCCCGAATTCGTTCCCAAAGCATTCACCAGGATGAATGCCAAAGGGGTACCGGTGACCGGTTACAAAATGACCGCTGTGCTGGTTTCCATCCTGCTGATCGTACCCGCCCTGGGCATCGGCGATATGACCAGCCTGTACAACTGGCTGATCCGTCTGAACGCAGTGTGCATGCCCCTTCGTTACCTGTGGGTATTCTTCGCCTACATGATGCTGAAGAAACATGCTGAAAAATATATCTCCGAGTACCATTTTGTAAAAAGCAAGGGCCTGGGCATGTTCGCCGGCTTCTGGTGCTTTGCCTTCACCGCCTTTGCCTGCATCATGGGCATGTTCCCCAGAGGTGTGCAAGCCGGTACCGACACCTGGTACTTCCAGTTCGGAATGAACATCATCACCCCGCTGGTACTGATCGGCATCGGATTCATCCTGCCCGAGCTGGCGAAAAAAGAAAGAGAGTAAGAAACAGGGAAGGAAAAAGCTGGCAGTTTATGCTGCCGGCTTTTTTTAGACACTGGTCAACAAACAATGTACCTGACTAAAATCCTTTTTGCAAAATCTGCCAAATCGTATAGACTCAGCTCTGTTCATTTAATGAATTTTGGTTTATTATATATACAAAGTGATATTTTTTCTTTGCACGAACGGAGTACCCGCTTATGAAGGACGAAATAAAAGATACATGGATTAAAAATAACAAAATCTATCCGATCATTTGGGTAGCTTCCTGCATCATCGCAATGGCGCTGGGCATCCAGCTGGTTATCCTCAATATCATCAACAATCAAAATTTTGATACGACTTCTCTGCTGCTGCTGGATCGGATTGTAAACATCATCGAAAACAACGAGCAGAACGAAAAAGCTCTGGTTGATTCTCTGCAGGAAGATTATGTCATCCGAGCCAAAACGGTTGCCTATATCATTGACGCGAAGCCTGAAGCAGAATATGACGTAAAGGAACTCAACAAGATTGCATCGCTGGTATCAGTGGACGAAATTCATTTGTTCAATCAAAAAGGGTTCCTTTACAGCGGTACCATTCCCAAATACTGGGGCTATAGTTTCGACTCCGGGGAGCAGCTTACCTTTTTCAAGCCCATGCTGGAAGACAAGTCGCTGACCCTTTGCCAGGACCTCATGCCAAATACATCGGATGAAAAAAAAATGATGTATGCCATGACATGGGATGAAACCGGGACCCGTTTGGTAGAAGTAGGCATTGCACCTGTTCGCCTGCTCGACGAACTGAAACAAAATGAAGTTTCTGAGGTAGTCGCCCGCATGCCGATCTATGAAGGCATGCAGATTTTTGTGGCCAATCGGGACACGGGAGAAATCTATGGGGCTACCGATAAAGAGAAAATTGGAAAGAAACTGGATGATATCGGCATTGCCCGCAAAGATGATCCCAATGAGCTGCACAAAGGAACTGCCTATATTGACGGAGAAAACCACAAAGTCTCTTTCCGTTTTTCCGGGCCTTATACCATTGGGGTAGCCTGGTCTGCAGCGGCTACAAATCAGAATAACGCAATGGCCTTAACACTGGTAGGCGGCTACTTGGGACTGGCAGCTCTGATCATTATCTATATGCTGGTCAAAATGTTGAAAGCGAGACAGGAACGAGACAATCAGTTCGGTATCCTGCTGTCCATGTCAAAAGTTTATCAGAGCATGCATCTGATCGATTTGAAGGAAGATACCTATGTAGACTATTCCGCCTATACCCAATTTTCTAAGAAACGGAACATCATGCCCGGCGCCGCACGCTGGCTGTATCGCTTTATGAATCAGCAGACATCGGACGAAGATAAAGTTATGGTGCGGCAATTTGTAGAACTGTCTACGGTTGCAAAACGGATCCACAGCAAAAAATCGATTTCTCTGGATTATATGACGGCTAACGGCCTCTGGTTCCGTGTATCGTTTGTAGTCATCAGGCGCTACTCCTCCGGAGACCTCAGCACACTGCTTTTGATTACCCGTAATATTGACAGTGAAAAACGGAAAGAAGAGTCTCTGCTCTATGCCTCCCATACGGACGAACTCACCCAGTGCCGCAACCGGAGAGCCTATCTGGAAGACGTACAGACAACGCTGGCCATGCATATGCCTTTCGTCTATGTCGCTATGGATGTCAACGGACTGAAACAGGTCAATGATACCATTGGTCATGAAGGTGGTGACGAACTCCTAAAGGGAGCTGCTTCCTGTATGAAACAGTGCTTTGGCAGCTACGGCAAAGTCTATCGTATGGGCGGAGATGAATTTGCGGCCATTCTGATAATCGATAAGGACCGTTTGAAAAATGTCCAGAGAGATTTCAAGGAAACCATCAACAGATGGACAGGGCAGCTGGTGTCTACTCTCCACGTTGCATGCGGCTATGTGTACAGCCAGGATGTAAGCTGGACATCGATGGAAGATATTGAACGGATCGGCGACCAGCGAATGTATGCAGAAAAGGAAGCCTATTACAGCCAGGCAGAAAACAATCGGAGAAAACGCTGAACGTAAGGTCTGTGCCATGAAGGGAAGACCGTTTCCAGGTCGCCCGGAGGGCTTTCGTTTCAAAATAATGTGGGTGTGAAGAAATAATTTCTCATTTCTTCACACCCACATTTGTCATACGTTATACGCACACGATTCACCGATCTGCCCCTGCATGCAAAAACTTCGGTTTCAATACCCTGTACGCCACCACACAGATCACCACGCTGACCAGGGATCCACTGGCCGTTGCCAGGCCCATGGGTAACAGCGTATCCGGGAACATCTGGGACGTCAGGTAGGCCAGAGGGATCCGGGCGCATACGATGGAGACCAGGTTATGCAAAAACGAGATCTCGGACCTTCCGTTGGCTGTAAAATACCCGCTGAAGCTGAAATGGATACCGGCAAAGGTGGTATCGAAGATATACCCCTTCAAATAAGGTCCCCCGGCAGCAATCACATCCGGTTCCGAAGTAAAGACCCCCACCACGTGATAGGCACAGAACTGGATCAGCACTGCCAGCGCCACCCCGTAAGTCACCACGATCTTCAGCCCGGCATACAGGATCTCCACGGCCTGCTCCGGCCTGCCGGCCCCAATGCGGATGGAGCCCAGGGCCGAAATGGTAGCCAGCATGGCGCTGGGCACCATGAACACGAAGCTGATGAACTTTTCCACGATGCCCACGGCAGCCGCATCCACCACGCCCCGGGCATTGACAATCACGGTAATCACCAGGAAGGACACCTGGATGAATCCGTCCTGGACAGAAATGGGCACCCCCACCCGCAGGAGTTTTTTGAGGATATCTCCCCGGGGCTTCAGATCCGCCCGTTCCAGCGGGATGCCCAGGTCATGCCGCCGGACCATCCACAGGGAAATGACCACGCTGATGGCCTGGCTCATGACGGTCCCCAGAGCCGCTCCGGCAGGGCCCAGATGGAGCGGCCCCATGAACAGCAGATCAAGGAAAATATTGGCCACGCAGGCGATGGCCACGAAGTACATGGGCGTACGGGAGTTCCCCATCCCCCGGAAAATAGAGCTGATGATGTTATAGGCCGTAATGAACGGGATGCCCATATAACAGATGGTCAGATAATCCCGGGTCCCGGTCACGGCTTCTACCGGCGTGGACATCCAGTCCACCACATGGCCCACCAGCCCCAGCGCCGCAGCTGCCAGCACCAGGGAACCGCCCAGGAACAGGGTAATGGTATTGCCGGTAAATTTCGCTGCCAGGTCCCGACGGCCCGCACCGATGCTGCGCCCGATGTGCACCGTGGTCCCCATGGCAAGGCCCACGATCATCACCGTAAGCATGTGCATCACCTGGCTGCCGATGGAAACGGCGGTAATGCTGCCGGCTCCTTCGAACTGGCCGATGATGAACAGGTCGGCCATGCCATATAAGGTCTGCAGGAAACAGGAACATAAATAAGGAAGGCAGAAGGCACCGATCTGGTGCCAGAGTCTGCCTTTCTTTTTTGCAGATAGACTCGTCATGGTTCAGTTTTCTCTCCCCGGTCTTTTTCCGGACAGGTAATGTCGATCAGAAGCTCGATCATATGGTGGAGCAGCCGCACTTCTTCGGTGTTAGCCGCTTTATAGTACATTTCCTTGCCGGCCCGGCGGCTGGTGATCAGCCCCTTTTCCCGCAGGATCTTCAGATGATGGCTCAGCGCCGGGCTGCTCATCTGCATCAGGGCGGACAGGTTGATCACACATTCTTCCATATGGCACAGGAACCAGAACAGTTTGATCCGGTTGGCGTCAGCCAGGCTGCTGAAAAGGGTGGAAACCGCCGAAAAGTCGGCGTTCTCCGGCAAATCCTGCAGGACAAGGTTGATATTTTCTCCGTGATTATGGGGTAAGACAGGTTCCACAGACATGGGTATCCCTCCAGAAAGGTGTTTTCATTCTACTTTACCCCTTATTATACCATAGTTTTTACGCATCCGACCGGGCAAAGCCGTTCTTCATGCCGTTGCTGGCTTCGTACAGCACCTGGCCCAGTACCTTCCCGGTCTCTTCCTGCAGCATATCAGCCAGGACTTTATTCCGTTCCTCCAGATAGGCGGTCACACTGCCCGTCACGCTGCCGGCATCTCCGGTTTTGATGAGGGCATGGGCCTTACCCCCCACACTGTTCTGGTACCGTTCAATAAGATTGGCTGTCTGGGCATAATGGGCGTCCGCCAGGGCCCCGATCAGCCGGTTGGCCCAGTAGAACTGGCTGGTATCGGGCAGCTTTCCGGTTTCTGCCAGATAAGCCGGTGTGCTGTCCACATTGGTGTAGAAAGGCGCCAGCACGTTGAACACGTTGCAGCCTTCCGCCACCCACATGAGGGCTCTGCGTTCCTCGGGCACATACGGACGAATCTGGGTCAGCCCCAGGAAATTGGTCCGGTTGATGCCGATGGGACGGTACTTGCCCCGCAGGCTGAGATCCCCTTTGTGTCCATAGGGATCATAGGGTGTACCCTGGTAGTGGCTGCTTAATATATACTTCACATCCTCCACAGTTACCTTGCGGTCAGGCGACAGGGACCAGGGCAGATCATCGTCTTCCGGCTGGAAAGGTGCATCGGGCGTATCCCAGTGGAAGGTAAAGGGCGCCAGGCAGCGCAGCATGTACCAGGCCCGGGGCGTATTGTACGTATGATCCGCATCATCGTGGCTGCCAAAAGCACTGCGGCAGTCAAAGGACCGGTCTTCTTCCAGTCCACCTTCCCGATCATCGTCCGGAGTCAGGTCCAGGTGATTGTCATGGATGAAGTCCAATAGGTCTGCAGAGCACAGATGTTCTTTTTGAGCCCCGAAAGCATCCACCAGATCGAAGAAATCGATGCCCTGCTGATTGGGCATGACCACGGCCTCGTCATCGGGCACCTTTTTGGCGATCCAGTGATGGCCGCCGATGCTTTCCAGCCACCAGATTTCATCCACGTCCTGGAAGCCGATGCCGTTCATTTCGTAGGTGCCGTATTTTTTCAGGAGCGCCCCCAGCCGAAGCACCCCTTCCCGGGCAGAATGGATATACGGAAGGACGATGGTCAGCAGGTCTTCTTCGCCGATACCTCCGGGCACCAGCGGATCGGCTCCCAGTACACGATGGTTGGTGGTGATGGTTTCCGTTTCCGTCATGGCCACGTTGGCCGCATTGATGCCGCATTCTCCCCAGATGCCTTCATCCGCCTGGGCGTTGGGCATGGCCGTATAGCGCAGCGGCGTATCGGGCAGATCGATTTCCACTTTGGAAATGACGCTTCTGTAGTGCCGGGGCTGGTCCTCGGGACGTACCACGATGAATTTTTTAGGTGTAAACTGTCCGGAAGGAGAATCCTCGTTCCGGGCCATCAATGTAGAACCGTCATAAGATGCGTTTTTACCGACGAGCAGTGTTGTACAGGGCATAGTATGTATCTCCTTTCTATCAGCACAAAAGGGGGTGTGAAAAAATACTTTTCCACACCCCGTCGCCAGTGACCAGCTATCTGGCCACCAGCCGATGGAAGCCAGCTGACGCCGGCAAATTTTCTTTTCTTACTTCCGTTTCATTCCGGTGATCATGGTCATAGCAAAGGCAAAAACCGTTGCCCAGGCCCAGAATTTATGCTGTTTCATAATGGTTGGCCCTCCTGCAGGTCCCTCCCTGCCGCATAATTGGATGTTTATATTATACCAATCCCACCGGGGGAATGCAATGAACCCGGACGGGTACCATGCCAGCCTGTTCCGCCCTCTTTGCTCTTACTTCGCCATTTCCACGCTGGCTGCTACTTCCGGCACGACTACCGGTTCGGCTTCCCGCTGCAGGTTTGCCTGCACCCGGCGTACCAGACAGCTCAGGGTATAGTTGATCACGAAGTACACCAGGGCTGCGAACCCGAACAGAACGAATACATCGGATACGTTGATGGTACCGGTGCCGTTGTACATGGCAGCGCCGCCCAGCACCTTGTTCACACGGGCCATCAGTTCGATGGTGGCCACGTTGGCCATAAAGGAGGTATCCTTAATGATGGTGATTACCTGGCTCATCAGGGTCGGGATGATTTTCCGGAAGGCCTGGGGCAGGATGATGTACCACATTACCTGGACCATGTTGAATCCCTGGGCATAACCGGCTTCGAACTGGCCTTTGCTGATGGCATTCAGCCCGCCGCGGATGATTTCAGCGATGATGGCGCTCTCAAAAATGGTCAGAGCAATGGTGCACTTGAACAGCAGCTTGGTTTCCACGCTGCTGAGGCCGAACAGCCGACCCAGGTGCGGAGCCGGGAAGAATACGGTGCCGATGAAGATCCAGAACAGCAGCGGGGTGTTCCGGAACAGTTCCACGTATGCGGTGGCGATCCACCGGAAGATCCGTTCTGCCGGTCTGGTGCAGTAGTTCCGCACCAGGGCCAGCACCGAGGCCATCCCCAGGCTGGCGGTAATGGAAACTACGGCCAGGAGCACGGTGAACAGGACGCCCTTCAGCATGAAGGACATGATATCAGGATTTTTCAGTAAGGCAAAACTGCCAGCGAGTGTATTCATAAGTCGTTCCCTCCTCAGGCATTCATCATTTCATCCTGGGCCTTCAGTCTGGCTTCCCATTTGCCGGCCAGAGTGGACAGCGGGAAGCAGATCACAAAGAACAGGACGCCGCAGACGATGTAGGCCGGTGCATAGGCGCCGCCGGTAGTGGCCCCGGTTACGAAGTTGTAAGTGGAAGAAATCAGATCCGCCCCGCCGATGATGTACAGCACGGCCGTGTTCTTGATCAGGTTGCCGATCTGGTTCACAGTCGGCGGCAGGATGATCTTGATGGTCTGGGGCAGGATGATGTACGCCATTTTCTGGGTATAATCGAACCCCTGGGCATCGGCTGCTTCAAACTGCCCGCTGGGCACCGCTTCGATGCCGGCCCGGATCACTTCAGCCATGTAAGCGCCATGGTAGATACCCAGTGCGATGATACCGGCTGCCAGGATACCGATCTTATGACCGGAGAAGGAACATGCGTAATACAGAAGACACAGCTGCAGGATGAGCGGCGTATTCTGGATGGCTTCTACGTAGATCCGGTTGACGGCATGGGGCAGCTTCTTAGAGCTGACTCCCATAAGCCCCAGCAGGATGCCCAGGACCACGGCGATCAGGATGCCCCCGAAAGCACTTTCCAGTGTCACGGAAAAGCCCTGGATAAAATTTGCCTTGTGAGCCAGGACAATGGCCCACGCCTTTTCTGAAAATAACCCGCCCATAATATTGCCTCCTATGAAAGGGAAGGGCAATCGCTTCATCTTCGAACTGCCGGATGGAGGATTGCCGCTTCCTTCTGACCTATTTCTTATTTATCAAGCCCGTATTTGGCTTCCAGCTTCTTGATGGTGCCATCTTTCAGCCAGCCCTGCACAGCTTCTTCAGCAATCTTGCTCAGGCCGGACCCCTTCTTGGTGGCCAGTCCGTATTCCTGAGGAGCAAATTGTTCTTTGATGAATGTACGGTCGTCAGTGCAGTAGATGGCCAGGATGGATTTATCTACGCAGAACGCTGCAACTTCACCGGAAGTCAGTGCGGTGGAAATGGCCGGATAATCAGCATATTGCTTGAAGCTGATGCCTTTGGTCCAGGTAGCTGCATCGAAGGTCTTGGGATCGAACCCTTCCCCATCGATGATCTTCGCATCGATCATGGCCTTGACCAGGGCTTTGGAAGAGGTGGAACCGGAGGATACACCCACGACCTTGCCTTTCAGGTCGGCCAGGCTCTTGATGTTGCTGGCCTTTTCAACCAGCACCCCTACATGGTCCGTATAGTACGGAGTGGTGAAATCCCAGGATTTTTTCCGTTCCGGAGTGATGGTGAAGGTTGCGGCAACCATATCGATATCACCGCTGTCCAGAAGTGCTGTACGGGTGGCTGCCGTAACTGGCGTGTATTCCACATCCACACCCAGTTTCTTGGCCAGGGCTTCACCCAGCTCCACATCCAGACCGGAGAATTTACCGGTGGCCGGATCCTGATATCCGAAACCTTTGGTGACGTTCTTGACGCCTACCCGCAATACCCCACGTTTCTTGATGGCGGCTACATCTTCCGCCACGTTGGAGGATTTACCACTGTCGGCGCTCTTCTTTTCATCTCCGCAGCCTGCGAAGATAGAAGCGGCCATCAGGACCGTTACGCCCAAAGTCAGGATCTTGCTCAATTTGCTCCATTTTTTCATGATAATTCCTCCCTCATATGCTGCTTTGCTTCCCTGCTATATGATTATCGCTGGCTGGTTTTCAGCGGATAATCTTACTTAAGAACTTCTTCACCCGTTCGTTGGTGGGGTTGACGAAGAAATGATCCGGAGTGCCTTCATCAATGATCTGACCATCTTCCATGAAGATGATCCGGTCGGCCACCTGCCGGGCAAAACCCATTTCGTGGGTTACCACCACCATGGTGATGTTTCCCTCTTTGGCCAGTTTGATCATCACATCCAGCACTTCCTGGATGGTTTCCGGGTCCAGTGCGGAAGTCGGTTCATCGAAAAGGATGATCTTGCTTTCATCGCACAGGGCTCTGGCAATGGCAATCCGCTGCTGCTGCCCGCCGGATAAGGTGGTGGGATACACATTGGCCTTATGCCGCAGCCCTACGACCTCCAGATAATGGTACGCTGTTTTTTCGGCATCCTCCTTACTCTTGTGGCGGAGCTTCATGGGCGCCAGCGTCAGGTTCTGCAGCACCGTCATGTGCGGGTACAGATTGAACTGCTGGAACACCATGGACATGTTGTCCCGGATGATCTGGGTCCGGTTCTTTCGAGTCAATTCGGTCCCATTGATATACACATGCCCTTCGGTAGGTTCCTCCAGGAAGTTCATGCACCGTACGGTGGTGGATTTCCCTGAACCAGATGGCCCGATGATTACCAGTTTCTCTCCTTCTTTCACTTCCAGGTTGACGTCTTTCAATACATGATTGGTTCCAAAGTATTTGTTGACGTGTTCCAGTTTGATCATCATAGCCATCCCTGCTTTCATTTGATTTACAATCATTATTTCGTTTTTAATTAATACAGTTCGTATTACTTCGAACAATTATGATTATACTCAAAGTACAGTCCGAGTAAACCAGTTCACATTTAGTTCACATTTCATTGTGTGAACGGCTGTCTGCCTGTAACAAATTGAACTGTATTCATAGAATTATATTGTATACAAACGGTCAGCACGTTCTAATCATGTCTTATAATTCATTCTTTATAGTATATATTGTTCGGAATTTATATTTTTTTCGTTAACTTCTTTTCTATTGTCTTGACATGCTCTTTCAGTCATGTATAATAGAAACTCGAATGATGAAGCTTCTGGCAGGAGATAAATTTAGGGTTTCATCGAACCTCATAGGAACTGACTCCCGGACTCCAGCGCGCAAGCTCTTCCCTTTCGGAGAGAGTGGAGTCCCTGTTTTTTCTTCCTATATACTACTTGGAAAGACTGGGACAGAAAGTGCCCCTCTCTCTTATGGGTACTGGAACTCCCAGCACTTTCACCGAAAGGTGTTGTCAATCTGTTATGCAACTGTTTCGTACCGTTATCGACTTGCAGAAGTTTGTCCGTACTGCCAAAAAAGCAGGCAAAACCATCGGCCTGGTGCCCACCATGGGTGCCCTTCACGAAGGCCATGCCTCTCTGATCAAAGCTGCTGCCCAGGAAAATGACCTGGTTATTGTCAGCGACTTTGTAAACCCCACCCAATTCGGGCCCAGCGAAGATTTTGATGCCTATCCCCGGAGACTGGCCGCTGATGAGAAAGTAGCGGAAGCTGCCGGTGCAGACGTTCTCTTCGCTCCCGCTCCCTCGGAAATGTATCCTCATAAGGACATGACCTGGGTGGAAGTTACGGGCAATCTGACCAAAGTCCTTTGCGGTCGCACCCGTCCCATCCATTTTCGTGGGGTAGCAACGGTTTGCACCAAGCTTTTCCATCTTTCCCAAGCTGACCGGGCTTATTTCGGGCTGAAAGATGCCCAGCAGACGGAAGTCCTCCGCCGGATGGTAGAAGATCTGTTCATCCCCATCCAGCTGCGGATCATGCCCATTGTACGAGAATCCGACGGCCTGGCCAAGAGTTCCCGCAATGTCTATCTGTCTCCCAAAGAGCGGTCAGCTGCTGTTATCCTTTCCCGCAGCCTGGCCCACGCAAAAGAGTCCTTTGCCGCCGGTGAACGGGATCCTCAAAAACTGGTGGATCAGGTTACTGCAGAAATCCGGACAGAACCCCTGAGCCAGATCGATTATGTGGAACTGTACGGCCTGCCCGGGCTTACAGAAGTAAAGGCTCCCATCAGCCAGCGGGTCCTGCTGGCTGTAGCCGTAAAATTCGGTTCCACCCGGCTCATCGACAATGTGGTCCTGGAGGTGGAATAAAATGCTGTATTCCATGCTTCACGGAAAAATCCATCGGGCTACGGTCACAGAAGCCAATCTGGACTATATGGGCAGCATCACCATTGATCTGGACCTGCTGGATGCAGCAGGGATCCTGCCCGGTGAACGGGTTCAGATCACCAACAACAACAATGGTGCCCGTCTGGAAACCTACACCATTCCCGGCAAGCGGGGATCCGGTGTGGTGTGCCTCAACGGCGCCGCTGCCCGAATGACCCAGGTAGGCGATGTTGTCATCATTATGGCCTATGCTCTGATGGATGAAAAAGAAGCCCGTTCCCTGGTACCCAAGGTGGTTATGGTGGATGAAAACAACCATCCTGCCAAAATCCGGGGGCAGGAACAGGAACGGGAAATCGGCTGATACGCGGGGGCAGAATGATGATTCAAAAACTTGTTCATTTTTGTACCCGGTATATGTCCATCGGCGTCGTGCTCATTGGATTTCTGGGCATCCTGGAACCTTCCTGGATGAAGCCGCTGGCGCCCCAGATTCCCACCTTGCTGGGCATTATCATGTTCGGTATGGGGATGAGCCTCAAACCGGAAGATTTCCGGAATGTATTCCGGCAGCCTAAGAACGTGGCCCTGGGAGCTCTGCTCCAGTTTGCCATCATGCCGGCGCTGGCCTTTGTACTGATCCAGCTGTTCCGGCTTCCGCCTGCCATTGCCATTGGCATTGTGCTGGTTGGATGCTGCCCGGGCGGCACCGCCAGCAATGTGATTACCTATCTGGCCCGGGGCGATGTGGCCCTGTCCGTTTCCATGACCATGGTGAGCACTCTGCTGGCTCCTTTGGTGACCCCCTTCCTGGTGTGGCTGATTGCCGGCACCTGGGTGAACATCAGCTTTTTCTCCATGATGATCTCCATTATGAAGATGGTACTGTTGCCCCTTCTGCTGGGAGTGGTGATGAACACTTTCTTCCCCCGTCAGGTATCCCGGGTTATCGGAATCATGCCTCTGCTGTCTGCGCTGGTCATCATCCTTACCGTGGGCTGTGTGGTCTCCCTGTCCGGGCGGGCCATTGTGGACAACGGCCTGATGATCCTGGCTGCTGTAATCTGCCACAACCTGCTTGGTATGTTCCTGGGCGGCCTGTGTGCCCGGAAGCTTGGACTGACACCGGCCCAGTGCCGGGCCATGACCATCGAGGTCGGCATGCAGAATTCCGGTCTGGCCTCCACCCTGGCCCTGATGTACTTTACGGCAGCAGGCGGAATCGCCGGTGCCATTTTCTCCGTATGGCATAACGTTTCCGGCTCCCTGTATGCTTCCTATTGCATCGGGAAGGAAGAAGAACAGCAGGCCCCAGTAAATACACTGGAAAAAGCAAAGTAATCAAACCGGAGTGATACAATCAGACCGGGAAGGAATGGCTTTCCATTTCTTCCCGGTCTCTCTGTGTTACAATAGAACCATCCTAAAAAAAGAAGGTAATCCTTATGATCCATTTTACGTTTTCTCTCCGCACCCTGCTGGTACTGACCCTGGCCGGGCTTTGGACAGCACCCGGCGTCCTGGCGGCTCCGTCTTCTCTGCCCCTTCCCCGGCCTGTATCCGCTGCCCCCCAAAAGGCTCCCGTTCCGGCCCCAGCCAAAGTTCCCCCGCTCCAGCAGCCCGTTCCCCAATTCGTTACCCATTACACCCGTTCCAACCCGGCTGCCTGCACTTCCACCCTGCGGTGGAAGCCCATCCTGGGCACCGTGTACTACAATGTGAAAGTAACCCTGCCCAGCGGCACCGCCCTGCCTGCTGAACGGACCTATGTGGCCGGATACAGCCTGGGCCTGCCCCAGGATACCCAGGGGAATGTAAAGGTGCAGATCCAGGCCTTCAACCTGGACGAACAGCCCATTTCCGCCCCATCCGCCGTGGAAGACGTGTACGTGGACGCCGCGAAAAAGCAGGCCCTGTATCCGGACCCCATCAGCCGCTTCAACAGCGGCAACGGTACCACACTGCTGTACCCGGTGTACAACTGGGTGCCCCTCCACGGAGTGCGCAACTACGAAGTGGAGGTGCTGAATACCAAAAGTGTCTCCCCGCTGAAGGAAGCCAGCGATGACCAGCTGCTGGAACGGGGCAGATCCACCGGTTTCGACTGGTACGATGACGAATCCCACACCGCCCCCTACACCATGTACTGGCGGGTGCGGGGCGTGGACGAAAACGGCAGTCCGGTAGGCCAGTTCTGCCCGCCCCAGCCCATGCGCTGCAGCCCGGACGACAACTGGCAGGTAGGTACTCTGGGCGACAGTATCTCCCACGGCGGCGGCGACCTGTCCTATTCCCCCAGCGACTTTGCCTACAGCTACCAGCACTACCTGCCTTTTGACAGCGTGAATCTGGCCGAAAGCGGCGACACCAGCGAATCCACCCTGGCCCGGTTCGACAGGGACGTGGTGCCCTTCCATCCCACCTACCTGATCATCATGACCGGCAGCAACAGCCTGCGGGGCTGGGTGAGCGGGGAAAGCATCATCAGCGACCTTACGGGCATCCGGCAGAAATGTGAGGACAACGGCATCATCCCCATTTTCATGACCCTGCCCCCGGTAAACCCGGCCAATATCAAGAAGGCCTTCGATGAACCCACGGCAGAAGGATGGAAGGACGAACTGGCCAAAGTCAACCAGTGGATCCGCAGCCTGCCCTGGTACATCGACCTGGGCACCCAATTCGACGAAAGTGAAGACCTGCCTACGAAATACGCCCTGGATGGCCTGCATCTGAACTTCAGAGGCAAACGGCTCATGGCCGCCGCCATCAGTGAACAATGGAAGGGAATCATGCAGAAGATCCAGGACGCCGCCAGTGCGGCGAACAATGCCAATGAAGAGCAGGATAACAGCGAGGAAGAGTGACCGGCAGGAACGATTCTGATAAAAATACAGGAGCTGCGAAATTTCTTTCACAGCTCCTTTTTTCTGCCCGATATTTTCTTTTTCTGATTTTTTACAGATGAATCTGCAGATCCACGCTTCCTCCGATGCCCCGGTGCTTGCCCATGTATCCGTGCACGCCGGTCTGGATGGTCCAGTTATCCTTATTCCACACCATGCCCGTTTCCAGTCTTGCACTGCTGCCCTGGATGCTGGCACTGCGGATGGACCGGCCATCGGCGGTACCGGTGGCTTCTCCGTCGAATTCATATTCGTAGGCCGCCCCGGCGTACCAGGCGTTCTGCCCGCTCTTCCGCTGCCACCGGGCACCCAGCCGCACCAAGCTGCTGTCCACACTGTCCAGATGATACTGGCCGCCGGTCTCGAAATCATCCCCGTTCACATGGGTGTAGAAGTACCGGCCATACCATTCCAGGCTGTCCCGGCTGTTAATCGGCACGGTCCGTCCGGCGCCCACGTGGAAGGCCGTGTAGCGGCCGTCCGTATCGTAATCGTACCCGTTGCCGGCCCCGTCTACCAGCACGTGGCGGGCCTTGTTGTCCACCCGGCCGGTACGGAACGACCCTTCCACGAACACATCGCTGGGCGTGGTGAAACGTCCGAACAGCCCGGCACCCCGGTACCGCAGGTCCCCATGGCCGTACAGGCCATTGTCGTAGGTCCGGTAGTTCCCGTCCCCGTAATCATAGAACAGGCCTGTTTCCCCTACGCCTTTGCGGCCGAAATCCTTCTTCCAGCCGAACCCGGCATGGCCATTCCAGCCGTTGGTGCGCAGGGAACTGCCTGTTTCGTACCGGTTTTCCCCGGCCAGGACGGAAGCAAAGGTGAAGGAACCGTTTTCCCTGTTTTTCAGATTCATCATGTCCCCGATCACCAGGTCGCTGCCTCCCATGACAGCCGCCAGACCGGCATCCTGCCCGATGACCGTCATATGGGTCTGGGGCTGGGTATGGACGGTCTTGTCGCGGAGATCGATGACGCACTGCACATTGCTGTCTTCCACATAGGCCTGGCCCTGGCCTTCCAAAGTAGTGCCCACCGTATAGGGCAGTTTCTTCCCGCTCAGATTCCCTTCCGTCAGATTGACAGCCTGTCCCCGGGTAGTATCCAGCAGGGTCATGGAATTTTTCCCATCCCTGAGGCCATCCAGTCCCGCAAAGGAAATGGATCCCGTATGGATGGTGGAATCCTTGAAATCATAGGTTACATTCTTCTCCAGGGAAAGGGGTGTGGTGCCCCAGGTCACCTGGCCGAAATCCACTCTCCCCACCTGCACATCTCCGGTGGAAAAGACGATTTTGCCGCCGCTTGTCCCGGCTTTGCCCACAAAGGACCCCTGCAGAGATGCATTGGCAGGATTCCCCAGGGTATATCCGAAGGTGCGGCCGCTTTCTTCCAAATTCACATTCTCCCCGGCTTTGTACTGGGTCTTGTCGTTCTGTATCAGCACGGTCTCGCTGTTGGGTCTGGCCGGATGATCATCCGTAAAGGACAGATGGCTCACATCCACGGTAGTATCCGCCAGACCCGAATGATCATCCAAATCATCGGTAATATGCAGCATGGGCTTTTCTCCCCAGCTGCCCTGCCACAGTTCGATCTTATCAAAAGCCCCAACGAACGCTACCTGATTCTCCTTGGCCCCATCCCAGGCCGCCGCTTTGGAACCGTCATAGCCGATGCGCAGGGTGTTGCCGGAGCCTTTTGCTACCCTATTCCAATTTCCATCAACGGCACCATAGAGTCTGGCATCAGTCAGATCCACATTCCCGGTCACATTGATGACATTGTTGCTGCCTTTTCCGCTAAAGGACATGGCTCCAATGACCATGGAATCACTCCCAGAGAAAGGTACATCGTCTTGGGCATCAATGCCCTGGTTCTTCAAGGTTTCCGACGTCTTTTGATAGTTCACCACAGAATTGCCGCTCAACGTCACCGTATTCACACTGGCATCTCCCTCTGCAAGAGCCCCCAGCAGGATTCCGGCCTGGCTGTCCTGCAGCGTCACGGTATTGCCGCTGGCTGTAACGCTGCCCATTACAGGGGTCCCGAACAGCAGGGCACTGCCTCCGGTAATATCAAGAGTGTTCTCAGATGCGTCAGATGAGGTTTTAGTACCGCCAACATCCACGGCCACAGCGGTCCCGGCGTAACTATTATTCTTAAGAGTAATACTGTTCCCCTTGGCCGCAATTGTTGCATCATTGTCATCATTCTTAAGACCTATAAATTTTTCACCTCTAATAGGTCCCAGCACTTTGGAATCATCCAGGATAATCTGGTTATTGGTAAATTTTCCTTGATTCCCATAGGCAAAATCCTGCACCAGCCAGCTGCCCACTGTGCTCTTATTAGTCAGAGAAATTATGTTATCCTGAGAAGTAAGTTCTTTGAGATTTTCACTGATATAATTCCCTATGGCCCAACCTTTGACAACAGTAGAATCCTGAAAGCTGGTCTGATTGCCAGTGCGCTTCAATTTTCCTTCCCTAGAATCTTTGTAGATTCCGTAATAGTTACCATTCACCGTGGTATCCGTAATAGTAGCCCTGTTGTCGGCAATGACAGCCTGGCTATCAGCATTGGATTTGTAATAGATTTCCCTGATTTCCCCTACTTTCCTGCCAGTGATAATCAGCTTATTCTTCTCAACCGTAGCAGGTGAACCATAAGGAACCCGAACGCCCACAACCGATCCGGATGTGTCCTGATCGACGATTTTCGTGTTCCCGCTCAAGGATGCGTCATCTGCAAACGCCAGTCCCCCCCCGGCAAACACACTGCTCAACCCCAGACCCAGCAGCACTGCCCGGATGATTGCCTTGCTGATACGTGCTTTCCTGGTATGCTCCATCATATCCCTCCCATACAATTGAGATCCTGGACTGGACAGCCAGGCCAGGATTTGTTGTGGCCGAAACGATAATTTATATGATAATTATATGAATTATTGCGTGAATTGTCAAAGAAAAATGTAAAAAATATTTTTTCACACTACATTTCCACCAGCAGAAGCCGGCTGCTTTCGGCAAAAAAATACAGGAGCTGTGGAGAATCATTCCACAGCTCCCGGGATGGGCCAGCATCAGCTGACTCTTTTTTTTATTTCTTGTTTTTGATTTCATCCTGCAGTTTGGCAATGAAGTCGGCAACGGGCACTGCACCCAGTTCCCCTTTGTCACGGCTGCGGACGGAAACCGTACCGCTTTCCACTTCTTTTTCGCCAATGACCAGCATGTACGGAACTTTCTTGACCTGGGCTTCACGGATCTTGTAGCCGATCTTTTCGTTCCGGTCATCCAGATGTGCCCGGATCTTTACAGCTTCCAGCTGATCCACGATCTTCCTGGCGTAGTCGTTGTACTTGTCGGTAATGGGCATGACGCGGACTTGTTCAGGAGCCAGCCAGACCGGGAAAGCACCGGCATAGTTTTCAATCAGGATGCCGATGAACCGTTCGATGGATCCGTACACCACACGATGGATCATGACGGGACGATGTTTCTGGCCATCTTCACCGGTGTAGGTCAGGTTGAATTTCTCCGGCAGCAGCATATCCAGCTGGATGGTGCCGCACTGCCAGGTCCGGCCGATGGAATCCTTCAGATGGAAGTCAATCTTCGGGCCGTAGAAAGCGCCGTCGCCTTCGTTGATGCTGTATTTCAGACCAAAGTCGTCCATGGCTTTGCGCAGGGCGTTGGTGGTCATTTCCCACGTAGCATCGTCACCCATGGAGTTGTCCGGACGGGTGGACAGTTCAGCATGATAGGTCAGACCGAAGGTTGCGTACACTTCATCGAACAGACGGATGGTCTCCTGGATGACATCTTCGATCTGATTGGGCATCATGAAGATGTGGGCATCGTCCTGGGTGAAGCAGCGTACACGGAACAGGCCGTGCAGAGCGCCGGACAGTTCATGACGATGTACCAGGCCCAGTTCGCCGATCCGCAGAGGCAGTTCCTTGTAGGAGTGGGGTTCGTTGGCGTAAACCAGCATACCGCCGGGGCAGTTCATGGGTTTGATGGCATAATCGTCACCGTCGATCTTGGTGAAGTACATGTTTTCTTTGTAGTGATCCCAGTGACCGGAGGTTTCCCACAGCTGCCGGTTCATGATCATCGGGGTCATGACTTCCTGGTAGCCGTACTTGCGATGGACTTCTCTCCAGTAATCGATCAGGGTATTCCGGATGATCATGCCGTTGGGCAGGAAGAACGGGAAGCCGGGGCCGTAATCGCTCAGCATGAACAGGCCCAGCTGCTTGCCCAGTTTCCGGTGGTCACGCTTTTCAGCTTCTTCCATCATGTGCAGGTAGGCTTCCAGGTCTTCCTTGCTGGCAAATGCCGTACCGTAGATGCGCTGCAGCATCTTGTTGTGTTCATCGCCGCGCCAGTAGGCACCGGCAATGCTCATCAGCTTGAAGGCTTTGACACGGCCGGTGGAAGGGCAGTGCGGGCCGGCGCACAGGTCGGTGAAGTCGCCCTGGGTATAGGTGCTGATCACAGCATCTTCCGGCAGGTCTTCGATCAGTTCCACTTTATAGGGCTGGGCAGCAGCCTTGAATTCAGCCAGGGCATCAGCACGGGACAGTTCCTTCCGGACCAGCGGATAGTTGGCCTTGATGATCTTGGACATTTCTTTTTCAATGGCCCGCAGATCTTCCGGCGTGAAGACGTGTTCGCTGTCCAGATCATAATAGAAGCCCTTTTCAATGGCAGGGCCGATGGCGAATTTGGTGCCCGGGAACAGGTGCTGGATGGCCTGGGCCATTACATGGGAAGCCGTATGGCGGATGGCATGCAGCCCTTCATCGGTGTCCGGGGTGACGAATTCCACCTTGGCATCGTGATCCAGGGTATCCACCAGATCTTTATTTTCGCCGTCCACTTTGGCCAGCAGGGCTTTCTTGCCCAGTTTCTGGTTCAGGCTCCTGGCGATGTCGTGCAGGCTGATGCCCGCTTCGAACTCTTTCACGCTGCCGTCAGGCAGGCTTACTTTGATGTTGCTCATTTCCTATTTCCTCCTTAAACTTCCAGCAAGATCAGGACGGCATACAAAAAGGCCCGTCCCTCACAGGGACGGGCCATAAGCTCGCGGTTCCACCCTTATTGACCCGGCAGTGCCGGATCCTCTCGGTTCCCTTTAACGCAGGGGCTACGATCTTGCCTACTTTATTCAGCAGATGGCTCTAAGGTGGTTGACTGCCATTCGTTCCTACGCCCTTCTCAGCTACCGGGTTTCTCTGTATCGTGACCCTGACAGGTTGTCCTTGTCATCACCATTGGTATTTGAAATTGTTTTCATTATAGCACTGCAGGGAAATCTGTCAAGGGCTCCGGAAGTTTTCTTAATATTCTTCCTGGGCTTCCATGTGCTCGTAGCGCTGCTGTTCTTCTTCAATGATCTGATATAAATCAGCAGCATAGGATTCCCGGTCTTTATAGCCTTTTTCCTTCCAGTCCACAGCCATGTCCCAGGCCAGTTGTTCCATATCGTCCATGAGCAAACGCTCCTTTCGTGCGGTTTTGGGGATATTATACAACGAACGGAAGAGATAAACAAGGTTATCCCCGTTTGTCAGCCTCCTCTCCCTATGGTAGAATAATAAGAAAGTTTCCAAAAAATTGTATTTACTAATAAAGGAAGGGATACCGTATGAAGACCGTCAAATTTTTCTATTCCCGGACCACCATGGATCTGGCGGTACCGGACGAAACACCGGTGCTCACCAGCCGCATCAGCGAACTGAAGAGCAGCGGCAGGGGCATCGACATTGTCCGCAAGGCCATGGAAAACCCTATCGACTCCCCCCGGCTCAGTGAACTGGCCAAGGGCAAGCCGGACTGCGTCATCATCATTTCCGACCACACCCGGCCGGTACCCAGCCAGGACATCCTGCCGGTGATGATCGAAGCCCTGCGGAAGGGCAATCCAGCCATCGACATCAAACTGCTGGTGGCCACCGGATTCCATCGCCCCACCAGCGTCAGCGAGCTGAAAGAAAAACTGGGAGATGCGCTCTACCAGGAATTCAAGGATAAGATCATCATCCACGACGCCCATAACCCGGACACCAATATGAAAATCGGGGTGCTGCCCTCCGGCCCGGACTGCATCGTTGACAAGGCAGCGGTACATACGTCCCTTCTGGTGGCAGAAGGCTTCATCGAACCCCACTTCTTTGCCGGTTTTTCCGGCGGACGCAAATCCATCCTGCCGGGGGTGGCGGATGCGGTGACGGTCATGGGCAACCACTGCTCCAAGTTCATCGATGACCCCCATTCCCGCTCCGGGATCCTGGACGGCAACCCGCTCCACAGGGATATGGTGGCAGCAGCCAAAATGGCTCGTCTGGCCTTTATCTGCAACGTGGTCATCGATGAAAACAAAAAGACCGTGGCAGCCTTTGCCGGGAATTTCCTCACGGCCCACCGGGCAGGGTGTGATTTCATCGCCGATTATGTGTGCGTGAAACCGGCCTGGGCGGATATTGTGATTTCCACCAACGGAGGCTATCCCCTGGACCAGAACGCCTACCAGGCTGTCAAGGGTATGACGGCGGCAGAAGCCACGGTGAAGGACGGCGGCGTGATCATCATGCTGGCCAGCTGCAGTGATGGTTCCGGCGGGGAATCCTTCTACCACACCATTGCCGATGCCCCCACCATCGAAGCGGCCTACCAGAAATGCCTGGCCACGCCCCAGGAGAAGACCCTCTCCGACCAGTGGGAATCCCAGATCCTGGCCCGGATCGTCCGGAAGCACCAGGTGATCTTCGTGGCCGAGCCGGAACAGAAGGCGCTGATCGAAGGATTGAAAATGACCTATGCTCCGGATCTGCAGACCGCCTACGCCCTGGCCCGGAAGCTGAAAGGCGAAAAAGCTTCGCTGACCTGCATTCCCAATGGGATCAGCGTGGTGGTAAGAGAATAACGCAACAAAAAAAGGCTGTGAAGAAATGATTTTTCATTCCTTCACAGCCTTTTTACGTGTTCTCCACTGAAATCTCTACATGGTGGAGATGAGGGGAGTCGAACCCCTGTCCGAAAGCATTGCCATGCGAACTTCTCCGAGCGCAGACTGCATATTTTATTTCGCAGCCGGTATGCCTGCAGACGGGCCTACTGACCTGCTATCTCGATGGGTTTCCCTGCTCTCCTCCGAGAATTGGAGGGCAGGTATCCTGCAAGTGTCGTCTCAGCTTCTCCTGCAGGAAGGGAGAGACGAGACGTTAGCAATTTAAGCTGCTAAAGCGTAAGAATCGTCTGCGTTTATAACGCGTTTCCACCGTTTTATGGGGTTGGCGGGATCCCAGCTCGCTTATCGCACACCATCTACCCCCGTCGAAACCGGTACATCCCCGGGTTGGTGTGTATAGAGTATTATAGCATGAGCTGAAACGGACTGTCAAATGACAGCCCGTTCCTTTTGCCTTACATTTGCTCTTTAATGAACGCTCTGATCGGGCCGAATCCTTCGATCTTGCTCAGGTTGTCCCCCTTGCCTACCAGCAGCGTAGGTGCGCTCTGTACCTGGTACTTTTCAGCCAGTTCCGGATGCTCTTCCGCAAAGATTTCCTTGAAGGCAGCCCCGGATTTCTCCAGTTCCCGCACCGCCATCTTGCAGTTGGGACAGGTATGGGTGCCGAACAGGATCCACGCCGTTTCCTTGCCCTCAGCCTTAGCCACATTCCGGGTCTTCGCCGCCGCAGTCTTCACTTTGGGCTTCTGGAACACCGGACGTCCTTTCTGGGGAGCCCCGTGGGTCAGGTGGGAATCTCCCAGGTTGTAGACCTTCCGGTCCTTGAATTCCTGTACCTTGCCGTCGTTCCAGTTCTGCACCGGGCGATAGTACCCGGTGATCCGGCTGTAGACTTCGGTTTTCTTGCCGCAGTACGGGCAGGTGTACTGCTCACCGCTCAGGTAGCCGTGCTCCCGGCAGATGCTGTAGGTAGGAGACAGGGTAAAATACGGCAGTTTGTAGTTGGATGCAATCTTCTTTACCAGTCCGGCGGCACTCTGCCAGTCGGGCAGTTTTTCGCCCAGGAAGGCATGGAACACAGTACCGGAGGTATACAGGGTCTGCAGGTCATCTTCCTTGTCCAGGGCTGTGAACAGGTCGTCCGTATAGCCCACAGGCAGGTGGGAAGAGTTGGTGTAGTACGGAGTCCCGTGTTCGTTGGCCGTGATGATGTCCGGATACAGTTCCTTGTCGTGCTTGGCCAAGCGGTAGGTAGTGGATTCAGCCGGCGTAGCTTCCAGATTGTACAGGTCGCCGTACTGTTCCTGGTAATCCTTCAGCCGTTCCCGCATATGTACCAGTACTTCGTGGGTGAACTGCAGGGTTTCCGGATGGGTCAGATCCCTGCGCAGCCAGTTGGCATTCAGCCCCACTTCGTTCATGCCGATCAGGCCAATGGTGCTGAAATGGTTCTTGAACGTGCCCAGATACCGTTTGGTATACGGATACAGGCCCGCATCCAGCAGTTTGGTGATCACAGTCCGCTTGGTCTTGAGGCTGCGGGCGGCAATATCCATCATATGATCCAGACGGTCGTAGAAGTCTTTTTCATCCCTGGCCAGATAGGCGATCCGGGGCATGTTGATGGTCACCACGCCCACGCTGCCTGTGGATTCGCCGGACCCGAAGAACCCGCCGGATTTTTTCCGCAGTTCCCGCAGATCCAGACGCAGCCGGCAGCACATGCTCCGCACGTCACTGGGTTTCATATCGGAATTGATGTAATTGGAGAAATACGGGGTACCGTATTTGGCAGTCATCTCGAACAGCAGCCGGTTGTTCTCGGTGTCGCTCCAGTCGAAATCCTTCGTGATGGAGTACGTGGGGATCGGATACTGGAAACCCCGGCCATTGGCATCGCCTTCGATCATATTCTCGATGAAGGCCTTGTTCACCATATCCATTTCCTTCTTGCAGTCACCATAGGTGAAGTCCTGTTCCTTGCCGCCCACAATGGCCGGCAGGTCTTTCAGGTCATCCGGGCAGGTCCAGTCCAGGGTGATATTGGAGAACGGTGCCTGGGTGCCCCACCGACTGGGAGTATTGACCCCGTAGATGAAGCTCTGGACGCACTGTTTCACTTCTTTGTAGCTCAGGTTGTCCTTTTTCACAAAAGGCGCCAGATAGGTATCAAAAGAGGAAAAAGCCTGTGCACCGGCCCATTCGTTCTGCATAATCCCCAGGAAGTTCACCATCTGGTTGCACAGGGTGGAAAGGTGGCTGGCCGGCGAAGAGGTGATCTTGCCCGGGATGCCCCCCAGTCCTTCCTGAATCAGCTGTTTCAGGCTCCATCCGGCGCAGTAGCCGGTGAGCATGCTCAGATCATGGATGTGCATGGCTGCGCTCTTGTGGGCATCGGCCACTTCCTTGTCGTAGATCTCATTCAGCCAGTAGTTGGCAGTGATGGCGCCGCTGTTGGAGAGGATCAGTCCCCCTACGGAATAGGTCACAGTGGAATTTTCCTTTACCCGCCAGTCGTTCACCTTCAGGTAATTGTCCACCAGTTCCTTGTAGTTCAGCAGGGAGGAGTTCACGTCACGGATCTGTTCCCGCTGTTTCCGGTACAGGATATAGGCTTTTGCCACGTCAGCATAGCCGGAGTCGGACAGGATTTTTTCCACACTGTCCTGGATGCTTTCCACGCTGATCAGGTCATTCTTGATCTTGGGATCGAAGTCAGCAGTCACCTGTAACGCCAGCATATTGATGATGCTGGGATGATAGTTCTTCTTGAGTGCTTTGAATGCTTTGGTAATGGCGTTGCTGATCTTGGTCACGTCAAAATCAACGATCTTGCCATCGCGTTTGACCACGGAATACATGGCTTCATTCCCTCTTTCTGTCAATTTTTCAAGTTCATGATGTACTCATGATGCTCTTTTATTCTAGTTTCTTGAAACCGAAATGTCAATATGTAGTGGTGTAATACAACGTTGTACACTAAATATTGTATCTACACCCCGCGCAGGTGGACATTGCTGGCAACCGTTGCAAGCAAGGCCCCATAGGCTTCCAGGGTGTTACGGTCGGGTGCCGTGAAGCCGGCAAAGGGAACGGTATCCCGATCTTTGAAAGCCTGGAGATAGAAATCGGGAATCTTTTTTCCGGTTTTGGCAACCAGCGGCAAGAGAAAATCCCTTATTTTTTCGAACGAATGTTTACTATGTAATTGTACCACAACTGTTGTCCGGAGTTCAAATGGGATTTTTTCTGTGAGCAGCAGTCCCACACTTTTTTCAATGGCTTCCAGCGATATGGAATCGCTGCCGGTGGTAAGAGCATATTCTTCCGGACTGTTCTTCAGGTCCATGGCCACATAATCCGCCAGATGCCGCTCCAGCACCTGCCGGAGTACATCCGGATAGCAGCCGTTGGTATCCAGCTTCACCAGCAGGCTCCGGCTCTTCAGGAGGGCCGGGAAATCCAGCAGGTCGGGCTGCATGCAGGGTTCTCCTCCGCTGACCACCACACCGTCCAGGATGCCCTGCCGCTGGTCCAGATAGGTCATTACCTCCCTGGTATCGACCCGGGGCATATCCCCTTCCAGAAGCTCGCTGTTGTGGCAATAGGGGCACCGCAGGTTGCAGCCTCCGGTGAACAGGGTACACGCCACCTTCCCGGGGAAATCCACCAGAGAAAGTTTCTGCCAACCGGCCAGGTACATAAAGATCAACCTCCTGAAGAATCATCATTTGCTGATCCATCGGCCCCTTACGGAACCAGGGCCATGGAATCCGTTTTCCATTGCAACGTTTCCCATTATAACACTTTTGGGTCAGGAAATTGAGTGCAAAAAAAATACGGCCTGCTGGAGTCAGGTCGTATTTTTCTCGGGGCGAACTGTTTAAAGCCCCATGGCCTTTTGCATCACGCTGGCAATATCCAGGAATTTCGTGATGATGATGGCGTTGGTGATGTTGCTCAGGAACCCGCCGATCACCGGCACCACAAAGAACGCCAGCTTGGAATAACGGTACTTCTTGCACACTGCCGTCATGGTCACCATGGATACGGGTACAGCCCCCAGGCCGAACCCGGTATGTCCCACAGCAATGATGGCCGCATCGTAGTTCCGGCCCATTCCGAAGAAATCCACGAAATAGGAGTAGAAGATGATGAAGATGGCCTGTACGCAGCACAGGATGAACAGCTGCAGTCCCATACCGGACAGGGTCCACAGTTTCATGGAGATGATGGACATGGATACGAACAGCCCCAGGGAGAAATCCCCTACTGTGTCGATGCCCGCATACAGTTTACTGTGGTCTGTATCTTTTTTGGAATCGAAGAACAGACGGATCAGGATGCCGGCGAACATGCAGCATACGTGGATGGGGAAGCTGACGCCCAGTTTGGTCAGGATGGTCATGAACAGCCCGCCCAGGCCCAAGGCAAAGCACATGAGATACATGGCCTGGACAATATCACCCTTGAACATGGAATCTCCGCTTTCCGCATTGCCGGAGGCTTCTTCCATTTCACCCTGGCCGTCCAGTGCAGGATCTTCCAGATGATGTTTCCGGACGATGAACCGACCGAAGGGTCCGCCGATAATGGCCCCGGAAATCAGGCCGAAGGTAGCAGCAGCAATGGCAGCTTCCAGTGCGTTGCTCTGCCCCATCTTCACAGCCATGGGCGCAAAGGCAGCGGCGTTGCCGTGGCCCCCGGTCATGGGAATGGAACCGGTCATCATAGCCAGGAGCGGCGGTACCTGCAGAACCTTGCCCAGGCCGATGGCGATGCCGTTCTGGATGGCAGCCAGTACGGCAGCCGAAATACAGAACAGGATCACGTACTTGCCGCCGGTCTTCAGAAGACTCAGACTGGCTGCTGCACCACTGGCGGCAAAGAAGATGCAGTAGAACAGGCTGTTGGCCACCTTGTAGTCGAAGGTCAGTTCACAGATGCCCGCATTATAAAGAAGAAGACTGATGATGGCAAAAATCGTTCCGCCCACAACCGCCCCGGGCAGGCAGTATTTCTTCAGGATCGGCAGCTTGCCCCGCAGCCAGTTGCCGAACCAGATGGACAATACCCCCAGTGCCAGTGTGTGGAACATGGATAATTTGATGATCATTCGTTCCATGGTAAA
The DNA here is from genome assembly GCF_050873445.1 of Acidaminococcus sp. GTDB lineage: Bacteria > Bacillota > Negativicutes > Acidaminococcales > Acidaminococcaceae > Acidaminococcus. The sequence continues at coordinate 10,371 of NZ_JBNMIU010000015.1, read as the reverse complement.
TCCCCCCTTATCAATGATTGTTCCCATAGAGAATCTGATTGCCCTGCTCCAGTCAGGGTAAAATGCTTTATGGCTTTATTGTAGCAAAGAATGGAACGGTTTTGCAATACTATATTCTGAATATTGATAACTTTAACTGTATTTTTATTATTTGCAGAGGGCAGATGTTTGCATAAAGTATACAAATAAAAAATACGACCTGCTGGAGGACAGGTCGTATTTTTTATTTTTTGTCCTTTCCGCCCCAATTACATGACGAAATTGGAGAAAATGGACAGGAAAATCGGGTTGTAGATATCGTCGCAGATAACAGCCCAGGACGGATACAGGACCCAGGCAACGGAAGCCCAGCCGTATTCTTCCATAACAGCTTTTTCGTTGGCGACAGCGTTCGGGCCGGAACCGCAGCCCCAGCCGCAGTTACCAGCGGTCATGACAGCAGCACCGTAGTCGCGGCCGAACATGTTGTAGGAAACGAAGATACCGAACAGAGCCATGAAGATGGCCTGTGCCACCAGGACGATACCCATCTGACCAGCCACAGGAGCCAGGGCAGTGATATCGATGGTCATCAGCACCAGAGCCAGGTACAGTTCCAGGAACATATCGGAAATGGCGTTGAATTCAGGTACGTACGTATCTTTGCCCAGAGATTCCAGGATATTCCGGCAGATGGCACCGGCGAACAGACAGCCGATGAATTTCGGCATGCTCAGCATGGGGATATGATCGAACAGGCACCAGATCGGCATACCCAATGCTGCGAACAGCAGAGAGTAAGCGAAGGCAACCACCATTCTCTGGTTGTTCAGTTTGACAACCGTATTCGTGGTTTCAGTCTCGGGCTTGTCGTTGGGATCAGCTTTCAAGTTGTGTTTCTTGATCAGGAAAGCGGCCACAGGACCACCGATCAGGGAACCCATGATGTTGCCCATGGTGCCGGCTGCTACACCAATGGTGGTAGCATCAGTAGCACCCTTGGCTTCAAAGATAGGACCGAAAGCGGAAGCCGTCCCTACACCACCGGACATGGCAGAGGAGGAGCACTGCAGGGCCAGCAGCGGATGCAGGCCCACCAGTTTGCCGACCAGTACACCCAGCACATCCTGGCAGGTGATCAGCAGGGCAGCAGCGATGGCGATATAAGCCACCAGTTTACCACCGGCTCTGTGGATCAGTTTGGTGCTGAAACCATAGCCTACGCACAGGAAGAACAGGTTCTGGCACAGATCCTTCATGATCTTCGTATCGAACTTGAAGGCGACGATGCCGTTTCCTTTGAAAAGCGCGATGATGATAGAAAAGATGATACCGGAAACAACAGGTGCAGGAATTGCATACTTTCTCAGCAGTCTGCTGTGCGCTACCAGGAAACGACCCAGGAAAATCACGATTGCGGCAATCCCCAGCGTGGTCAGGTATTCGAACTTGAACACGGGAACTGTACCAGCTTTCGCCGTCAGTGTACCGAAGTACTTCATAATCTCAGGCGACATACAAATTACCCCCCCTAAAATAAATAAAAAATATAAAACCCCTCGCAACCGATTGCTCCCTCCAGAAGAGCAATCTTCGTTACGGCTCATATTTTAACACAATGAAAATGAAATAACAAGGGAACAATCTGAATATTGACAACTATAATCGTCTTCTTATTCGCAATAAAACGCATTTGTACAGACATACAGTATACAAAATACAATGTTATTGCATAAGCAAAACTGATTATCTGTCATGTGTATAGATAGTAAAAGATCAGGAGCTGTGAAAGAATCCTTCACAGCTCCTGTACTCCGTTCTTATACCAGAGGGTTGATCTTTCCTTCGGCCCGCATCTTCTCCCCTTCTTCCCGCAGACGGGCGACCCGTTTCTCCGTAGCCGGGTGGGTGCTGAAAAGAGCCTGGGCATCCTTCGCGGAGAACGGCGAAATGATGAACATATGGGCCGTTGCTTCCGTAGCATTGGGCATGGTCCGATACCGGGCATATCCTTCGATTTTCTCCAGGGCGTCCGCCAGAGCATCGGGATCCCCGCTGAGTTCACCGCCGGAATAGTCAGCCATGTATTCCCTTGTCCGGGAAATGGCCAGCTGGATGATGGCAGCGGCAATGGGGGTCAGGATCAGCATCAGAAGGCCGCCCAGCGGGTTGTTGCGCCTGTCGTCCCTGCTGCCGCCGAACCAGAAGGCGAACCGGGCCATGACGGAAATGACTCCTGCCATACCGGCGGCAATGGTGCTGATCAGGATATCATTGTGGAGCACGTGGCTCATTTCGTGGCCCAGTACTCCTGCGATTTCCCGCGGTTCCAGCATCTCCATGAGGCCGGTGGTGACACACACGGCAGCATGGGATGGGTTCCGTCCGGTCGCAAAGGCATTGGGCAATGCCGTATCGATCACATACACTTTGGGCATGGGCAGCCCTGCACGCTGTGCCAGGCCTTCCACGATACCATACAGCCGGGGTGCACTCTGAGCGTCCACCGGCTGGGCATTGTACTGGCTGATGACAATCTTGTCGCTGAACCAGTAAATGAGGACATTGGACAGGACGGAGAAAGCCAGCATGAAGGTCATGCCGCTGCTGCCGCCGATGTAGTCCCCGATGACCATCAAAAGGGCAGTCATCAGGCCCATGAGTACAGTTGTTTTCATCATTCTATTGTACCTCCCGTAGGACCCGCCCCTGTAGCATGGCCTCCCCACCTTTGAAAAAGACTGGCATAAAAGAGAAGTCAGGCTCTGGGATGGGTTTTGTCAAAGACCGCTTTCAGGCGGTTGTTGGTCAAGTGGGTATAGATCTGCGTAGTGGAGATGTCTGCATGGCCCAGCAGTTCCTGTACCGTACGCAGATCGGCTCCATTATCCAGCATATGGGTGGCGAAGGAGTGGCGAAGGATATGCGGCGTCAGGGGTTTCGTGATCCCCGCCTTCACCCCGTAGGCCTTGATGATCTGCCAGAACCGCTGGCGGGTCATCCCGGTTCCCCGGATGGTCAGGAACAGGCTGCCGTCATCACGGCCGGCCTTCACGAACTGGGGACGGAATTCCTCCAGATACTTCTTCAAAAACTGAACAGCATAGTGGCCCAGGGGAATCAGCCGCTCCTTTGCCCCCTTTCCGTAGGCGATCACGTACCGGGTCTCCAGGTTCACGCTCACCTGTTTCAAGGTCAGCAGTTCCGATACCCGCATGCCGGTGGCGTACATCACCTCCAGCATGGTCCGGTCCCGGAAGCCTTCCGGAGTCGTCAGGTCAGGTGCCGCCAGAAGGCGCTTCACCTCCTCCTGGCTCATGACCTTGGGCAGGGTCAGCCCTTTGGTGCTGGCCTCCACCACCTCCGATGGGTCTTCCTGCAGGAAGTCTTCTGCCGTCATGAACCGGAAGAAGGATTTCAGCGCCGCCAGTTTCCGTGAAGAGGAACTGGGAGCATAGTTGTGCAGTTTCAGCATTTTCATATAGCGCAGGATATCCTCACGGGTCACCTGCTCCAGGGGCTTTTTGATCCATCCGGCGAACAGCCGCAGATCCCTCCCATAGGATTCACGGGTATTGTACGCCAGACCCATTTCTACCGTTAGATACTCCAAAAATATGTTGATCTCTTTTTCCAGATTATTCCTTAGAGACACCCTGATCATTTCCTTTTTTTAGGACTAAGATGGCCTCGTTTTCCACAGGCGCAATGGTGGAGATGGCATGCTTATAAATCAGCTGCTGCTTTCCTTCGCTTTCCAGGATCACGGTGAAGTTATCAAACCCCCACACCCTGCCGCGCACCTGGAACCCGTTCATCAGGTAGATCACGATGGTCTTTTTCTCGCTGCGGACTCTGTTCAGAAAACTGTCTTGTAAATTCAATGGCTTATTGCCGGTAGTCATGATGATTCCCTCTCTTTTCAGTTTGGAATGAACTGCATTTCCTCCAGCTTCCGGAGCATGGCAGCCACGCAGGCTGCGTAATCAGGAGGATCTTCCAGGGTAAACCACTGGATGTAGGGCATTTTCTTATACCAGGTGATCTGCCGTTTAGCAAAATTCCGGGTAGCCTGTTTCAATTTGGTGATGCTCTCTTCCCGTGTCCACTCTCCACGGAAATAGTTCACTACCTGCCGATAGCCGATGCTCTTCATGGACTGGGCCGTGAGCGGCACCCCCATGTCAAGCAGCTTCCGGGTTTCTTCGAAAAGGCCCTGCTCCACCATCAGATCAACCCGCCGGTTGATCCGGTCATACAAAGAAGCACGAGGCATCTGCAAACCAAAGACAACCGCATCATAGGGGCTTTCAGCGGCTTTTTCAGCCGATACCCGGTCCCCACCCAGGGTTGTCTCTATGGCTCTTATTATACGCCTTCTGTCGTTAATCTTCAATTGCTTCGCCTTGTCCGGATCCAGTTTTTCCAGCCTGGCATGGAGTGCGGCGTTTCCCTCCCGGTCTGCAAAAGCGTTCAATTTTTCACGCAACGCCGACGATTCGTCCACGCTGGAGAAATCGTAGTGTTCCAGCAGGGCCTTGACGTAGAGGCCGGTGCCCCCTACCAGGATGGGCAGCTTTCCCCGTACATTGCAGTCCCGGATCCAGGCGTCAGCCTGCTGCTGGAAATCCACCACGGAAAATTTCTGGTCCGGTTCCAAGATATTGACCAGATGATGAGGCACCAGTGCCAGTTCTTCTTCCGTGGGTTTGGCGGTGGCAATATCCATGTGACGGAATACCAGCATGGAATCTCCGGAGATGATCTCTCCCCGCAGTTTCCGGGCCAGAGCGATGCCGCAGTGGCTCTTGCCCGTGGCCGTAGGGCCGATGATGGCGATGACCTTTGGTTTTTTCGAGTCGCTCACCGGTTTCCCTCCTCTCTATGGATGACGCCGTAGCGTACTTTGCTGTATTTGCCACCCAGTACTTCCCTTGCCCCCAGGCTGCGCAGGAAATCTTCCTCCCGCTCTTTCACCACCACTTTGGGGGCCAGGCGCAGTGCCTCTTCCACCATGCTCCGGTCCAGGGGCTTGTGGCAGGTGGCGGGACGCAGGGGCTGCATGCTGGAGGAGTTGCCGATGGGCCGGCGGAACATGGGATCGAAATAGACCACGTCAAAGGAATCCGCCGGGAATGCAGGCATCAGCGCCTCCGCCCTGCCATAACGGGTTTCGATGCGGCGCAGGGCAGCGACGATGTCCCGGTCATCGATTTCGTACTCCTGCAGGCCCCGGGACACCATTTTGTACAAGACCGGCGAAGCTTCCAGGCCCATCACCTTTCCCCGGGGACCGGTGACAAAAGAAGCCACCAGGGAATCTGAAGCCAGGCCCAGGGTGCAGTCCAAAAAGCGCATACCCGGTTTTAGGCCGCAGGCTTCCACCAGATGGTCGCTGCCGCCCCGCTTCAGCGTACGGACGCGGGGTACGCCCATATTGGGATGGTACCGCAGCAGCCCTTCCTCCGTCATCACCTGAGGTCCCTTGTGGGAGGCAATGAGCACGGCTTTCAGGCCTTTTTTGGCCAGGAAATCCTCCATACTGCCATGGAGGGGCCGGGGAATCAGAGGCAGGTGCAGCTCCCGGGCCCAGGCACGGGCCTGGATCAAAAGATCACTTCCCGGGTTGCGGATGGTGGTGACGGCATAGATGGACATGGGTAACTCCTTACGTTCTCTTAAACATATGGAACAGCTCATCGCTGTTCAGCTGGATCATGCAGGGGCGGCCATGGGGACAGGTGAAGGGATGCTCGGTGTTGAGGAGTTCCAGGATCACCTGGCGCATCTGCCGGATGTTCAGTACTTCCCCCGCCCGGATGGCGCTGTGGCAGGCGGCATAATGGAGTACACTCTCCCGCAGGTCGCTGGTCCTGATTTTCTTGTTTTCGGACAGCAGTTTCAAAATATCTTCGATGAACCCTTCCGCCTGGCCGTTGGCCACGTCGGCGGGCAGGGCCGAAACCCGCAGGGTGCTCTCCCCCGCCGGTTCCGCATCCACTCCCAGCTTCAGGAATTCGTCCCGATATTCCTCGATGGCATCCACATCGGGTTTGGTCACATTGAGGAACAGTGGAAGCAGGAGCTGCTGGGAAGGGATCTCCTGCTGCTGGCGCACGAACTTGTCGTACATGATCCGCTCGTGGGCTGCATGCTGGTCGATCAGGTACAGGGCAGTCTCTGACTGGGCTATGATGAAAGTCTTGTCCACCTGGCCCAGGGGCCAGATCATATCCACCCCACTGTTCCGGGCGTCCTCCAGGGATTCATCCGTCAGCTCCGCATCCCCTGGGACAGGGGCGTCCTGGGGCTGCACTTCCCCGGTGACCGGATCCGCCTTTGCATCCTGCTGGGCTCCGACGGCCCGCTGGGCTTCAAAGAACTTCTCTCCGGCCTCTTCCGATACCTTCCAAACGGGCTGGCCATAGGTGCCGCCGGGGCTGGAAGCATAACTGCGCCCAAAGGTCCGGCTGCGGGGCTGGTATCCTCTGTCGCCGCCGGTAAAGAGCGGTTCCTGTTCCGGGGGAGCCGCCTGGGGCCGCAGGAAGGGCTTTCCCTCCTGCCGGGGGCCCGGCTGGGCCAGGGCTACGGAACCGTCCCGGGTTTCCTGACCGGCCATGGGCTGGGTCAGGGCATTGCACAGACCGTGGTACACCGCCCGGTACACAGCGCTCTCATCCCCGAACTTGATCTCGCTTTTCTGGGGATGCACATTGATATCGATGAGATGGGTATCAATGCCGATATTCAGCACCGCAAAAGGGAACCCGGCTTTGGGGATCTGGGACTGGTAGGCATGGTCGATGGCCTTGCTCACCATTCTGTTGTTGATACAGCGGCCGTTCACAAACAAGGTCTGCCATTGCCGTGTCCCTTTTAACAAAGTAGGCCGACTGATATAGCCCGTAATGGTGATGCCGTCCTGTTCATATTTCACCGTGAGCAGCTGCTTCGTCACCTCTTTGCCGTACAGAGCTTCGATGGTGTCCAGGATATCGCCGCTCCCCGGGGTGTTGATCACTTCTTTGTCGTCCCGGGTCAGGGTCAGGTGCACATCGGGCCGGGACAGGGCGATCTTGCCCAGGATCTCACTGATATAGCGTCCTTCCGTATTCACCGTACGCAAGAACTTGCGCCGGGCAGGAACGTTGTAGAACAGGTCTTTCACCGTAATGGTGGTACCCACGTCGCCGCCCATGGTTTCCACGTCCATATCATCACCCCCGTCGATGGTGATGCGGGTAGCGAAATCCGACGCGGCTTCCCTTGTAAGCAGCGTGAAATGGCTGACGGAGGCAATACTGGGCAATGCCTCGCCCCGGAATCCCAGGGTGTGCAGTGTCAGCAGGTCGTCCGCCTTCACGATTTTGCTGGTGGCATGGCGCAGTATGGCCATGCGGGCATTTTCTTCATCCATGCCGGAACCGTTGTCCCGCACCCGGATGAACTCCGTACCTCCGGCGAAGATGCTCACTTCGATCTGGGTAGCGCCGGCGTCCAGGGAATTCTCCACCAGTTCCTTTACCACGGAAGCAGGTTTTTCCACCACTTCACCGGCTGCAATCTGGTTGCTGGTATTTTGATCCAGCAGTTGTACCCTGGCGCTCATTCAGCCTGCCCCCTTTCCCGTTTGGCCTCTTCCTGGAGTTTGTACAGGGTGTTCAGGGCCTCCAGCGGGGTCATGGTCATGATATCCAGACTGCGCAGGGTATCGCCGATCACGTCTCCGAACAGGCTGGGCTGGATCTCTTCCCTGCCCTTTTCCGGCGCAGGTGCAGGTGCCGCCCCAGCCGTTACCGGAGCCGGGCCCTGGCTGGTATACTCTTCCAGCAGTTCGTCCGCCCGTTTCACCACTTTATCCGGCAGCCCGGCCAGCCTGGCCACGTGGATGCCGTAGCTCTTGTCGGTGCCTCCCGGCACAATCCGCCGCAGGAACACTACATCATGTCCTTTTTCCTTCACGGCCACAGAGTAATTCCTGATGCCCGGCTGCAGTTTCTCCAGTTCGATGAGTTCGTGGTAGTGGGTGGCGAACAGCGTCTTGGCTTTGATTTTTTCGTTGATGTATTCCACCACCGCCCGGGCGATGCTCATGCCGTCGTAGGTACTGGTGCCCCGGCCCACTTCGTCCAGGATGATCAGGCTGCGGCTGGTGGCGTATTTCAGGATGTTGGCCACTTCGTTCATTTCCACCATGAATGTGCTCTGGCCCGTGGCCAGGTCATCGCTGGCCCCTACCCGGGTAAAGATCCGGTCCACCGGGCAGATGTCCGCATCCCGGGCCGGGATGAAGCTGCCCATCTGGGTCATGAGGGTAAGCAGGGCAACCTGGCGCATGTAGGTGGATTTGCCGGCCATATTGGGCCCGGTCAGGATGATCAGCCGTTCATCGGTACTGTTCAGATGCACATCATTGGGCACGAACAGTTCCCGCTCCAGCAGCTTTTCCACCACAGGATGCTTGCCATCCCTGATGGTAATCTCCTGCCGGTTATTCAGCCGGGGACACACATAGCTGCCCTTGTACGCTGCCATGGCCAGGGAATACAGCACATCCAGTTCACCCAGGGCATGGGCTGTTTCCTGTACCTCCACCAGGTGCTGCCGCACATCCTGACGGATTTCGTTGAACAGGTAGTATTCCAGTTGCTGAATTTTCTCTTTGGCGCTGAGGATCTTGTTCTCGAAAGCCTTCAGCTCAGGGACGATGTACCGTTCCCCATTCACCAGGGTCTGTTTGCGGATGAAGGTGTCGGGAACCTGGGAAATCTGCCCCTTGGAAACTTCAATATAATACCCGAAGACCTTATTGTAGCCCACCTTCAGGTTCTTGATGCCCGTTTCGTCCTTGATTTTCTGTTCGAAATTGGCCATCCACTGGTTGTTGTTCTCGGCAATGTCGTGGACCTCATCCAGCTCGGCGCTGAAGCCCCGGCGGATCATGCCCCCCTCCCGTACGGTAAAGGGAGGATCGTCCACGATGCCACGTTCCAGTTCATCCAGCAGGTCCTCGTGAAGAGCGATACGGGTATCCAGGGTATGGAGCAGCCCCTGTCTGCATTCACTGAGCAGCTGCTTCACCTGGGGCAGAGCCCGCAGGGCCGAACGGAGAGCTGCCAGGTCACGGGCGTTGGCCGATCCCACTTCGATCCGGGACAGGATCCGTTCCAGATCGGTGATCTGGCCCAGGGCCTCGCCCATCCGGGTGCGGAACTGGGTGGCGTTGTGAGATTTGCTTTCCTGCACCATATAACCGATGGCCTGCTGGCGCAGAGTGATCCGTGCCGTGTCCAGCAGGGGTGCCTCCACCCACTGGCGCAGCTGCCGGGCCCCCATGGCCGTGCGGGTATAATCCAGTACGTCCAGCAGGGTTCCGTGACGGGTTCCGTCCTTCATATTCTTCACCAGTTCCAGGTTGCGGATGGCCGTAGCGTCCAGGTTCATGACCGCATCCGTGGTAATTTCCCGCAGCTGGTTGATCTGGGCCAGGTCACTCTTCACATTTTCATGGATATAGCCCAGCATGGCCTCCACCGTTTTGTGCACCAGGGGATCCCTGCCCGCCGGATCACTGCCAAAATGCTGGCCGAAATAATCCATATCCGGGATGGGATCATAGTGGTTCACCATGCAGTCGGGCAGTTTCTGCCGCATTTTATCCAGAAGGCTCTGGAACATTTCTGTCCCTGTGGTAAGCACCAGTTCTGCCGGAGAAATCCTGTACAGCTGGTCCAGGACCGCTTCTTCCCGATCCCTGCCGCCGGCCAGATACCAGGCACATTCCCCGGTGGAAACATCGGCATAGGAAAGGCACAGCCGTTCCCCCTCCTGCTCCAGGCAGGCCAGGTACTGGTTGTGGCTCTCATCCAGCACCGCGTCGCTTAAAATGGTGCCGGGAGTCAGGATTTTGGTCACTTCCCGTTTCACGATGCCCACAGCCTTTTTGGGATCCTCCATCTGGTCGCAGATGGCGATCTTGTACCCTTTCTTGATGAGCTTGGCCAGGTAGCTGTCCACACTGTGGAAAGGTACGCCGCACATGGGCATGGCGCTGGAAGCCCCGGCTTTGCCCCCGGCCCGGTGGGTCAGAGTCAGGTTCAGTTCCCGGCTGGCAGTGAGGGCATCATCATTGAACAGTTCATAAAAGTCTCCCAGCCGGAAAAACAGCAATTCGTCCTTGTGTTGTTCCTTGATTTCCAGGTATTGCTGGAGCATAGGAGTCAATGTCGTCATAAAGCAGCACATCCTTTAAGCAGCCAGGTCTGTGCAGTCTCGATCTTCACAGGCACCACTTCGCCCGCATCGAAGAACCGTTCTCCCACAGGCCACAGGACCAGCTTATTGCCGTCGGTCCGGCCGCTCCACATATTTTTGTTGTTGTGGCTCAGGCCC
>NZ_JBNMIU010000014.1:0-40802 GCF_050873445.1 Acidaminococcus sp. | reverse complement strand
TACAATGAGCAAAGGATTAAGGAAAGATTAGGTTGGAAGAGTCCTGTCCAATACAGACTCTCGCAACAGGCTGCATAAAAAAGTAACGAGATGGCACAACCATCTCGTTACTAAGGTCTAACTTTTTGGGGTCACATCAAATTTACAGGATAGCTCTTTTTTGATGTGTTATAATGTTCCATAATAAGCTCCATTCTATATATAGATGAAAGCTTATAAAAATAGTAATTATTTAAAAACAATTAAATTAAGCTTATAATAATACGTTTTTCCTTTCTTTTCAATAGACAAATGATTTCTTGGAATAGAATCTATTCTTTTTTGAACTGTATTTCGAGCTTTTCCTGTAATTTTCACCAATTCGGAAATTGTTATTCCGCGTCCATAAAAGAAAGAGGCTTGTAATAGAATAAAGTAGATATGATTCAATAAAACATCACTAAGTTCGAAAGCATCAATTTTCTTTTTATACTTTTTCAATTGATCATGTTTTCTCTTTAGTAGACTAATTGTATCCTCAATGGTTCCAAGTACAATTTGCAAAAAGCCAATAATAAACGGCGTTAAATCACCACGATTGATCTCACTATCAGCTTCGGCAAAAAGTTGGTAGTATTTGGCTTTGTTGCGTTTTATATATACTGATAATCGCAAGCCGAGAAGTTTGTGGAATCCTTTCTTCAGAAAATAGGACGTGATAAAACGATCAGTCCGTCCGTTTCCATCATAAAAAGGATGAATATATGCGAAGAAATAATGGAATAGTCCCAACCGTACCAATAATGGAAAATCAGAAGAATGTAATAGCTGCAGTGCAGACTCCATTGTTTTTATGATTTTCTCTTCAGGGTATATTCCACGATGAATAATCTTACCTGTCCCTGATTCTATATCAACAGGGTCTTTACGAAAAATTTTGCCATCCAAAGCATGCTCAGGATTTTCCTTTGCAATTTCATTGTGAGTAAAATCATCATAAAAGTTACGGACATCCTGGCAACTATCAAAAGGAATCTCGACATTGTCCATTAAACTAGCATACTTATTTACAATGCTCTCCAAGCGATTGGATCTGGTCACATTTCCGTCTAAGATATCGCGTATTTCTTTGCGTGTACTATGAACTCCTTCGATGTCATTAGTGGACTTTACCTCATTCAGGATACTGAGTAAAGTAAATTGATTCAAAATAACAGGTGGAACGCTATTGACCAGATATAAAAAACGCTCATAAGCAGAATAAATCTTCTCAGTATACAAGGCGTATTCTTTCGTATAATACAAAAAAGCAGGGAATGCCAATGGGCGATGATATTGTTTGATGTTAATACCGAGATGAAAAGTAAAAGGCGCATCATATCGGTTGCGGTATACGTTCTCATACGCATCTGGGGATTTATAGTATATTTTCGTTAACGTTGCAGTTTCCATAGGATTCGGTCCTTTAATGAAATTCGATTTCAAAATTAGCATTTTTTAAAATCAAAGGAATGATTCAATTTCCAAAAAAGCATTTTTTAAAATTAAATAGTATACACATATTCTACTAAATAAATTGGTAAAAATAAAATACTTTATTTCCGGATGCTTTTAAAGAGTTAAACAGGCGGCCATAGAGAAAAAGAGCTTTCCAAACATGCGAAAGTTATGGAGACTCTAGATGGCCGTAAAATTCTATTTTCCCAAGCCTCATCAGCCCTGGCAGAGAGGAACCGTGGAAGAATTAAGGAGGAATCAATGATGACTACGATCAGAGAAGCCCGGCTCCGTGCCGGGCTTACACAACAGGCGATGTCGGATCGCTTTGAAATCGGTCTTAGGACAATTAAGGACTGGGAAGCAGGTACACATCACCCTCCCAAATGGGCGGAGCGGCTTGTTATCAGAGAGCTGGAACAAATTGCCATCATTAGGCTGGCGGCAGAAGAACGGCAGAAAGCTTCCGGGAATAAATAGGAAATGCGGTAGTTACGAAAGTATGGTTCTTCGTGACCACCGCATTTTTACTTAGTTTATTGTATATATTGGAATCAGCCCTAAATCCGTGGTAAAATATACTGTATCATTATGTTCAAAATGAGAGGAGACAACAGGGTGACCAAAGTTTTCATTTCCGCAGGGGAAGCTTCCGGCGATTTGCATGCCGCTGCGCTGACCCGTGCCATCCTGCAGCAGGACCCCACGGCCCAGGTCTTTGGCATGGGCGGAGAGGCCCTGGCCGCAGCCGGTGGTGAAGTGGTGTTCAACTATAAAGAATACAGCGTCATGGGCTTCGTGGAAGTGGTGAAAGCCCTGCCCCGGCTGTTTGGTCTGAAAAAGGCTTTCTGCCGGCTGATGGAAGAGCGGCGGCCCGACGTGTTCGTTACCGTGGACTATCCTGATTTCAATATGCGGGCGGCCAGAGAAGCCAAAGCCCTGGGTATTCCGGTGTTTTCCTACATCCCGCCGTCCGCCTGGGCATGGCGCCGGGGAAGAGCCAAAATGGTGGCCGGACTGTGTACGAAAGTGGCCTGTATCTACCCCTTTGCCGCCAAAGTCTACAGAGAGGCCGGTGCCCCGGTGGAATTCGTGGGGAATCCGCTGGTGGATATCGTCCAGCCGGAAATGAGCCCCCAGGAGGCGGAAGCCTTCATCGGCAGGCGGCCCGGCCGTCCGGTGGTCCTGCTGCTGCCCGGCAGCCGGGTAAAAGAAATCACCGGGGTGCTGCCGGTGATGCTCCAGGCCCTGCCTCTTATCAGGAAACAGCAGCCCCATGTGGATTTCATCCTTCAGAAGGCCCCTTCCATTGAACGGAGCCTGCTGGATTCCATCCTGGCCCGGTCTTCTGAACCGGTACGGGTGGTGGAGGGCCACAACTACGATGTGATGGCTGCCTCTGATGTGGCCCTGGCTACCAGCGGCACTGTCACCCTGGAAGCCGCTCTCTGCGGCCTGCCCAGCGTGATCTGCTACTGCGCCAGTGCCCTGAGCATTTTCCTTGCCAGACATCTGGTCTATGTGAAATACATCGGCCTGCCCAATATCCTGGCCGGAAAGGAAATCCTTCCGGAACTGATCCAGGAAAACATGACCCCTGAACGCATGGCGTCCTCGGTACTAGCCTTCCTGGAACCGGAAGGCGCCGCAAAAGTACGTCGCGAGCTGCAGCAGGCGGTGGCCAAGCTGGGGAAATCCGGCGCGGTGGACCGTACGGCAGCCCTCATCCTTGAAACAGCAAAGGAGAAAGAATGAACCTGTATCTGCGCATCCTGAAATTCATCAAACCATACCTGCCCCGTCTGGCACTGGCAGGGGTCTGTACGGTGCTTACTTCGGCCGCCAACCTGTACGTTCCCTGGATCGTCCGGGACGTGATCGACAAGGTATTCATTAACAACGACAGCGATCTGCTGAACCTGATCGCCGTGGGTATCGTGGTGATCTTCTTCGCCCGCGGCATTACCTACTACGGCCAGAACTACCTGATGAACTACGTAGGTGAAAGCGTGGTCATCGACATCCGGGGCCTGGTATTCAAGAAGATGATGGAACTGGATACCCGGTTCTACGATACCAACAAACTGGGAACCATCATGAGCTACGTGACCAACGACGTACAGGCCATGCAGTCTGCCATGGTGGACAACTCTGTGGAAATCATCACGGAAACGTCCGTACTCATCGGTTCCATCTGCGCCATGGTGTATCTGGACTGGAAACTGACCCTGTTTGCATTCTGCACCTTCCCGGTGGTACTGTTCTTCATGGATTTCTTCGGCAAGAAGATCCGCAAGACCGGCCACCGGATCCAGCAGGCCACGGCCGACATCACCTCCGTGCTGCAGGAAACTCTGTCCTCCAGCCGGGTAGTGAAATCCTTCGTACGGGAACCCTATGAAATCGCCCGGTTCGAACGGACCAACCGCCAGAATTTCGATGCCAACATGAAGAGCGTGCGGCTCATGGGCACCCTGTCCCCTGTCATTGAATTCATTGCCGCCCTGGGCGTGACGGCTATCATCTGGTTCGGCGGGCGGGGAGTACTCAGCGGCGACATCACTGCCGGGTCCCTGATTGCCTTCCTGGTGTATGCTGTGAACATCTCCAACCCCATCAAGCGGATTGCCCGGGTGCTGGGGAATATCCAGAAGGCACTGGCTGCTGCCGACCGTGTATTCGGTATCCTGGACCTGGATGAAGAAATCCCTGAAAAGGCAGATGCCCTTGCCCTGCCTCCGGTAAAGGGCAAGGTAGAATTCCGGGATGTGTCTTTTTCCTACAATCCGGATGAACCCATCCTGAAGCACCTGGACTTCGAGGCAGAACCCGGCCAGGCCATTGCTCTGGTAGGGCCCAGCGGCGCCGGCAAATCCACCATCGCCAACCTGCTGCCCCGGTTCTATGATGTGACCGACGGAACCATTTTCATCGATGACCATGATATTCGGGACGTGACCGTTGCCTCCCTGCGGGAGCAGGTGGGCATTGTTCCACAGGAAACCAATCTGTTCAACGATACGGTATACAACAACATTCTGTACGGGCGGCTGGATGCCACAAGGGAAGAAGTGGTGGCGGCAGCCAAGGCGGCCAATGCCCATGAATTCATCATGCAGCTGCCCCAGGGGTATGATACCCATCTGGGCGACCGGGGCATCAATGTGTCCGGCGGTCAGCGCCAGCGCATTGCCATTGCCCGGGCCATCCTGAAGGATCCCCGGATCCTGATCCTGGACGAAGCCACCTCCGCCCTGGATACGGAAAGCGAACGGCTGGTGCAGGAAGCACTGGACCGGCTGATGGTCGGCCGTACGTCCTTCGTCATTGCCCACCGGCTGTCCACCATCCAGAACGCCAGCAAGATCCTGGTACTGGACCACGGCGAAATCGTGGAATCCGGTACCCACGAGGAACTGATGGCGCTCCATGGTCTGTATGCCCATCTGCATGATATCCAGTATCGGGAAAAACAGGAAGAGGAATTGGCCGATGCGGCCCCTGCTGCCGTCACTGAATGACCGGGAACGGCGGCCCTTTCCCAAGTCGAACAGTCGATAGCCCTATGAAAACGAGGTCAAAGCATGTATTATCTATATAATTTCCTGGCCACAGTCTTATTCATCTTCGTGATCCTGCCCTACTTCACCGTGCGGTATTTCCGGGAAAAAGGATTTCCCCGCCGCTTCCGGCAGAGCATGGGCTTTATCCGGGATGACGAGATTGCAGCCGTCGCCCATAAAAACTGCATCTGGATCCACGGTGCCTCTGTCGGGGAAATCGTGGCCACCAGCCCGTTAGTGAAAGAAATCCGCAAGACCATGCCCGATGCCAAGATCCTGGTATCCGCGGTGACCACCGGAGGTTACAACATGGCCCACCAGATCATTCCGGAAGCCGATGCCATCATCTACTTTCCCCTGGATCTGCCCTTTGTGTCCGAATCCTTCGTGAAGCGGATCATGCCCCGGATTTTCATGCCCGTGGAAACGGAACTGTGGCCCAACTTCCTGCGGGCCATCAAGCTGCGCCGCATCCCCGTCATGATGGTGAACGGCCGGATTTCCGACAAATCCGTGAAGAGCTATCGTTACCTGTTCGGCATCCTGGCCGACATGATGGGAAGTGTGACCCGGTTCTGCATGCAGTCCTCCATTGATGCGGAATACATCGCTCACCTGGGCGCCGAAAAACGCCGGATCTTTGTGACCGGCAACACCAAGTTCGACCAGACCTATGCGGAAGTGACACCCGCTGATCTGCAGCAGTACAAAGAGGAACTGGGCTTGGGGGATGATTATCCGGTAATCGTGGCCGGCAGCACCCATCCCACTGAAGAAGAGATCCTGTTCCAGAGCTTCCAGGGAATCCGGAAGGAATTCCCCAAAGCCCGCCTGATCATCGCTCCCCGGAAGCCGGGACGGATCCATGAAATCAGCAGGCTGGCAGAAAAATACGGCCTGAGCCTGGGCCTGCGTTCGGCCCTGAAGGCCATGAGCAATCCCCGGCCCCGGTATGAGGTGGTACTCATTGATACCATCGGCGAACTGGGCCGGATCTATGCCGTAGGGGATGCGGTGTTCGTGGGCGGCAGCCTCATCAAACACGGCGGTCACAATGTACTGGAACCGGCGGCCCATGCAAAACCCATCATCGTGGGACCCAGCATGTCCAACTTCAAGGATTCCTTCGCCCTCCTGAGCAAAGTGGGGGCCTGCGTCCAGATCAAAGACGGCAGGGAACTCACGGAAGAATTCCTGAAGATCTTCAAGGATGATGCTCTGCGCAAAAAGATGGGGGACGCTTCCCTTCAGGTCATCAAGGAAAACCGGGGGGCTGCGGTGCGGACCATCCAGTACCTCCAGGAACTGCTGAAGCTCACCGCTACCGAAAGCATGGTGAATACCCATTACAAAATCAATACCCGGAACATCAACGATGAAGTGAGCCCGCGCATGCGCCCTGGCGATGCCGTTACCCAGTACCTGATCCAGCTGTCCCACGGCGAGGACAACGGCATCCTGGACTGGTGCGTGCTGGCTTTTCTCCGTGTGCTGTCCGTGCTCTATGAGGCAGGCGTACGGCTGAAGCTGTTCTGCTACAACGCCGGCATCGTACCCCGCACCAAATTGGACTGCTGCGTCATCAGCATCGGCAATATCACTGTAGGCGGCACCGGCAAGACTCCTACCGCCCAGAAAGTGGCCCTGATGATCCAGAAGCTGGGGTACCGGGTGGTCATCCTGAACCGGGGCTATCGGTCCCACTGGGAAGAAAAGATCGGTGTGGTGTCCGACGGCAAGAAAATCTATATGACCGCCTATGAAGCCGGCGACGAGGCCTTCCTCATGGCCAAGCAGCTGCCCGGCATTCCGGTGGTCATCGGGAAGGAACGGGCCATTACCGGCCAGTTCGCCGTGGATAAATTCAAGGCGGAAGTCATCATCCTGGACGACGGTTATCAGCACTGGCAGCTGTACCGGGATCTGGATGTGGTGCTGGTGGATACCTTGAACATGTTCGGCAACGGCTGCATCCTGCCCCGGGGCACCCTGCGTGAACCCCTGAACAACTTGAGCCGGGCCGGCCTGTTCCTTCTGACAAAATGTGACCAGAGCTCGCCCATTTCCCGGGCTACCCTGTGTGACACCCTGCACAGATACGCTCCGGCAGCTCCCATTGCCGAAAGCATCCATAAACCCTGCGATTACATCGAGATTGCAGACTGGTATAAGAATGATACGTCCAAGGCCCTGCCCCTGGAGGCTCTGCGGGGGAAACATGTGATGGTCTTCTCGGCCATCGGCAACCCGTCCTCTTTTGAGCAGACCATGACGGCGGAAGGCCTGAACATCGTGGAAGCTATCCGCTACCCGGATCACCACGACTACGGCATGGTGGAAATGCAGTACATCATGGACCGGGCCATCAGCCGGGGCGTGAAAGCCCTGGTCACCACCGGGAAAGATGCTGTTAAGATCCCGACCGAGTTCATTTACCTCCATCGGGATGTGCCTCTCTATATCCTTGATATGGAAATTCAGATTACAAGCGGCGAAGAAGCTTTTGTGGATACCATTAAAGCCGCGATGAAAAAGGAGAAACCTGCGAAATGAAAGTACTATGTGTGATTCCGGCCCGTTACGGTTCGACCCGTCTGCCGGGCAAACCCCTGGCACTGATCCAGGGCAAACCGGTGATCCAGCGTGTGTATGAGCGTGCTTCTCTGGCCCGCATCCCTGACCAGGTACTGGTGGCCACCGATGATCAGCGCATCGCCGATGTGGTGACTGCCTTCGGCGGCAAGGCCGTCATGACCTCTGCCGACCATCCCAGCGGCACCGACCGTCTGGCCGAAGTGGCCCTGAACTACGAAGATGTAGATGTAATCGTCAACGTCCAGGGGGATGAACCCATGATCCCGCCCCAGGTCATCGATGATCTGGCTCACGCCTTCGAAGAGAATCCTGACCTGGAAATGGCTACCATGAAAACGGAAATGCAGCCGGAAGATTACCAGAACCCGAATGCGGTGAAGGTGGTCACTGATCAGAACGGCTATGCCCTGTATTTTTCCCGCAGCCTGATCCCCTATCCCCGCAACGAGGAACCGGAAGTGAAGGTGTGGAAGCACATCGGCATCTATGCCTATAAGCGGGATTTCTTGCTGAAATTTGCAGCACTCCTGCCCACGCCCCTGGAAAAGGTGGAAGGGCTGGAACAGCTGCGGGCCCTGGAAAACGGGGTCAAGATTAAGGTGCTGGCCACCGATTTCCAGGGTGTGGGTATCGATACCCGGGATGATCTGGAACGGGCCAACGAAATCTTCAGCAAACTGATCGCCGAAGGAAAGGAGCAGTAACCCATGCAAATCGTCAAGATCGGGCCCTATGAAGCAGGTCAGGGCCATCCGCTTCTCATCATGGCCGGCCCCTGTGTACTGGAAGGTTACGAACGGAGTCTGGCCATCGGCAGACGGGCCAAGACCATCTGTGAAAAACTGGGTCTGCCGTACGTGTTCAAAGCTTCTTTTGATAAAGCCAACCGTTCTTCCCTGGATTCCTTCCGGGGACCGGGGCTGGAAGAAGGGCTGAAGATTTTGGCCCAGATCAAGAAAGACCTGCAGGTGCCCATCATCAGTGACGTGCACGAAACCTGGCAGGTGGAAAAAGCCGCCGAAGTACTGGACATCATCCAGATTCCGGCATTCCTGTGCCGGCAGACCGATCTTCTGGTGGAAGCCGCCCGCAGCGGCCGGGTGGTCAATGTGAAAAAAGGCCAGTTCCTGGCACCCTGGGATATGAAGAACGTGATCCACAAGGTAACCGGCTCCGGCTGCAACCAGCTCATGCTTACCGAACGGGGCGTCAGCTTCGGTTACAACACCCTGGTGACCGATATGCGCAGCCTGCCCATCATGCGGGAAATGGGTTTCCCCGTGATCATGGACGTGACCCACAGCGTACAGATCCCCGGAGGTCAGGGCACCAGGAGCGGCGGCCAGAGCAAGTTCGCCCCCCATATGGCACGGGCGGCCGCAGCCGTGGGTGTGGACGGGCTGTTCCTGGAAGTCCACGACAATCCGGCAGAGGCTCTGTCCGACGGGCCCAACATGATCGCCCTGGACAAACTGGAACAGGTACTGGCCGATGCCAAAGCCATTGACGCCATCGGCCGCAGGGAGGCGTGAGCCATGTTTGAAAAAGCCAAAGAAGCCCTGAAAATCGAAGCCGATTCCATCCTGGAACTGATTCCCCGGGTGGATGGACATTTCGGGCAGGCACTGGATATGATTCTCCACTGCAGGGGCCGGATTATCGTTACGGGCATGGGCAAAAGCGGCATCATCGCCCGCAAGATTGCAGCGACCCTGGCCAGCACCGGTACCCCGGCGTTCTTCCTCCATCCGGCGGAAGGCATCCACGGGGATCTGGGCATGGTCACGGAACACGATGTGGTGCTGGCCCTCTCCAACAGCGGGGAGACCGGTGAAGTCCTGAACATCCTGCCCAGTGTGCGGCGCATCGGCGCCCGGATCATCGCCATGGTGGGGAATCCCGAATCCACCCTGGCCAGGAATGCGGATATCGTCCTGAATGTGGGCGTGAAGCGGGAAGCCTGCCCCCTGGGCCTGGCTCCCACCAGCAGCACTACGGCAGCCCTGGCCTACGGGGATGCCCTGGCCATGGAACTGCTGAGCGCCCGCAAGTTCACGCCGGAAGAATTCGCCATCTTCCATCCCGGGGGCAGCCTGGGACGGAAACTGCTGCTTACGGTGGATGACGTGATGCATAAAGGTGATGAGAATCCTCTGGTGCCCTCCACGGTCAGCGTGAAGGATGCCCTGTTCGTCATTACCGACAAGGGCGTGGGTGCTGTTTCTGTGGTGGACAAGGACCATCATCTGGAAGGCCTGCTCACCGATGGGGATATCCGCCGGGGCATCGCCAAGGACCTGGATTGTCTGAACCGTCCTGTCGCCGAGATGATGACCAAACATCCCAAGACCATCCAGGATCACAAACTGGCGGCGGAAGCCCTTCATCTGATGGAATCCAACAAACCCCGGCCCATTACGGTGCTGCCGGTGGTGGGCAAAGACGACAAAGTGGTGGGGCTGCTGCACATTACAGATCTGGTCCATCAAGGAGTGGTATAAATGGTAACGGAAGAACAACTGGCAAAGCTCCGCCTGCTGGCCCTGGACGTGGATGGTGTACTGACAGACGGCAGTATCATCATCGGCCAGGAAGGAGAACTGAGCAAGCACTTCGATGCCCGGGACGGCATGGGCATCAGCCTGGCCATGCGCCATGGCATCCAGGTGGCCCTGATCACCGGACGCCACAGCGAGATCGTGCTCCATCGGGCCATGGAACTGGGCATCAGTTCTGTATATGAAAATGTGATCTATAAGGGAAAGACCCTGGAACAAGCTTCGAAAGAACTGAATGTGCCCCTGGAGGAAACCGCCTTCATGGGGGACGATCTGAACGATCTGCCGGCGTTCGGCCGTGCGGCGGTGACCTTTGCCCCGGCCGATGCAGCACCGGAAGTGCGGGAACGGGCCATGCTGATCTCCAATCACAACGGGGGCCATGGGGCCGTGCGGGATGTCATCGAGCGCATCCTGAAGGCCAAGGGCCTGTGGGACCAGATCGTACAGGAATACGAAGTCCAGGGGCAGGGAGACAAACAGTAATGCTTTATGGATTTTTGAAAGCCACAAGCTGGTTCATTTCCCATCTGCCCTACAAGTTCGTAGTGCGGCTGGGCAGAAATTGTGGTAAACTATACTGGCATATCGCCAAAAAACAGCGGATCCGGGCGGAAAAGACCATCCAGGAACGGATGGGCGTATCCTCCCGGCAGGCCCGGGAAATCATCCATCGCCTGTTCCTGAATCTGGGGATGACGGCCATGGAGATGTTCTACATGCCCGCTCTGAACAAGGACAATATCCGGGGTCTGGTCACTTTCGACCGGCCGGATATCCTGTGGGAAGCTCTGGCCAAAAAACATGGCGTGGTCATGCTGGCCTGCCATATGGACAACTGGGAATGGCTGGGGGCGGCCCTGGCCCTGAACGGTTTTCCGCTGAGCGCCGTGGAGAAACCCCAGCCCAATCCGGTGTACAGTGATTTCATGAATGAACTGCGCCGGGGCGTGGGACAGGAAATCTTCGCCCGGGGGACCAACGAGATCCTGGGCTGTGCCCGGGCCATGAAGAAAGGCCGCATGCTGGGGCTGATCGCCGACCAGGACGGCGGCTATCACGGTATTTTCGTACCCTTCTTCGGCAAAATGGCTTCCACCCCCGAGGGGCCGGCCTATTTTGCCCGCAAGTTCAAGGCACCGGTAGTACCCATCTTCATTGTGCGCAAACCCAGCGGGTATGGCCATCAGGTCTTTGTGAAAGAACCGATCTACTATGAAGATACGGGCAACCGGGAAAAGGATGATTACCGGATTACCCTGAAAATGACCCAGGAAGTGGAAAAGATCATCCGGCAGTATCCGGACAACTGGATCTGGTTCCAGCACCGCTGGAACACTCCCTGGAACGGTTAAAGAAAGGATGCCTTCATGCAAGTGCAAGCACACAAACGTACCATACTGGTGATCGTGGCCGCCGTGCTCCTGATGGGTGGCGTCATTGCCTGGCTGCTGAGCAGCAAGCCTACCACGGGCAAGGTGCAGGATAACGGCAAGGACGTACTCCAGGAAGTGAACGGTTCCACCATCCAGGAAACGAAAAATGGCCGGAAAGTCTGGGAGCTGACTGTTGAGTCCATGCTCTACGACAAGAAGACCCAGATCGACAAGCTGAAGGGCATCAAGGGGACCTTTTACCAGGAAGACGGACGGAGCATGACTGTCACGGCTGATGAAGGGGAAGTCCATATGGATACCAAGGACGTGATCCTGAGCGTGAATCCCCACGGCACCACTTCCGACGGGGGAGAAGCCAAAGCCGACAGGTTCACCTGGGTGAACAAGGACCAGACGGTGCTGGCTGAAGGCAATGTATACCTGAAGAAGGGTGACACCGTGGCCACTTCGAAAAAAGCTGCGTTCAACGTGGCGCTGGACCATGCCAGACTGGAACAGGATGCCAGCGTACAGAAGGGAGAATTCTAATGCTGAAACTGAAGAAATTTGCAATGCTGGGAATCCTGGCAGGCCTTCTGTCCGTGACCACTGCCTGCTGGGCTGCGTCCTCCATTTCCGCCGATGCGGTGGAATACGATTTCAAGACCGGCCAGGCGGCTGCCGAAGGCAATGTGCAGATCCGGCATGATGATGGCTCGGCCAGTGCTGCTTCTGCCGATTACAATACCAAGACCGGGGAAGGCAAACTCACCGGTTCTGTAGTGGCTGACCAGAAGGATGCCCATCTGACCAGCGGTACGCTGGTCATCAGGAACAAGGGCAAGTTCCTGTCCGCCATCGGCAATGCCGTGCTGCGGAAAGCCGACAAGACCCTGCGGGCCGACCAGGTGGATTACGATTCCGATGCCCAGTTCGCCCAGACCGTGGGGGATTGGGCCCAGCTCACCATGGATGACGGATCCAGCCTTGATTCCGCCAGTATGAAGTACAACATGCAGAGCGGCGTAGCCAATGCCGACGGCAACGTACGGCTGGTGAGCCCGCCCCGGAACCTGACGGCACGGGCCGACCGGGCCATCTACAATACGAAGGAAGCGGACGGAACCATCCGGCTGATTGGCCATGCCACCGCCACCCAAGACGATGATACAGTCAGCGGGGATACTCTGACCATTACCGGCGCCGGCGGCAAGGTGGCCATGGCCGAAGGGAACGTCAAGATGGTGGTGCTGCCCCAGCAGAGCCAGCCGGCGGTGAAAGAAGAGACACCGGTCTTCAGCCTGGCCGGGCTGACGGGCATTCCGGCCTTTGTGTACAAGTTCTATAACTGGCCCGGACAGATACTGTCTTATGGCCAGACCGAAATAGGGTAAGGGAGTCAAGAGTGAAGATACGTGCGGAGAAACTGGTAAAAGAATATGGCGGCCGGCGGGTCGTGAATGAAGTCAGCCTGGAAGTGGAGCAGGGGACCATCGTGGGCCTTCTGGGACCCAACGGTGCGGGCAAGACCACGTCCTTCTATATGATCGTGGGACTGGAACATCCCGACCGGGGTCATGTGTACCTGGACAACGAGGATGTCAGCGATCTGCCCATGTACAAGCGGGCACTGAAAGGCATCGGCTACCTGCCCCAGGAAGCTTCCATCTTCCGGAAACTCACCGTGGAAGAGAACATCATGGCCATCCTGGAACAGATCGAAAGCGACCATGCCAAACGGCAGCAGAAGATGGAAGACCTGATCCAGGAATTTCACATCGACCATATCCGCAAGAGCAAGGGCAGTGCCCTGTCCGGCGGCGAGCGGCGCCGGGTGGAGATCGCCCGTGCGCTGGCTACCGACCCCGGCTTCATTCTGCTGGATGAACCCTTTGCCGGTATCGACCCCATTGCCGTGGCCGATATCCAGGTAATGGTGGCCCATCTGGCCAAACGGGGCATCGGTGTGCTGATCACCGACCACAACGTGCGGGAAACCCTGAGCATCGTGAACCGGGCCTATATTTTGAGCGCCGGCAAGATCCTGGTGGAAGGGACCAGCCAACAGGTGGCGGAAGACCCTGTGGCCCGGAAGTTCTATCTGGGCGATAACTTTAGAATGTGAGGCTGTCATGTCCATTTTAGATAAGTACATTTTAAAACAGATGATGCAGCCCTTCGTGTTCGGGGTGGCTGCCTTTTCCACCATCTTCGTGGCCAGTTCCTTTCTGTTCCGGGTGACCCAGTACATCACCCAGTACGGGGCCAGTTACTGGTCCCTGCTCCGGCTGTTCCTGTGCCTGATGCCCGAAGTCATCAACTATACATTCCCCATGTCCATGCTGCTGGCATCCCTGCTCACCATGGGCCAATTGTCCAGCAACAGCGAAATCACGGCCATGCGCAGCGGCGGCCTCAGCTTCCGGCGCATTGCGGCCCCCATCCTGGCGGCCGGCTTCATGGTCAGCCTGTTTTCCGTGGTGTGGGCCGAAAAGGTGGTCCCGCCGGCCAAGTCGGAATACGAACGGATCATCAAAGTGGAAATCAAGCGGGATGCCAAGCCCCGGACCCAGGATCACGTCATCATCAAGCAGGTGTCCAAGGGCAAGCTGGTGCGGCTGACCTATGCCCGGACCTTCGATGAGAAGCAGGGACTCATGAAGGACATTACCGTTGAGGACTGGGACAACGGCAAGGTGGCCCGGATCCAGCGGACGCCCCAGGCCAAATGGACCCAGGGCAGCTGGATCATGGAAGACGGGACCATCACCGATTTGACCGGCAAGGACGGGATTGCCCGGACCATGACGTTCAGCAAACAGGTACTGCCCATCAGCGAGACGCCGAAAGCCATTACCCTGGACCAGAAAGACCCGGACCAGATGACCATCGGTGAACTGAAAATGTACATCAACATCCTGAAGAAACAGTATATGCCCACCAGCAAGTACGAAATGGAAATCTACCGCCGGTTCACCGTGCCTCTGGCCAGCTTCTTCTTCGCCCTGATCGGCGTGCCCCTGGGCGTACAGTCCCAGCGGACCGGGGCTTCCATGGGCCTGGGATTTTCTGTGGTGATCATCTTCATCTACTACTCCGTCATGACGTTCATGACCGGCCTGGGCCAGGGAGGGGTCATCCCGCCCATCATTGCCGCCGCCACGCCGAACCTGTTGTGCGGGGCGTTCGGATGCTGGATGATCTATAAAAAAGATAACGTGTAAAAAAGCTGCCTTCGGGCAGTTTTTTTATGGGAAGATTTTCAGGCCAGGGAAGGGCGCACCGGGCGATATTTTGCCTGCGGCAAAAATCTTGGTGCGCCCCTACGGTGTAGAGGCGTATTTTCGTTTTTTCGACGTGGGGTTTTATCAAACGGATTTGTATCCGTATTTTTGTTTTTTCACCGTAGGGGGTTACCAAGACCGGCCGAGAAAGGCCGTGTCGCCCGGTAACCCCGTCCCTGGCCTGAAAGATTATTTTTGTTCCACATGGTGAACTTTTGTTCACAATCTGCTATAATATTTTTATCCATATCCACTAAATCACCAATCACTCATCCACTAAATCCCCAATCCCCCCAAAGGAGGTCCTTACTCATGATCCTCATGACCACCATCGACGATTCCGGCGGTCTGCTCTTCAACCATCGCCGGCAAAGCCAGGACCGGATCCTGCGCCAGCGGATGCTGGACATTGCCGGCCCGTCCGGCCTGTGGATGGACAGCTACAGTGCCGCCCTGTTCACCGGCCAGGAAGCCGGGATCCATGTTTCTGAGACGTTTTTGGATGAGGCGGGGACCGGCACCTGTGCCCTGCTGGAAGACCGTCCGGCGGCGCCCTACGCATCCAGGATCGAAAAGCTTTACCTGTACCACTGGAACCGGGCTTATCCCGGCGACCTGTTTTTCGACATCGACGTAACGAAGGGCTGGCAGTTGATTTCCACCACGGAGTTTGCCGGTTCATCCCATGACAAGATTACCGAGGAGGTCTATGTCCCATGCAAGTGAAGAAACTCACATCCATCCTGGCGTCCCTGCTGGTGGCCGCCTCTCTGTTCGTAACGGGCTGCGGCTCGGCCAGCACCACTGCCAAAAAGAACGCACCGAAGGATACCACGAAACAGACCCGGCAGATCGGTAAGAACCAGCCGTCCTTCGATCTGTCTTCCATCCCGGACTTCACCAACAAGCCCTATGTGGTGCTGAACAATAATGTGCCCGATTTTCCGGACACTGACAAGACCTCCAAAAAGGCCTTCGAGCATTACAGCAGTCTGGACAGCCTGGGCCGCTGCGGCCCGGCTTACGCCAATGTATGCCTGGAAACCATGCCCACCCAGAAGCGGGGGCCCATTGGCCAGGTGAAGCCATCCGGCTGGCAGACCGTGAAGTATGACGGTATCGACGGCAAGTACCTGTACAATCG
Organism: Acidaminococcus sp.; assembly: GCF_050873445.1. Classification (GTDB taxonomy): domain Bacteria; phylum Bacillota; class Negativicutes; order Acidaminococcales; family Acidaminococcaceae; genus Acidaminococcus. Next base: position 24,806 of record NZ_JBNMIU010000014.1, on the reverse strand, counting down.
CTGCCATCTGATCGGGTATCAGCTCACTGCGGAAAATGCCAATCCGAAGAATCTGATCACCGGTACCCGGTATTTGAACGTTACCGGCATGCTGCCTTTTGAGAATATGGTGGCCGATTACGTGAAAGAAACGAAGCATCATGTGCTGTATCGGGTGACACCCATTTTCAAGGGCAATGACCTGGTGGCACGGGGCGTGCAGATGGAAGCCTACAGTGTGGAAGACAAGGGCGCCGGTGTCCAGTTCAACGTGTTCGTGTATAACAACCAGCCCGGCATCACCATTGATTACAAAACGGGTAAAAGCAAGCGGGGGTAAAACCGTCAGGCCAGGGATGGGCGCACCGGGCGATATTTTGCCAAGGGCAAAAATCTTGGTACGCCCCTACGGATTGAAAAGGAACATCCGTCCTGACGCCGCAGGGGGTTACCAAGACCGGCCGAGAAAGGCCGTGTCGCCGGGTAATCCCGTTCCAGCCCAAAGGGACATCCGTCCAGACGCCGTAGGGGGTTACCAAGACCGGCCGGAAGGCCGTGTTGCCGGGTAATCCCGTTCCAGTCCAATGGGACATCCGTCCAGACACCGTAGGGGGTTACCAAGACCGGCCGGAAGGCCGTGTCGCCCGGTAACCCCGTCCCTGGCCTCCCAGAGGTTTCTTCCGCTGGTAGCGAGGTGTGAAAAAGCATTTTTCACACCGGCTTTTCTTTTTATAAAACAAATTTATGCTATAATAATTTAGAATCAGGATGCCAGAGAAAAACGCCAGATGGCAGCTTTTTTTCTGCCATCTCATTGAGTTACGAAAGGAGAGCGCATACCATGACCGGTATTACCCTGATCCTGGTCCTGGCCCTCATGGGCGGCCTGATTGCCTATCTGGGGGACAAACTGGGAAGCAAGATCGGCAAGAAACGGCTCCGGCTTTTTGGCCTGCGCCCTCATGATACCTCCGTAGTCATGACCATCGTCAGCGGCATGCTGGTCGCCGCCCTGACCATTACCGTCCTGACCGTATCCTCCAAGGAGGTCCGTACTGCTTTGTTCGGAATGAAGCAGATGCGCCGTGAAATCGCCTCCCTGACTACGGCACGGGATCAGGCCAACCAGGAACTCAGCGCCCAGAACGCCAAAATCCAGGAACTGGACAAAAAAATCACCGAGGCCACAGAAGCAGCTGACGCCGCCAGGAAACAGGAAGCTGCGGCCAAAGCCCAGATGGTACAGGCCCAGGCCCAGATGCAGCAGGCCCGTGCCGACCTGGGCGCACTCCAGGCCCGGTACAACGAAGCCAGTGCCCGGCTGCAGCAGGCCCAGACCCAGGTGAAAGAAGCCGAAGCGGCCCGTGACAAACTCCAGCAGGACGTGAAATCCCTGGAAAACACTGCCAAAAAGCTCAAGGAAGGCATCGTGGCCATCCGGGAGGGCAATGTGGTATTCCGCAGCGGGGAAATCCTCTATTCCGGCGTGCTGAAAGGCGGCCAGAATCAGGAAGCGACCCAGAAGCAGGTACAGGATTTCCTGAACCAGGCCAATATCCAGGTGGCCGGCCGCATCGGCGTGGATCCTTCCACGCCTGTGATCTGGCTCAGCCGGGAAGCAGTGGAAGACGCTGCCCAGGAACTGTCCAGAGCCAAGGAGGATATGTACGTGCGGGTCTGCGCCGCCGGCAACATCCTGTCCGGCGAAGTGGTGGTTTCCCGTCTGGAAATGGTGGGAGATCAGGTGGTGTATCCGAAAGGTACCCTGATCCTCAGCCAGGCGATCAGCGTCAATCCCTACAGCAACGAAAGCGATCTGGCCCTCATGGCCTTCCTGAAGGATGTGAACCGGGCAGCCCAGGCCGATGGGGTCATTCCCAATCCCATTACCGGGGATGTGGGGGCCATCACCAGCAGCGAACTGACCCAGGCCAGTGAAAAGATCCGCAGCCTGGGGGGCAAGGTGCTGATTTCCGCCAAAGCGCGGCACGATATTACCGTGGCCGGCCCGGTGGTGCCGGATCTGGAAATCCGGGCAGTGGGAGGACGCAGCGATGGATGAGCCCATGGAACTGTACCTGGGGGTGGATCCCGGACGGGATAAGACCGGGGCGGCCCTGGTATGGGAAAACGGCAGGATCTTCAAGCAGGAAATCCTGCCCACAGATGATTTCTCCCGCCACTTGCAGCAGTTCCTTCCGGAGCAGCCCCTGGCGGGCTGTATCCTGGGGGATGGGACCACGTCGAAGACCATGGCAGCGCAGCTGGAGAAAGATTTTCCCCAGCTGCCTCTTTTTACGGTCAATGAGTACGGAAGCACCCAGGAGGCAAAGAAGCTGTACTGGCAGCTGCATCCGCCCAAAGGCTGGAAACGCCTGCTGCCCACGGCTTTGCTGGATGCACCGTCTGCAGTGGATGGACTGGCTGCCGTGGTGCTGGTACAACGGTATCTCCGTGATAAAACTATAAAATGACTGGCTGGTCACGTGAAAAACAAGACCAATACAAAAAGAACGATTCCTAACAATCGTCCTTTTTCTGTACCATAAACTGTCAAACAATGTGATAAAACAGCGAGCAGAAAGAAAATAATCATATAACAATGTAACTCTAGTTTAAAATTATTTCACAAATTTGCGTTTTTCTGTATCCTTATGGTAAAATAAGCATGTGACAAAGAGTTGTCACAATAGCTATGTGAAAATCCCCAAGGGCAGAAAGTTGACGAGACCAGAGGAAACAAGGATACTCGCGGCAGAAGTCAGCCGGACGCTCCCAGGGAATTTCACTCTGTCATTCCTAAGGAGGAATTCCCATGAAAAAGTCTTTAGTATTTGCTATGGCTATGGCTCTGGGTGTCAGCGCTACTGCTTTTGCTGCCAACCCGTTCTCCGATCTGCCTGCCGGCCACTGGGCTTACGGCGCTGTTGCCAAACTGGCTGCTGCCGGCGTAGTTGACGGTTATCCTGATGGCACCTTCAAAGGCGACAAGACCATGACCCGTTATGAAATGGCTCAGATCGTTGCCAAGGCTCTGGCCAAAGGCGCTATCGGTGCTGATGACAAACTGGTCAGCGAATTCGCTGATGAACTGGACAACCTGGGTGTCCGCGTTGCCAAACTGGAAAAGAACGCTGACAACGTAAAAATCACCGGCAACATCCGTACCCACTATGCTCATTCCACTGGTGATTTCGGTAAAAACAGCGTAAGCAAGACCCGTTCCCGTCTGTTCTTCACCGGTGAAGTAAATGACAACTGGCATTATGTTGGTATGCTGGAAAACAACCAGACCTGGAACAACGATGGCAAAAATGATGCCGGTGATAACAACACTTCCTTCCAGAGAGCTTTCCTGACCGGTAACATCGGTGTTGTGAACCTGACTGCTGGCCGTTACAATGGCACCTATGCCGAAGGTAACGTGTACGATACCCGTGTGGATGGGGTAACCGCCAATGTGAAATCCGGCGCTACCTACCTGGGCGCAACTTGGGGTAAACTGGCCAATAAAGATGTATTCGGCGATGGCGCTAATCAAGCTGTCGGCGGTGAATATGTAAATGCTGTTCTGGGCGGCGACATTGGCAACCTGAACCTGGAAGCAAACTACATCCATGCAAAAGATTTGAACACCAAACAAGCTACCAATACCGTTTATACGAAGGGTTGGGTAACTGGCTCTGATAACATCTGGACCGCTGCTGCCACTTACAAAGCTGGCGACTGGACTGTTGGCGCTATGTATCTGCATGGTGATGCTGATGATAAGATTGATGGCGTAGAACCTGATCATGATGGCTGGGTAGCAAAACTGGGTTACAAGGGTGCTGTTGCTTCCAAGGCTGGTTCTTGGGGCCTGTTCGGTAAATACTACGATCAGGGCGGCGCTACCTATATCGCTCATACCATGAACGGTGACTACACCAACTTTGGGCCTGACGGCTTCAAAGGCTGGATGGTCGGTGGCAACCTGGCTGTAGCCAAGAACATGGTAGCTCAGGTTGAATACTATGACCTGAAAGACAAAGGCAGCACCAGCAATCATGCAAAGACCCTGTGGTCTCAAATGGTTGTTACGTTCTAATCTCAGAACGAATTCAAAAAGACGATCTCGCAAGAGATCGTCTTTTTTTATGCAAAAAACAATGATATTTGCAAAAAAGTTGTACAAAAACAGCAATAATATCCGCCCTTGCCAAACCTTTTCTGTTCGTGTATAATTTAGAACGTAATAGTTATATTAAACTAACTGCATTTCATTTAAGTTTTGCAAAACAAGCGGAGGAAACATGGAAACTCCTGGTTGTGGCAGGACTTTGGGATGCAGGGGACACAAGGAGGAATCTTTTTATGGACAAGAAACTGGTAATGGCCATGGCCATGGCTCTGGGTATCAGCGCAACAGCTTTTGCTGCCAACCCGTTCTCCGACCTGCCGGCCGGCCACTGGGCCTACGGTGCGGTAGCCAAACTGGCAGTTGCCGGTGTGGTGGATGGCTATCCGGACGGCACTTTCAAGGGCGATAAGACCATGACCCGGTACGAAATGGCCCAGATCGTGGCCAAGGCACTGGCCAAAGGCGCTATCGGTGCCGATGACAAACTGGTCAGCGAATTCGCTGATGAACTGGACAATCTCGGCGTTAGAGTTGCCAAACTGGAAAAGAATACTGACAACGTAGCCATCACTGGTGAAGTGCAGATGAGCTACCGGAACGATAACGGTGCCGCCACCGGCAAGGGCAGCGAATCCGACCTGCGGACCCGTCTGTGGTTCACAGGAGAAGTGAATGACAACTGGCATTATACTGCGATGCTGGAAAACCATCAATACTTCGGCGGCCGCAATGAATCCGGTGACAGCGATACCGACTTCCAGCGGGCTTTCCTGGACGGCAATATCGGGGCTGTGAACCTGAAAGCCGGTCGGTATGACGAATTCCTGGCGGACGGGAATCTGTACGATAACCCGGTGGACGGGATCAAAGCCCAGGTGCCTCTGGGCCATGCTTCCTACCTGCAGGCAGCCTGGGGCAAGCTGGCTGATGTGAATAACCTCGGCAATATGAATGACGAGTCCGTGGGCGACAAGTTCTGGACGTCCGAACTGGGCGGTGACATCGGCAACCTGCATCTGGTTGCCACCTACACCAAAGCTGATCACCTGACCTTCCTGGATGGGGCCGACAACAAGATCTGGACCGCCGGAGCAGGTTACACTGCCGGCAAGCTGGGCGTCAACGCCATGTACTTGCGGGGCAGCAACGACTATGCCGATGCCCGTAATTGGGATAAGGACGGCTGGGTAGCCGGCCTGACCTACGGCGGTGCGGAAAGCGACAAGCCGGGCAGCTGGGGCCTTCTGGCAACCTACTATGACCAGAGCGCTTCCACGGTGATCGACCATACTATGGACGGCAACTGGGATGCCTTCATCCCCGGGGACAACGGTGTCACCAACGGCTTCAAAGGCTGGAAAGTGGGTGGCAACCTGACCCTGGCCAAGAACATGGTAGCCGAAGTGGACTACTATGACCTGAAAGGCAAGGCAGGGGACCAGAACGGCAAACACGCCCGGACCCTGTGGAGCCAGTTTGTGGTTACGTTCTGATTTCCTTCCACTGACCACTAGCCACTACTCACTAAATCACTAATCTCTGATTCATTCCGGCAAAAAAATGCAGGAACTGTGAATTTGTTTTTCACAGCTCCTGCATTTTTTGTTACTTCCACGTATTGCATTGGGTCATCTGGTCCACCAGCGGAGTGCCGCTGCCGGCCATCAGGTCCACCTGGCTGACCACCACCTGCATGATCCGGCTTTTTACCACGCCGCTGCCGGTTTTTACGCCGTAGGACGCCAGGGAATGGATCATGTACGGGGTGCCCTTGTAGTTCCCCAGCAGCATCATGACATGGTACGGGGTGAACAGCAGGGAACCCGGGGCGGCCGTCTTGATGTAAGCCAGCTTCTGGTCGTGGCTCATCCCGTAGAAACTCTTGCCCGGGAAGGACTGGGCCTGTTCATCCCCGTTCCGGGGCAGCTGGATGCCCATGGTCTTGTACACATCCTGCACAAAGGCGGAGCAGTCCACACTGTTGTGCATGCCGCCCCAGCCGTAGGGAGCACCCAGGTGTTTGAAGGCCATCTGGATGGTGTTGTTGGCGGTGTAGGGCAGGTAGCCCTGGTGCAGGTCGGTCCCGTAACTGGCCTTTACCGGTACGATTTGCAGGTAGCCTTTGTGATCCCGGGTGGGCAACAGCAGGCTGCCGTTTTTGGTGGGGATGGCCGTGCCCATCTGGTACAGCTGGGTATCGGTGCCGGCCTTGAAGCTCAGCAGTTTGCCGGTGACCACGGCGGGAGAAGCCGGATTGGCATAGGTCTGCCAGGTTTTGGCGTCGGTGATGGCCACCTTGTTCCGGGGTACCCAGCCCCGGTAATGGGGCGTACGGACGAAGATGAAGTTGCCCTGGGGATTGGTGTGGTACACCCGCACCGGCGTGGACGGATCCACTGCTGTTTCCTGCCAGTTGTCGAACTGGGTGTCGGAGGCGGAATCGAAAGCCCGCTGCAGGGTGGGGAAGGAACGCAGGTCCACCCGGTCTACGACCACGCCGTATTTTACCGTATTGGTGGACTGGATATTGGCCCTGGCATCCTGCACCAGCTGCTGGGCGAAACTGTGGCTCAGGGGGGCGCCCTGTACGTATTGGTCCTCATCCATGCCAAAGGCGTTCACATAGGCGGTGAGCTTGTCGCCGGAAATGGTGGCGCCCAGGTCCTGGATGGAGTCCCCGAAGATGGCCTTGTCCATCTGGGCATTCATGGCCTTGATTCGTTCCGGGGTGGCCAGCACGGTGTTTCCCTGAGCCGTGGTCCAAGCCGAAGGGGAATTCAGGGCGGCCGGGGTGCCGGGCATGGCCGCCGCGGCAAGAGCCACCGAAGCCGAAAGGCAAAGGGCTCCTGTGAAAACAGAAATCCGTTTCAATGTATGGTACAGCAAAGCAAAAACCTCCTTTGGGATATCGGGTACCATTATAGCATACAGAAGGTATTGGTGACAGCGGATACTCCCTGTTTATTGATGAAAACAATATGATACCTGGAATGCCCGCCGGGAGGCCAGGGAAGGGCGCACCAGGCGATATTTAGCCTGCGGCAAAAATCTTGGTACGCCCCTACGGATTGAAATGGAACATCCGTTTTGACGTCGTAGGGGTTTACCAAGACCGGCCGCAAGGCCGTGTCGCCCGGTAAACCCGTTCCAACCAGAAGAAGGGCGCACCGGGCGATATTTTGCCTGGGGCAAAAATCTTGATGCGCCCCTACGGAATGAAATGGACCATCCGTCTAGACACCGTAGGGGTTTACCAAGACCGGCTGCAAGGCCGTGTCGCCCGGTAAACCCGTTCCAGCCGGGGAAGGGCGCATCGGGCGATATTTGGCCGTTGGCAAAAATCTTGATGCGCCCCTACGGATTGAAAAGGGACATCCGTCCTAACGCCGTAGGGGTTTACCAAGACCGGCTGCAAGGCCGTGTCGCCCGGTAAACCCGTTCCTGGCCAGTTGCTTTTATCCATTCCGATTTGTGTTGGCAAATTTGCTCCGCTGGCCTGTATGGTATAATAGGAACAAAACCAACACGAAAGGAACAACGCAACATGGGAAAATATGTCATTGCCCAACCGGCGGTCAGCGAACTGGTGGTGGAAAAATCCCGCTTTATCTGCACCCTGGCCCGGGTAGAAACGGAGGCCGAGGCCCAGGCCTTTGTAAAGGCCATGAAAAAGAAATACTGGGATGCCCGGCACAACTGCTCCGCCTACATTGTGGGCGCCGACAACCGGGTGGAACGTTCCAGCGATGACGGGGAACCCAGCGGCACCGCCGGCTCTCCCATGCTGGAGGTGCTGCGGCGGAAAGGACTGTATAATACTGCCGCCGTGGTCACCCGTTACTTTGGGGGCATCAAACTGGGTGCCGGGGGCCTGACCCGCACCTATGGAAAATCCGTGGCCCAGACCGTGGAAAAGGCCGGACTGGCCGAGCTGGTGCCCATGGGAGACTACATCTTCGTCTGGTCCTTGGACGACGTGGGACGGGTGCTGAATTTGTTGTACCAGCAGAGCCTGTTCACCGTAGGGGACGTGGAATACGCAAACCGTGCCAGACTGCATCTGATCATGCCTGAAAGCGATAAAGAAAAAGCCGAAGCCTGGCTGACAGAAGCCCTGAGCCGGACGGTGACGATAGAGGAAGAAAAGAAGTTCTTTAAAGAATGCAGCGTGAAGGGGAATCCTGCATAAGATGTCAGGTGTCAGCTGCCCTTGATTTTCCCCTATCATTACAGTACACTAATACTATTGATTCCAATGCATGATTTGATGGGGAAAATCCATTCTATAGAAGAAAGCAGGCTTTATTGATGTTGAAAAAAACGTGCGCTGTCCTGATGAGCTGTCTGGTGCTGGGCACCGCGACCGCTCCTGTATGGGCAGCTGACCTGGAGGCACCGGTTAAGACGGTGACCAGTACCCAGAATAAAGTGACCATCGAATGTCCGCAGGTGGTGGGCGGTAATAAGTCCGCCAACGAGAAAATCAACCGGGCCCTGAGCAGCCAGGTAGCTTCGTTCGTCAGCGAAGCTTCCACCCTGGGCGGCGGCAAGGTCCACTACGATGTACACAAATCGGACGAAGACGTAATCAGCTTCACCATTGTCATGACTCCTGCCATGGGTGTGGAAGAAAGCCAGGGCATGACTTTCGATCGGAAAAGCGGCCAGCTGCGTCCCCTGAACTACTATTACACTGATGATCAGCTGCACGTGTTGGCAGAAAACGGACTGAAATACCTGTACGATGTGGAACAGAGCAAGCTCCAGACCCTGCCTGATACCTATTACATCGACAAGGACGGCAGCCTGATCGGGCTGTACCATGCCGGTGCCGTGCTGGACAAGAACGAAGGGGAAATCGAAGTGAACCTGTCCGCAGCCAGCGTGGATGATGACGGCAATGTGGTGGAGACACCGATTGACCATCCTTCCAGTGAAAAAGCAGTGGCTGTGAAGACGGACGAGGACAGCGACCAGACGCAGGCCGAAACCGGCAGGGGGAAGGGCCTGTCCAACCTGCAGAAACGGGCCGCTGCCCGGGAAGCAACACGGCAGAGGGCAGATGAGGAAAAGGCCCGGAAAGAGGCGGCTAAGAAGGCTGCCAGAGAGAAGGCTGAAAAAGCAGAAGAACAGCCGGCCGATAACACCCAGGCAAAGGCGGACATTGCCCGCCTGGCTGCCAGGTATCGGGCTGACAAAGCTGCCGATGCCGAACTGGATGCCCGGATCGCTGCAGATCAGAAGGCCCAGCTGGCACAGGAAGCTGCCGCAAAGAAGGCTGCAGCGGAAAAGGCCAGACAGGAAGCCCAGCAGAAGGCCAAGGCAGAAAAAGTCAGAGCCAGGGCCGAAGCCAGACCGGAAGCTAAGGTGGAAAAAGCCGGAGTGAAGGCTGAAGCCAGGACAGAAAAAGCCAAAGTGAAGGCCGAAGCCAAACCGGAAACCAGGATGGAAACACCGGCCAAACCTCTGACTGTGAAAGAAAAAGTAGCCATGATCGAAGCGGAGGCTGCCCGGAAAGAGGCGGAAGAAGAAGCCGCCCGGATGAAACAGCTGGTAGCCATCAAGGAAGCCGCTGAAAAGCGGGCTGCCGAAGAAAAGGCCCGCCAGGAAGCTGCCGCACGGGCTGCTGCTGAAGAACGGGCCCGTCAGGAAGAAGCCCAGCGCCAGGCTGAAGCAGAGGAAGCCGCCCGGCAGGCCGCAGCTGCGGTGGATTATGACACCAACGGTTCCGGCGTGATCACCGGGACTGACGTGCGGATGCGTTCCGGCGCCGGTACGGACTGTGATGTGATCGGCGTGTTCGACAACGGTGAGACCGTACAGGTACTGGCCAGCGCCCAGGCTGACGGCCTGACCTGGTACCAGGTCAGCCGCAGCGACGGCAGCACTGGCTGGGTGGCCTCCGATTACTGCTCCATGGGCGGTGATACTGCCGCGAATTCTGCAGGTACCATTACTGGTACCGATGTGCGGATGCGGGCCAGCTACAGCACTGACAGCGATGTGCTGGGCTATTTCGACAACGGGGAAAGCGTCACCATCCTGGATGATGTGACCAGCGGCGGCCAGCGCTGGCTGAAAGTACAGCGCAGTGACGGCAGCACTGGCTGGGTGGCAGCGGATTTCGTGGCGGAGAATTAGCAGCCGGCGGATAAGAAGTCTATAGCACTGCCGCTCACTTCGTGATACAATGACTACATAAAATATAAAATAAAGAAATCAGTTGCATAAGCGTGAGAGGAGGCAGACCATGATGAAGAAATTGGTACGGATCCTTGCTGCAGCCTGCTGTCTTTTGGGTCTGACATTCCCCCTGGAGCGGAAAGCAGATGCTTCTGCCACCGGGACCATCATCGGTACGGAAGTACGGATGCGCAAAGGGGCAGGGACAAATACAGCGATCATCGGATACTTCGAGGACGGCGAAAAGGTGGAAGTGCTGAAGAGCAACGTGAGCGAAGGCCGCAAATGGTACGAAGTGAACCGTCAGGACGGTACCCAGGGCTGGGTGGCCGGCGAATACTGCCGGGTGCCGGACGGTTCCCTGATCCCTTCGGAAGCCCGCCTGCAGGACCGCAGGGGCAAGATCATCGGCACGGATGTGCGCATGCGCAGCGACCCCAACCAGAATGGGGACGTACTGGACTACTTTGAAAAAGGCGAAGTGGTCACCATCATGGACGCTGCCGACGGGGGCGGACTGCACTGGACCAAAGTGGAACGGGAAAACGGAGACATCGGCTGGGTGGCTTCGGACTACCTGCAGGAAATTTAATTGACTGGTCAAAAACCAGCTCCTATGATAAAATATAAAGAATGACAACTAGGAGGTTGTAGCACCATGAAAAAATTCTGGCAAACTTTGTCTGCCGTCGCTTTTTGTGCAGCCCTGACGCTGCCGGTGATCCCCCAGGCGGAAGCCGGGACTTTCACCTTTACGCCGACCAAACCGGCGGAAACCACTTCCCAGCAGCAGACCCCTGCTGCCACGCCGCAGGTGAAATCCCTGAAGCTGGCTGTGGTGCCTCTGATGATCGGTGAAAAAGTCGAAGACAACGAAGGGATGAAACCCATCGTATACAGCAACGAAATCGCCAAGAAATTCCAGTATCCGGAATATGACATGGTCGATTCCGATGTGGTCCGGAAAGTGGCCCTGCAGGAACAGGACAACCTGTTCACCCAGGAAGGGCTGCAGGCTGTGGCCAAGGCCAGCGGGGCCGATGTGGTCATCGCCATGGCCGTGGACAAGTTCGATGTAACGGAAGACAACTTCCGCCGGGAACCCATGACCATCCTGGATTACCGGGGCCGGTTCGCCACCCTGAATACCATCAACGGCAAATTCAAGGATGACCACTGGAGCTACAGCCGCGAAATGGAAAGCGGCGCCATCAATCCCCGGTCTGACTGGCCTCATCACGAGTTCGGCCTGTTTGTACGGAGAGAGTTGAACAAAGTCATCAAGAACAACAAATAACAAACAGGGGGCTATCGCGGCAAAGGCGACAGCCCTTTCTTCATGAAGAAAGGAATGGGGGAGCATGGATTGGGCAGAGATCAAGGCAGCCGGAAAGGCCTGCTATAATTTGGAACATTTAAAGGAGCGGAAACGGTACTGGGTATACCTGCTGCGCTGCCGGACCCACAGCCGTCAGATGGATGGCCTGCAGAAGTTCTTCCACGCCACGCCCCTGCGCCGGGAAGTGCTCCAGGGCATGCCCTGCCTGCTGGAACAGGGCACCCGTTCTTTTTTCTACAAGGGTGCCACCTGGAAGGAACGATGCAGGCTGATCACCTACCACATTTTTGCCCTGGAACAGCTGCTGCAGCCGGACTTTCTGCGGCGGATCTACGTGGAACACGGCAAGGTGAATCTGTGGACGGATGCCTTCCAGGACAAGCCACTGACACTGGACCTGCTGTTCCATCCGGGCCAGCGGAAGGAAGGATGCCTGTCCCTGGTGCTCCACTGGGGCGAACTGGATTTCTACCAGATCATGTTCTGGCTGGAACCGGATCCGGAAACGGGCAAGCCCTGCGTGTGGGTGGGGGCCCTGCAGGGAACCACCCTGGGCAACGATGCGGTAAAGGCCATGACGAAGAAATTCTTCGGGTACCGCACCAAGAACCTGATTTTCTACGGGCTGCGGACTCTGGCGGATCTGATGGGCTGTGAATCCATCTATGCGGTGTCCAATGCAGGGTATTACGCCATGAACCATGTGCGCATGGACCGGAAGCTGAAGACCAATTTCGGGGATTTCTGGGAAGAATGCGGGGGTACGGCCTGTGCGGATCCCCGGTTCTACAAGATCCCTCTGGAGGAGAAACGGCGGGAGCTGTCGGAATTCAAGCCTTCCAAGCGGGCCAACCACCGCCGCCGCTACGAGCTGATGGACCGCATGCGGGCGGAGATGGAAGAAAAGCTGGCGCCGTGGAAAAAATAAAGGAACTATGGTACAATGAAACTACATTATTCTGAAATTACCCTGACGGAGGTGTCTGGAGTGAAGAAAAAATTCATCAGCCTGTTTTTGACAGCGCTTCTTTGTCTGACCTGCCTGATCCCGGCCTTTGCCGAGGAAATGGCAACCAGCAGCACGGTGGCCGGGAAACTGGAAACTGCGGAAAGCTTCCTGTATGGTGCGGTGCAGACCGGTTCCCTGGTGTCCCGGGTGGACAAGATGGAAATGGAAATGTACGGCCAGAAGAGCACCGGTTCGGTGATGAGCCGGGTGGACCGTCTGTACAATGGCCTGGAGGGGGCTCCTGCCAACGGCAGGCTTTCGGCTGCCACCATGCTGAACGTCATCGAATGGCAGTTCTCCGACCGGATGAGTACGGATGCCGCCAAGAACCGGATCGGGTCTCTGGAAACCCAGATTTTTGGTACGGAATATGCGAAAGATACCTTCAACAGCCGCCTGAACCGGCTGACCAAGGCCGCTTTTCCTACCGGCAGCCTGACCTCCAGCATGGTGGTGCTGCCCAAGGATTCCCTGATCAAAGTGAAATTCATGCAGGACATCGACAGCAAGACCAACCAGCAGGGCGACAGCATTGACTTCGTTGTGGATGACAACGTTTACGTAGGCGATGCGCTGGTACTGCCCAAGGGTTCCAAGGGTTACGGCCAGATCAAGAAAATCGTGCAGCCCCGGATCTTCGGCCGGGATGCCCGGATCGACCTGGACTTCTCCCATGTGGTAGCCGTGAACGGCGGTGCCATCCCTGTTACGGTGGGAGAACTGGCCAAACAGCAGGCCAAGACCGCTGCCGGTGCCGCCGGTGCCTCCATCGGGGGCATGATCCTGTTCGGGCCGGTGGGCGTTGTGGGCGGTGCCTTTGTAAAAGGTTCCTCTGTGACCATCCCTGCAGGGACCAATACTTATGTACAGGTTGCGGAAGATACCAGCGTGGATGGCGTAATCCTGGCCGGGAACACGGCCAAGGGCCAGCAACTGGACAGCAATGAAAACGCCAGCGGCCCGGCAGCCGCTGAACCTGCTTCCGGCGTGGCTGTAGCTGCCGGTGAAACTGCTGCTGCCCAGCAGCCGGCGGCTGACACGTCCACCGGCAAGGAAACCGCTGCTGCCGTGACGCCCAAAAAGGACAGCGGCGTGGCTCTGGATGAATCCGATGCCGATGTGACCGCTGCGGAAGACAGGACGGTGTCCCAGGATGCTGCGGAACCCAAAACTGCTGATAAGGAAGAAGGCGGTGACAGGGCGGACGCTGAAACGGAAGCTGCTGCCGATGCAGCCCAGAAACAAAAGGATGACGAAGCCAGGAAACTGGTGCGCAAGAACGACAGCAGCCAGCCCATGCTGGATGAAGATGACGGTTCTGCCTACGACTCCAGCACCCTGTGAGCAATTGAACAAAACAGCAGGTACCCATGGCGGTACGGCTGGCCGGAACCCGGCTCTTTCACACAAAGTTGCGGAAGAGCCGGGCCTTTTGTGTTATAATGTGGAAGAGTGTATCTTTGTTTGTGATACGGATGAAAGATTTGATCAGCGAATTTTACCAGTGGAGGACAAGATCCTATGAACAAGAAGGCATTGGCCTTAGGAATTACATGGACGCTGCTGCTGCCGGGGATGGCCAGCGCAGCCGTCACCTATGACGGGGGCAAGCTGAGCAGCAAGGACGGCCCGGCTTACCAGCCCCGGGCGTTCCAGAACGCACCCCAGAGCCTGGATGAAGTGGAATCCTATGCCCATCAGCGGGAAGGCATCCGCCGGATCCAGGATCAGCCCGATGCCAAAGTGGAAGCCATTACCCAGGCGGGGAAAGAGACATCCAAAGAGCAGAAGGAACGGGAAAAGCGGGGAGAAACCGTCCCCAGTGAATCCACTCTGCCCATTACCATCTATGGGGATCAGGTGAAATACAATACGGAAACCGGAGATTTCCAGGCTACCGGGAATGTGCGCCTGTACCAGGGCAACCAGAAGCTGTATACGGCCCAGGCCCAGGGCAACTCCAAGACCGGGGATGTGTACCTGCTCACCGGCGGGCGGATCGTAGACGATACCAGTACCGGAACCAGCGTGACCGACGGCAAATGGGGACACTACAACTTCCTGGACAAGACCGGTACGGTGAAGGATATTTCCGGTCACAACGGCAAGGACATCTACAAGGCGGACATCGGGGAAATCTACCCCGACCGGGTGGAACTGACCAGCGGCGGATCCACTACCCGCTGCCCGGCCGTCTACCATCCGCCCTGTGTGGAAGTGAAGGCCGACAAAGTGGTGATCTATCCCAAGGATAAGATCATCGCCTATAACGTGAAGGTATATGTGAAGGGCAAGCATATCTATTCCCGGGACCGCTGGATCAACCGGATGCAGGATGACGGCAGCAAGCAGAGCCTGCTGCCCCATATCGGCTACGATTCGGACCATGGCGTGAAACTCCGTTACAACCTGGACATCCCCCTGAGCAACAAGAACAATCTGGATGCAGAGCTGAAGTATTATTCCAAGATCGGCTGGCGGCCTTTGTTTACCGATGTGCAGAACGAAAAGAACTTCTATGTGCAGATCCAGGACGGCCATACGGAAGACTCGGACAATAACTGGATCCGCAAGGAACGGGATGTGAAAATCGTCTACAAGAGCCACAAGTTCGACAAGAACGTGCCGGTGAACTATTCCGCCTATGCCAGCCACGGGCTGTGGAAAGATAACTGGAAGCGCAGCTGGCACACGGAATATGGGGTCTACCTGAATCACGATCCCATCCGGCTGACCCATGAAAAGAAGCCTCTTTTCCTGAATCTGGGCGTGGGGCACAAGTGGGTCCGTGAAAGCATTACGGATGAAATGAAAAAGACCATGCTGTATTCCGCCACCCTGAATAAGGCCTTTGAAGGAGGCTGGAACACCTGGCTGGGTTACTACTACGAAAAGGAACACAGTTCCGTATTCTCCTACTCGGATCCGGATATGGCCAAGGAACTGCAGTGGGGCCTGTCCAAGAAGCTGGGGATGAACGACTGGGTGAATTTTGTGATGCGGTATGACCAGGGCAAGAGCAGCGTCTATGAGTACATTTACCGGTGGTATCATGATTTCTGCTGCTTCCGGCTGGGTCTGGAATACCGGGATAAGAAATACAACAATGATCATGAATGGAGTGTGACCTATGACCTCTATCGGTGGTAAAGTGCAGGAAACAATCAGCGCCCGGCTGCTGGAACACGAGAAGCTGGTCCATAAAGTCATGGGCAGCAAACGGCTGCTGAAGGCAGTGGAGGAAGCTGCCGGAATGATTTCCCTGACCCTGGCTTCCGGCGGCAAAGTGATGTTCTGCGGCAACGGGGGATCGGCAGCGGATGCCCAGCACTGGGCTGCGGAAATCGTGGGCCGGTTCCAGAAGGAACGGCCGGGGATGGCGGCACTGGCACTTACGACGGATTCGTCCATCCTGACGGCCATCGGCAATGATTATGGCTATGACAGGATCTTCTCCCGGCAGGTGGAAGGACTGGGCCGGGAAGGGGATGTGCTGGTGGGCATTTCCACTTCCGGCAACAGCGGCAACGTGCTGGAAGCCATCGCCAAGGCACGGGAAAAGGGCATCCGGGTCATCGGTTTTACGGCCAAAGGCGGCGGCAAGATGGCCGATCTGTGTGATGTACTGCTGGATGTGCCGTCTGCCAATACGGCACGGACCCAGGAAATCCACGAAATCCTGGGACATATTATCTGTGAGCTGGTGGAAGACTATGCGTAATACGAAAAGTACCCAGTTCCTGACGGAAACCATCCAGAAGCTGCGGATCGCAGTGATCGGTGATGTGATGCTGGACCGCTATATCTACGGGGAAGTGAAACGGATCTCGCCGGAAGCCCCGGTGCCGGTGAACCATGTGCGCCATATGGAAAGCGTACTGGGCGGGGCCGGCAATGTGGCGGCCAACCTGGCCGGCCTGGGGGTGAAAGTGTTTGCCGCCGGGGTCACCGGCCTGGATGAGCACCGGGAAGCCCTGGAACAGAAAATGGCGAAGGCGGGGATCGATTTTACCGGCCTGCTTCCCATGCCCGGACGGAAGACCATTACGAAACTGCGGGTCATCGGCGGCCGGCAGCAGATGCTGCGGCTGGATTTCGAAGAACCCGGCGATCTGGACCCGGACGAGGAAAAACAGCTGCTGGACTGGCTGCAGAAACGGCTGCAGCAGGGCCTGGACGGCATCGTGCTCAGCGACTATGCCAAGGGTGTGTGTTCGGATCATTTCTGCCAGACGGTGATGGCCCTGGCCCGCAAGGCCCAGGTACCTGTACTGGTGGATCCCAAGGGCAGCGACTGGCGGAAATACACGGGCTGTGATTTCATTACCCCCAATGTGAAAGAAATGTGCGAAGCCGGGGGCAGGGTGGTCCCCAATGAGACAGCTCCCCTGGTGGAACTGGCAGCCAAAGCACGGGATGCCTTTCATATCAGGAATGTGGTGGTGACCCGGTCGGAAAAAGGGGTCTCCCTGATCAACAACCAGGAAGTGATCACCGAAGCGGCCACGGCCCGGGATGTGTTCGATGTATCCGGCGCCGGGGATACGGTGGCGGCGGTGCTCCTGGCAGCGGTGGCAGGCGGCCTTTCTCTGGGTGATGCCCTGAATCTGTCCAACAAGGCGGCGGGCATCGTGGTGTCCAAAGTGGGGACGTATCCGGTGCACCGGGAGGAACTGCTGAAGGAAGTGCTGGCCAGCGAAGAACGGGAAGGCCGGGATTACCGGCCCCTGAGCTGGGACGAAGTGACCAGCCTGGCCCGTACCTGGCAGGCCGCCGGGGAACGGATCGTGTTCACCAACGGCTGTTTCGACATTCTGCACGCCGGCCATGTGCAGTACCTGGAACAGGCGGCCAAGCTGGGCCAGCACCTGATCGTGGGCGTGAATACCGACGCATCGGTGAAACGGCTGAAAGGGGAGACCCGTCCCCTGAACCAGGAAAATGACCGGGCCCGGCTGCTGGCCGCCCTGGCCTGTGTGGATGCGGTGGTACTCTTCGGGGAGGATACCCCCGCGGAGCTGATCAGGCGGATCCGTCCGGATATCCTGGTGAAAGGCGGAGATTACAGGCCGGAGGAAGTGGCCGGCCGTGAATATGCCGGAAAAGTGGAAATTTTGCCCTTCAAAGAGGGCTATTCCACTACCGGTGTGATCCAGAAAATCGTGAAACTGGTCAAGGAGGGCAAATTATGATCATCGTAACCGGCGGGGCCGGTTTTATCGGCAGCAATATCATCAAGGGCTTGAACGACATGGGCCGGGACGACATCCTGGTGGTGGACAACCTGACCAACATGGTGAAGTTCAAGAACATCCAGGGCCTGAAGGTGCTGGATTACTTGGACAAATATGATTTCATCCAGCGGGTGCGGGACGGCAAGTTCGACCATGAACCCATCGATGTGATCTTCCATGAAGGGGCCTGCTCCGATACCATGGAATACAACGGCAAATATATGATGGAAAACAACTTCGAGTACACCAAGACCCTGATGCACTTCGCTCTGGACCGGCGCATCCAGTTCCTGTACGCCTCCTCTGCTTCCACCTACGGCAGCGGCAAGCACGGGTTCCGGGAAGAACCGGCCTGTGAGGAAGCGCTGAACGTGTATGCCTTTTCCAAACTGTTCTTCGACAACTATGCTCGTCGGTACTTCGACAAGGCGGAAAGCCAGATTGCCGGGTTCCGGTATTTCAATGTATTCGGGCCCCAGGAGAACCATAAGGGCAAGATGGCTTCCATGGTACGCCAGATGTTCCTGCAGTGGAAGGCGGAACACAAGGTGAAGCTGTTCGGGGAATACGACGGGTACGGCCCCGGTGAACAGACCCGGGATTTCGTCTACGTCAAAGACGTGGTCAAAGTGCTGCTGTATTTCTGGCAGCATCCGGAACTGAAGGGCATTTACAACCTGGGTACGGGTCACGCCCATACTTTCAATGATATGGCAAAAGCCCTGCTGGAATTCTTCGGCAGCGGTGAGCTGGTGTACGTTCCCTTCCCGGAAGTGCTGAAGGGCAAGTACCAGAGCTACACCCAGGCCGATGCCACCAAACTGCTTTCTACCGGATATGACGGCGGCTTCACGGACTTCAGCCAGGCTGTGAAGGAATACTGCCAGGTGCTGCAGGATTCTGACGGTTATTACAAAGCATGACAAAGGGCAGGAAAGCGGTGTTCCTGGACCGGGACGGGGTACTGGACATCGACAAGGGATACATCTACCGTCCGGATCAGGTGGAATGGGTGCAGGGCGCCAGAGAAGCGGTGGCCCTGCTCCACAACCTGGGCTATGCTATCTACGTGGTGACGAACCAGAGCGGCATCGCCCGGGGCTATTATACCCAAAAAGACATGGAGGCTCTCCATGCCTATATGGCGGAAGAAATGGAGAAAGCCGGCGGCCAGATCGACGGCTTCTATTTCTGTCCTCACCATCCCACCAAAGGGGTGATCCCGGAACTGACCATTGAGTGCAGCTGCCGAAAGCCCAAACCGGGGATGATCCTGAAGGCCTTGGCGGACCATGGCCTGAGCCGGAAAGGATCCTTCCTGATCGGGGACAATGAAAGCGATGTACAGGCGGCCCTGGCGGCCGGTATTCCGGGCTATCGGTTCACGGGTACGGACCTGAAGGCCTTTGTGGAACGGGTGCTGCAGCGGCAGGCGGAGGAAAAGTGACATACAAGAATATTTTGATCATCAAGATGAGTTCCCTGGGGGATGTGATCCACGCCCTGCCCTTTGCGGCGGCCCTGCGGCAGACCTTTCCCCAAAGCAGAATCAGCTGGCTGGTCCATCCCCAGTTCAGCGCTTTTGTGCCAGAACCGCCCATCGTCGATGAGATCCTGTATTTCGATAAGGCAGCTTTCGGGAAGATGGACTGGAGCAGCCGGTGGAAGACTTTAAAGAAGACCCGGGCCATGCTGCGGAGCAGGCACTTCGACCTGGTCATCGATCTGCAGGGCCTGTTCAAGAGTGCCGTCATGGCCTGGCTCACCGGCTGTCCCAACCGGATTGGCTACTGTGAGATGCGGGAGGGCAGCGGACTGATTTCCAGAGCCATTACCGGAGCTCATGCCCACGACCATGTGATCGAGCGGTATCTGGATGTGGCCCGGTATCTGGGAGCCAAAGTGGATACCATTACGTACCCCATGCCGGCCCTGACGAAAGAAATGGAAGAGGTGCGCCTGCGGCTCATCAAAGCGGGGATTCCGGATCAGAAGGGACCACTGCCCTATGTGGTATTTGTGCCCGGCGCCCGCTGGGATACGAAGCGCTGGCCCTTGGATCATTATGCAGCCCTGGCGAAGAAATTCCTGGAACGGGGCCTTTATGTGGTGCTGGCCGGCGGACCGGGGGATGCGCCTCTGGGCGAGGCCATCCTCCGGCAGGTGGGGGCAGAGTCCCGTCTCATCAACTTGATCGGCAGGACCAGTCTGCGGGAACTGGGGGCCTTGATCAAGGGGGCCCGGTTCTATGTGAGCGGGGATACGGGGCCTCTGCATATCGCTACGGCGCTGCAGAAGCCCCTGGTGACCATGTATGGACCGACCCGGCCGGACCGGACGGGGCCCTACGGGAATCCTCGTGCCACAGTGCTTTTGAGCCCTGTGGAGTGCGCCGGCTGCCTGAAGAAACATTGTGACCATTGGACCTGTATGGGGGCTGTGACCCCGGAGCAGGTATTCATGGATTTCTTGAAAAAGGAGGGGAAGGCTTGTGATTGAACTGGCGGGAAAGAAGATTATCGTCACATTTTTAATGCATCTGGGCGATCTGGTGCTGACTACCCCCTTCCTCCATGCCCTGCGCAACGCAGCGCCGGGGGCGGACATTACCTACCTGGTGGATGAGAAACTGAAGGATATCGTGGCCTGCAATCCCAACATCGACCATGTGTGGACCATCGACAAGAAGGGGAAGGACAACAATCTGCCCGCTCTGTGGCGGATGAGCCGGAAGATCACAGACGCCCATTTTGACGTACTGATCAACCTGCATCCCAATGAACGGTGTTCTTTCATCGATGCCATGGCCGTGGTGCCAGTGAAGGTGGGGGCGTCCCACTTTTTGTTCCGGGGATTCTTCCATCCCTGGCTGAAACTGAACCGAAAAATCCATGCGGCAGATATGTACCTGGATGTGCTGAAACGGATCGGGGTGCAGGATCTGTCTAATAACGGCCTGGAGGTATTCCCCGCCCCGGAGCACAGGGCAAAGGCCGAGGCCTTCTGGAAGGTGGAAGGAATGAAGCCGGGCGCCAAGCTGGTGGGCTTCAACATCGGCAGTGCCGTAGTCACGAAGCGCTGGGCACCGGAACGGTTTGCCCAGGTGGCGGATACCCTGGCCAGGGAAGGATACCGGACCGTGTTCTTCGGCGGTACCATGGATGAAGAGATGGTACAGGAAGCCGTCGGGTACATGAAGAGCAGGCCCATTGTGGCGACCGGGAAATTCGGCCTGGGCGAACTGGCGGCAGCCATGAGCCGGTGCTGCCTGATCATCACCAACGACAGCGGGCCCATGCATGTAGCCATCAGCCAGAAGGTGCCCATTGTGGCCATGTACGGTCCCAGCCATCCGGAACTCTATGGACCTTATACGAAACAAGCTACCATCGTGCGGGCCATCCCGCCCTGTGACGGATGCCGGAAGGGCATGAAGCACCACTGCGATGACATGCGCTGCATGAAGGAACTGACCGTGAAACAGGTGCTGAAAGCAGCCCATAAATGGCTGAAATAAAAAAACTGGACTTTTTTTGAAAAAAGGGTTGCCAAAATAAGGAATATCGGTTATACTAACATAGTCGACGGTTGAGAGATACCGAAAGACATGATGGTCCGCTAGCTCAGCTGGTAGAGCACCTGACTCTTAATCAGGGTGTCCAGAGTTCGATCCTCTGGCGGATCACCATTTTTTTTTGGCCGGATGGTCAAGCGGTTAAGACACCGCCCTTTCACGGCGGTATCGAGGGTTCGATTCCCTCTCCGGTCACCATTTTCATGGGCGCTTAGCTCAGCTGGGAGAGCGTCTGCCTTACAAGCAGAATGTCAGCAGTTCGATCCTGTTAGCGCCCACCACGAAGAAGACGATACATGCGCAACGCTGTATCGTCTTTTTATTATGCCGATTGCGAGGGGAGTCATACCAATGAGTGAACAAATGGATCGGGCCGAGAAGGCCGTTGCATACAAACACGCCAAGGTGCACAATAACTGTGCGCAATCCGTACTCCTGGCCTTCCAGGATAAACTGGGCAAATCCACGGACGAACTGCGGGCCCTGGGTGACAGTTTCGGGCTGGGCATGGGCGGCATGGAAGCTACCTGCGGCGCTCTGACCGGAGCAGCTATGGTGGTGGGGCTGCTGAACCACAGTGACAGACCGTCCAAACAGATCATGAACGACATCCTGCATGATTTCCAGGATCAGGCCGGGGCCACCCTGTGCAGAGAACTGAAAGGGCGGGATACGGGCAAAGTGCTGTGTTCCTGTGATGACTGTATCCGGATTGCTGTCCGGGAACTGGAGAAACATCTGGCCTGAGTTGTCAACATTCCAGGTGGAAAAACAGGGAGTTATCCACGATTTGGTGGATAACTCCCTGCTTTTGTACAGCGGAAAACGGTGTACTGTAAGGAAAAGTACCTGCCGCTTTTTGTGAAATTACAGGCGACCATGGAAAAGGATTGGCTGTAAGCTGAGAATGCAGTATAATAATATTTCGTGAGTCCGCCTGGAACTGTTTTTTCCGGCTGCGGATATCCCCAGAACTGTACTTTTTGGAGGAATGAGTCATGAGAACAAAAGAAGAATTGCGCGGCGTCACGGAGCTGGGCAGCGGCCATACGGTGTACCAGAATACCTACGCCCCGGAAGTACTGGAGTGCTTCCCCAACAAACATGAAGAAGCGGACTACATGGTGAAACTGAATTGCCCCGAATTTACCAGCCTGTGTCCAAAGACGGGCCAGCCGGATTTCGGCCGGATCGTGATCAGCTATATCCCGGATCACAAGCTGGTGGAAAGCAAATCCCTGAAGCTGTACCTGTTTTCCTTCCGGAACAACGGGGATTTCCATGAGGACTGTGTGAACATCATCAAGAACGATCTGGTGAAGCTGCTCCAGCCCAAGTATCTGGAAGTGGCCGGATATTTCAATCCTCGGGGCGGCATCAGCATCCTGCCCTTTGCCGTGTATTACCAGCCGGACTATAAAGAAATGGCCCAGCGGAGAATGGAGGCGTTCGTCCATGAATAAGAAAGCCCTGGTCCTGTCCAGCGGCGGCGTGGACTCCACTACCTGCATCTCCGTGGCCGTCGAAGAATTCGGGAAAGAGAACGTTTCTACTGTATCCATTTTCTATGGCCAGAAACATCGGAAAGAGCTGGAATGTGCCCAGAAAGTGGCCGCTTATTACGGGCTGCCCCATTATGAGCTGGACCTGTCCCGGATTTTCCAGTATTCCAACTGTTCCCTGCTGAGCCATTCCACGGAAAAAATCGTCCACGAAAGTTATGAGCAGCAGATTGCGGAGAACGGGGAGGGCAAGGTTTCTACCTACGTGCCCTTCCGCAATGGATTGATGCTGTCCGCCGTGGCCAGCCTGGCCATGAGCATCTATGAGAAAGACGATGTATCCATTTTCATCGGGGCCCATGCGGATGATGCGGCGGGCAATGCCTATGCGGACTGCAGCGAGGCTTTTATCCAGGCCATGGGGCAGGCCATTTCCATCGGTACTTATAACCAGTGCCATATTACAGCGCCCTTTGCCGCCTGCAGCAAGGCCGGTGTAGTGAAACGGGGGCTGGAACTTCATACCCCCTACGAACTGACCTGGAGCTGCTATGAAGGCGGAGACAAACCCTGCGGTACCTGCGGGACCTGTATCGACCGGTCCCGGGCATTTGCCGCCAATGGGGTCAAGGACCCGGCACTGGAGGATTGACCATGTACACAGTCACAAAACGGATCGAAGTCAGCGGGGCCCACTGCCTGCAGCTGCCCTATGAAAGCAAATGTACCCGTCTCCATGGGCACAACTGGATCATCGATGTGACCTGCAGGCGGCAGGAACTGGATGAAAACGGCATGGTGGTGGATTTCACAAAAATCAAGAAAGTGGTCAAACAGCTGGACCACGCCTTCCTCAACGATGTTATCAAGGTGAATCCTACGGCTGAGAACATTGCCAAATGGCTCCATGACCAGATTCCCTACTGCACCCGGGTTTCCGTCCAGGAATCAGAAGGGAACGTGGCCATCTATGAAGACTGAGAAATTTCCCATCGTCGAAATCTTCGACTCCGTGGAAGGGGAAGGGAAGCGGACCGGCTATATGGCCGTGTTCGTCCGGTTTGCCGGCTGCAACCTGCGCTGCAGTTACTGCGATACCGGGTATGCCCTGAAGCGGGAGGATGCGGCGGAGCATCTGGATCGGACACGGCTGCTGGAACGGATTCATCAGTATCCCTGGGAAAAAATCACCCTTACCGGCGGGGAACCGCTGCTGCAGCCTCTGGAAGGGCTGTGCAGGGAACTGAGCCGGGAAGGGTACGAAATCAACATCGAAACCAACGGGGCGGTGCCTCTTTTGGAGGAGCGGCCGAAACGGCTGTTCTACACCATGGATGTAAAATCTCCGTCTTCGGGCATGAGGAGCCGGATGCGCATGGAGAACCTGCCCCGGCTTACGGAGGACGATGTGGTGAAGTTCGTGGTGGGCAGCATGGAAGACCTGCTGGATATGGAGCGTGTACTGCAGGAGTATCCCATTCGGGGGCAGATCTATGTATCTCCGGTATACGGCGCCATCGAGCCCAAAGCTCTGGTGGAATTTGTCCGCCAGCACAAACTGGAGAAGGTCTGCACCCAGGTACAGCTGCACAAAGTCATTTGGGATCCCAACGAGCGGGGGGTATGAGGAGCGGGCGTGTGAAAAATATTTTTCACACGCCCGCGATTAGTGACTGGTGGCTAGTGACTAGGCACCAGCTGATGCTGGCAAAAAACAGGAACTGCGAAGGATCATTCACAGTTCCTGTTTTCTTGTCGGGTTTGAAAACCCCACGCTATGCGTGGGGTTCTGGAAAGCTTTTAGCTATACCAAAAAATCCTCCTTTGGTAAAATGAAGATGGCTACCAACCACTTCATTTTGAAAG
>NZ_JBNMIU010000013.1:0-43292 GCF_050873445.1 Acidaminococcus sp. | reverse complement strand
TTCAGGATATCCTCCTTTCAAAATGAAGTGGTTGGTAGCCATCTTCATTTTACCAAAGGAGGATTTTTTGGTATAGCTAAAAGCTTTCCAGAACCCCACGCATAGCGTGGGGTTTTCAAACCCGACAAAAAAAGCACTGTGATGCTCCACAGCGCCTTCTCTTCATATATGTGGTGCGGCTGACAGGAATCGAACCTGCACGTCGAAGACACCAGATCCTAAGTCTGGCGCGTCTGCCAATTCCGCCACAGCCGCATTTTAGGTAAAAAAAATTGGTGATCCACCCGGGATTCGAACCCGGGACACCCTGATTAAAAGTCAGGTGCTCTACCAACTGAGCTAGTGAATCACTTGGCTGGGGCAGCTGGACTCGAACCAACGCATGCGGGAGTCAAAGTCCCGTGCCTTACCGACTTGGCTATGCCCCAAAATAAAAAAAGTGGGGTGGATAGTGGGGATCGAACCCACGCGTGCCGGAGCCACAATCCGGTGTGTTAACCGCTTCACCATATCCACCATTTTGTCATCGTCATCCGACGACTTTGTTATTCTAGCATAGAAAAGTAGATTTTGTCAACCCATTTCTTTATTTTTTTTGCTTTTCTCCCAGGAAAGTAAAAAAAAGCGCACCCCCAACAGGAGTGCGCTTCCAAAGACTTTCCATAGCCCCAAAGGGAAGTTATCTCTTGGAGAACTGGGAAGCCTTTCTTGCTTTCTTCAAGCCGTATTTGCGGCGTTCTTTTTCCCGAGGATCGCGGGTCAGCAGACCAGCTTTCTTCAGCAGAGGACGATAGTCAGCGTCCACTTTCAGCAGGGCACGGGCAATACCATGACGGATTGCACCAGCCTGGCCGGAAATACCGCCACCAACAACGTTGGCGATCACATCATATTTACCCAGGGTTTCAGTGGTATCCAGCGGTTGACGAACCACCAGTTCCAGGGTCTTCAGGCCGAAGTATTCACTCAGTTCACGGCCGTTTACTACGATTTTGCCTTCGCCCGGAACAAGGCGAACACGGGCAACGGAGCTTTTGCGGCTGCCGGTTGCATCATACGTAACTTTTGCCATTTTCTAGTTCTCCTCTCCTCTTAGCGAATATCGATGGTCAGAACTTCAGGCTTTTGTGCAGCATGAGGATGTTCAGAACCAGCGTATACATGCAGTTTTTTGATGATCTGATTGCCCAGACGGTTTTTCGGGATCATCCCACGAACAGCCAGTTCAACCATTCTTACAGGGTTCTTTTCCAGCATTTCGCCAGCTTTGGTATATTTGTCGCCGCCCAGATAACCGGAATGACGGAAGTAAATTTTTTGAACCAGTTTCTTGCCGGTCAGTTTCACTTTGGCAGCGTTGATGATGATTACGTTGTCACCGGTATCCATATGCGGGGTAAAAGTCGGTTTGTTCTTGCCGCGGAGCACCTTAGCAACTTCTGCAGCCAGACGGCCCAGAGTCTTATCGGCAGCATCCACTACATACCATTTGCGTTCAATGGTAGACGGGGTGGCCATGTATGTTTTCATCCTTATTCCTCCTAATAAAAACTCATAATCATTCTGTATCCAGTGATGAGTCTTTGGGATACGGCCGGGGCTAACGACACGGTCTCAAAGTGATACCGTAATATTGTATAGTATATTACAGCTTCTGTCAAGGAAAAATCCTTTATCTTTTTTTCTCCCGGGCCAGGAAATGATACAGTGCGCCGATAAGCCCAGCATCATTGCCCAGTCCGGCAAAAGTCACTGTGGTCCGGTCCAGGATCAGGGGGATCAGTTCCTTCTTCAGGCTGTCTTTCAGCATGGGTTCCAGCAGGTCCTTCTGGGCCATGATACCTCCGCCCAGGATCACCCGCTGGGGATTCAGGATGTAGCAGATGCAGGCAATCCCGGTAGCCCACTGGTGGACTGTTTCCCGTAGCAGCCGGTGCAGGGGCTTATCCCCGTGGCGCACCTGCTCGCAGATGATCTTGCCGTTCAGGGTGGAAGGATCCACGCCCTTCAGTCTGGCGGCTTTTTCCACCAGGGTGGTCACTGAAGCAGCTTCTTCCCAGCGGGTCCGGCTGCCCAGCTTGACCTGCCCCACTTCACCGGCAGTAAAACAGCTGCCCGGCCACAGTTTCCCGTTCAGTACAAAGGCACCACCGATACCTGTACCCATAGCGAGGCAGAACAGGCTTTTGGCTCCTTTGCCATTTCCCAGCCAGTATTCCCCCAGGGCGGCACAATTCACGTCATTTTCCACCCAACAGGGCAAATGCAGCCGGCTGGTCACCAGCTGCATCAGATTGGTTCCGGTCAGCCCCGGGAAATGAGGCGCTGCATGCATCATTTCCCCGGTCTGGGGATTCACCATCCCTGCCATGGAAATGGCAGCCCCCTGGATCTTGAAGTATTTCTGGTAAGAACCCACCAGGCCCAGTACTTGCTCCAGGAAGGCATCCACTCCATCTCTGGCGATTACGTTGGGGATACTGTCCTTGTTGAACAGCCGGCCCCGGCTGTCCGCCAGGCCATATTTGATGGCGGTGCCGCCGATATCCAGGCAAATGTATTTATCCACGCCGGCTCAGCCCTGTGCTTTGATGAATGCGATGGCTTTGTCCAGCCGTTCCAGGGTCTTTTCCCGGCCCAGCAGCACCATCACATCGAACATGCCGGGGCTGAAGGTCCGGCCGGTCAGGGCCAGACGGGTGGGATGGATGACTTTGCCCAGGGTGGTGCCCAGCTCTTCGGCCAATTTATTGTAACAGGCTTCCGTGGTCTCCAGATTGAATTCCGGCAGCGCAGCCAGGGCGTCATGGGCCTTCTGCAGCAGATCGGCAGCTTCCGGCTTGAAGGATTTCTTCACGCCTTTGGGATCATATCCGTCGAAGTCCTTGAAGAAGTAGCTGGAACCGTCAGCCAGTTCCACCAGGGTCTTTACCCGCACCCGGACCACGTCCACCAGATGATCGAAGTATTCCTGATGGGCCGGCAGGTAGTCGTCATCGATAAGTCCGGCCTTCTTGAAGAAGGGTACCGCTGCATCGGCGATTTCCCGCAGGGGCAGGCTGGACAGGTATTGTCCGTTCAGCCAGGTCAGTTTCTTCACATCGTATACAGCCGCTTTGCGGGACATCTTGCTGAAGTCGAACTGTTTCACCGTATCTTCCAGGGTAAAGATTTCTTCATCGTTGCCCGGAGCCCAGCCCAGCAGGGTCAGGTAGTTGATGATGGCCTGGTGCAGATACCCTTTTTCCCGGAATTCTTCCACAGAAGTAGCTCCATGGCGTTTGCTCAGCTTGCTCCGGTCCGGAGCCAGGATCATGGGCATATGGCCGAAATGAGGTGCTTTCCAGCCGAAGGCATCGTAGATCACCAGCTGTTTCGGGGTATTGGTCAGGTGTTCTTCAGCCCGCAGCACATGGGTCATGCCCATGAAATGGTCGTCCACCACCACAGCGAAGTTGTAGGTAGGGATGCCGTTGGTCTTCATGATGACGAAATCATCGAACTGATTCCAGTTGAAGGTCACATCCCCGTGGATCATGTCATGGACGGTGACAGTTCCTTCTTTAGGCAGCTTGATTCGGACGGAATGTGGTTCCCCGGCTTCCACCCGTTTCCTGGCTTCTGCCGGATCCAGGTCGCGGCAGGTACCGGCATAATGGAAGGGCTGCTTCCGTTTCCGCTGTTCTTCCCGCTGGGCTTCCAGATCAGCCGCAGTGCAGAAGCAGTAGTAGGCTTTGCCCTCGTCCACCAGCTGCTGGCAGTATTTCTTATACAGTTCCAGCCGTTCGAACTGGTAGTAGGGACCATGTTCCCCGCCTACTTCCGGACCTTCGTCCCAATCCAGGCCCAGCCATTTCAAGCTGGTGATAATCTGGGAAACAGAATCTTCCTTCAACCGATCCCGATCGGTATCTTCGATCCGCAGGATCATCTTGCCGCCCTGGCTGCGTGCAAACAGCCAGTTGAACAGGGCCGTCCGTGCCCCGCCGATATGCAGATACCCAGTCGGGCTGGGGGCAAACCGTACACGTACTTCACTCATGCTAAGCACCTCTCCATTCGTATTTTCCATTCATTTATTTGCGTTTCTGTTTCCGGGACGCTTCGGCGTACTTGGTGCCCCGTTTGTTGGGTCCCACCGCGCTCTTGCCCCGTTTGGGGATCCGTTTCTTCTTGGGCCGGCTGATGGGCTTTACCGTCCGGCGCACCTTCTCGCCGGCCAGATTCTGCCGTTCCAGGGTGATGTCCAGCTTCTTCTCCAGATTCTGGAGCCAGCGGGTTTCATCGGCCGTATAGAAGGTGATTGCCATCCCCTCGTTGCCGGCACGCCCTGTCCGGCCGATCCGATGCACATACCAGTCCGGATCGTGGGGAATATCATAATTCACTACCTGGGTAATGCCTTCCACATCCAGGCCCCGGGCGGCAATATCGCTGGCTACCAAAATCTGGAGCTTGGCCTTGCGGAAGTTCTCCATCACCTGGCGCCGCTTGTTCTGAGACATATCCCCATGGAGCACATCCACGTTGAAGTCCTCGCCCTGCAGCCAGTCACAGAGCTCGATGGCCCGCTCCTTGCTGCAGCAGAACACCAGCATCAGATAAGGATTGTACCGGCGGATCAGGGAAGCCAGTGCCTCCCGTTTGTGATCCTCGTTTACCTTGATGCAGATCTGTTCGATGGTGGACGCGGTGGCCTGTTTGGGTGCGATATCAATGACCATGGGATTCGTGGTGATGGTCCTGGACAGCTTCCGCACCTCCTCGTCCAGGGTGGCGGAGCACACCATGGTCTGATGAGCCTGGGGCATCAGGCTGAGCAGGGTCTCGATATCATCCCCGAAGCCCTGGCGCAGCATTTCATCCACTTCGTCCAGTACCAGGTATTTCACCCCGCCCAGGCTGGTGTTGCCCTTGCGCAGATGATCCAGCAGCCGGCCCGGAGTGCCTACCAGCACCTGGGCCTTGTGGCCGATTTTCCGTTTCTCTTCCTCGAAATCCCGGCCGCCGCTGACGGTCAGAGTATGGATTCCCGTATCTCCATCCAGTTTCCGGATTTCTCCCGCCGTCTGCTGCGCCAGTTCCCGGGTGGGAGACAGGATCAGTGCCTGGGCGTATTCCTTTTTGGGGTCCACCTTATCGAACAGAGGGATCACAAAGGACAGTGTCTTCCCCACCCCGGTCTGAGCCCGGGCAATTACATCCCGCCCGGCCTGAAGTGCCGGAATGGCACGTTCCTGGACGGGGGTGGGAATATCCTTCCCCGTGCGGTGGAGTTTCTCCACCATAGCTTCCTTGACCTTCAATTGGGCGAAACCTGCCGCCATCCGATCATCTCCTCTCGTTATCTACTGAAATCGTACCTTTTATTATAACGTAAAAGACGGACTGCCGCAACACGACAGCCCGCCGAGCCACAGGAGATGAGGCTACCGTAAAGGCACTTATTTTCTTCCCGGATAGACCTTCAGCCCTTCGGCCAAGATGCGCATGGCCTTCTTCAAGTCATCGGTATTCAGCACATAGGCCAGTCTGGCTTCGTCCTGGCCCCGGTTCACGTCAGAGGCGTAGAACCCGTTGCCCGGGGTGATCATCACCGTTTCCCCGTCGATATCGAAGTCTTCCAGCAGCCACTTTGCAAATTTTTCCGTATCATCGATGGGCATTTTCACCATCACATAAAAAGCCCCTTTGGGATCGGAAGAAATCACGCCGGGCATAGCAGCCAGACAGGCCTTGATGGTATCCCGCCGTTTGGTATATTCCTTCTTGACTCCTTCCCAGTAAGATTTGGGAGTGGTATACAGAGCCGCAGCCCCTGCCTGTTCGATGTTGGGGCAGGACAGCCGTGCCTGGCAGCATTTCAACAGTTCCTGCTGCAGTACCTTGTTCTTGGTGATGACACAGCCACTGCGGGCACCGCAGGCACTGTACCGTTTGGAAACGGAATCGATCAGTACCAGGTTGTCATCCAGTTCGTGCATCGTGCCGAAGCTGGTGAACTGGCCATCATAGACAAATTCCCGGTATACTTCATCGGCAATCAGGGTCATGTCATATTTCAGGGCAATCCCGGCCAGCATTTCCATTTCTTCCCTGGTATAAATCACGCCGGTGGGATTCCCCGGATTGGTGATCAGCATGGCACGAGTCCTGTCGGTGATATAGCTTTCCACGGTCTGCTGATCCGGCAGATGATAGCCCGTATCGGGAGAAGTGGGAACCCCCTGGATTTCCACGTTGTAAGCGCCAGTAAAGCTCTTGTAGTTGGCATAGAATGGTTCGAACATAAGGATGTTGTCCCCAGGATCGCAGGTGGTCATCACTGCGAAGGAAAGGGCTTCACTGCCCCCGTTGGTAATAAAAATGTCATCAGTGGTATAGTCCATGCCCCAGCTGGCATAATATTTCTGGATACCGTCCAGCAGCTTGGCATCTCCCTGGGATTTGCCATAGGCCACCACCTTGGGATGGTAGGAGGCTACTCCTTCAAAGAAGCTTTCCGGCGTGGGGATATCCGGCTGCCCGATGTTCAGATGATAGATTTTCTTGGTTTTCTCCACCCGGTTGGCAATGGGAGCCAGCTTCCGGATGGGAGAAGTAGGGATGTGTAAGGTCCGTTGAGAAATATGCATATGGTACGCTCCTTTTGTTACAGCAAATCTCCAAAAATGGAATGGCCGATGAATTCCCGAATGATGGAATTGTTGGGAATGGCCTTATCGTCTATAGGTTCTACGATCTGGAGC
Organism: Acidaminococcus sp.; assembly: GCF_050873445.1. GTDB lineage: Bacteria > Bacillota > Negativicutes > Acidaminococcales > Acidaminococcaceae > Acidaminococcus. The sequence goes on along the minus strand of NZ_JBNMIU010000013.1, from coordinate 36,543 downwards.
ATATCCAGAAAATTCCGGGCCACCGGATATTCCGGTGCCTCTTTGGAAATCTGTTCCAGCAGGGGACAGGCATATTTCTTGAAAACAGCCAGTTCGTAGATCAATGTAGTGTTGAACATGATATCCGCTTCTTCACTGAAGGGAAAAATGTTCCGTCCTTCACCCCGGCGCACCTTGGGCCAGTTCTGGATGGTCTGCCGGGCGTCATCGGACCGGAACTGGGAATCCCGCACCATGCGGCGCAGCAGCCGCATATCTGTGGTGGGGATCCGATTGTAGTCATCAAAAGAAAGCGGGGTCAGGGCACTGATATAAATTTTCAACTTGTTCCGGCGGCGGACCCGTGCAGACAGTTTCTCATTCATCCCGTGGATACCTTCCACCACCAGGACCCCATCGTCCCCCAGGTATGCCTGCTGACCACGGTATTCCCGATGCCCGCTCTTAAAGTTGAAATAGGGAATGTCCACCGTCTTCCCATCAATCAGCTGTTCCATGTGTTCGTTGAACAGCTCTGTATCCAGGGCATCGATGGATTCGAAGTCATAACTGCCATCCGGCAGCCGGGGCGTCTGTTCCCGTTCCTTGAAATAGTTGTCCAGAGAAATGGGGATGGGCCGCAGGCCGTTCACCCGCATCTGTACCGACAGCCGCTGGGAGAAAGTAGTCTTGCCCGAAGAAGAGGGGCCGGCAATGAGCACCAGTTTCACCCTCCGGCCATCGGCTGCGATTTCATCGGCAATCCGTGCAATGCTCTTTTCATGGTAAGCCTCGCACATCTGGATGATACCCCGGCTGTTCCCTTCTTTGATGAACCTGTTCAGAGCTGCCACCGTAGGACAATGGAGAATCTGCCCCAGTTTTTCGGCCTGGGCATAGACTTCGCCCAGTTTTCTCCGTTCCCTGTAAGGCTCCAGGACATCCAGGTGTCCCTTGCCCCCGAACCGGAGCAGGATACCGTGTCCCACCCATACCAGCTCAAATTTCTGCAGATACCCCAGATTGGGCAGCAGCGGACTTACGAAGAAGGCGCTTTCTCCGGCCAGCTGATAGATATTGATCCGATAATCCTCAGGCACTGTTGCCAAAAGTGGTGCCTGGTCATCGTAAAAACGGGGATTCACATAGGGCCAGGCGTCATCTTTGGCAATGGTCTGCACCTGGATGGGTTCCTGGCTGCGGATCATTTCTTCCATGCAGCGGGTGATATCCTCCAGATCATACTTGCTCAGGAAGATCTTATTCTTCACAGCGCAGTACAGTCCGTCCCCAAAGGTATTTTCCACCTCCAGGCGCACTTCGGGCCGTTCTTTGGCCATGGCAGCAATCAGTGCGAACTGAAAGGTGGCAATGTATGCCCGGTATCCGGCCTCCGTAGAAAGGTCATAGAACGTTACATGGTTCCCGTCCTCCGGACACAGCTGCAGCGGTGTGGCCCGTCCGTCCACGGCCGCCATGGCGATGGGGGCCATGTAGCGGGACTGATACTCCCTGGCCAGAGTCATCAAAGGTGTCCCTTTCTCCACCGTTTTCAGTTTGCCATCAGGTCCTGTAATCTCCATGGTTCTCTGTCTCCTTTTGCAATCCGCAAAAAAGAGGACACATCCCAGGATGCGTCCTCTTCCTCTCTACACAACCTGTTTCTTTTCCAGGGTTTAGTCTTCTCCCAGAGCGTCCATAGCTGCCTTGATCTTGGCGGCCATACCGTAGATCTTTTTCTTGGGTACGCCGCAGACAGCTACCCGTACGCCGGCTGCCAGGGGTACACAGAAGATATTGTCTTCATGCAGTTTGTTACATACAGCTTCCGGATCTTTGGCTGGGATGGACAGGAAGAATCCGGAAATGTACGGCAGCATCTTCAGACCGCAGGCTTCGGCTTCTTCCGTGAAAATATCGCCCCGTTCCTGGATCATGGTATAGTAATGGGCCCGTTCCTGCTGGATCTGGTCCAACAGATGTTCATCGCTGTAAATGGTATCCAGAGTATCCATAGCGCCCCGGTTACAGTTGGACCAGCAGGCACGACTGGTGACTTTGTTCACGTTGATGAATTCCAGGATCTGCTTTTCATCACTGGTCACCCCGATCAGGGCACCGCAGCGCTGGCCATACATGGTGAAGCTCTTGGACAAGCTGTAGGCGATCAGACCAAAGATGTTCTTCGGCAGATTGGACAGTTTGCGGAAGATTTTCCGGACTTCCTCCCGATCGCCGGCATAGTCGATGTAAGCTACATCCAGGCACAGTACTGCTTTCTTTTCCGTCCCTTCGATGCAGCTTTCCAGCATTTTCAGTACGTTTTCGATATCATCCGGAGTCAGGCTGAACCCGGTAGGGTTATGAGCCGGCGTATTGATGATCAGAAGGATCCGATCCTGTTTGGCCAGGATTTCCCGTACTTTCTTTTCACATCCTGCCAGGTTGAATTTGTTGTCTTCCGTCACCATGGGATAGGTATCCAGATGGCGGTTCATATCTTCACAGATATTCTTGTAAGCGCCCCAGTACCATTCAGAAGTCAGGATGGTATCTCCCACTTCCGCATAGTTCCAGACGGCATGATGGATGGCTCCGGTACCGCCTGCCGTGGCAATGGCAGCTGTAAAGGCTTCCGGGCGGGACTGGCTGAAGCAGGCGTTTTGTACCAATTCCAGATATTCGGGCAGACCCATGATGGGAGCATACCGGAAATATTCGTCGTCTTTCAGGCCCCGATAGATTTTGCTTACAGTAGGCAGCACCACAAATTTTTCATCGTTATCCAGGATGCAGCCGATGGTGGCATTGATGACATTTTCTTTTCCGATTTCACTGATCCGTTTCTGTGCGGCTTCACTGGCACCAAAGATACGATCCTTGGACGGCTTCCCCTTTTTCAAAGCATGCGGTGCAACACAGCTGTTAATCATGATAATAGGTCCTCCCCTCAGTAACAAAAGCGAACGTTTCACAACGTACCAGAATCGTTGTACATTACATTATCGCATTATTGACGAAATCGGTCAATAACTCTGGGAAATTTATCGTGATTTGGAACTTTTCTTTATGACCAAATGGAATTTCCCATTATAGTGGATTTTTTGCCCGGTGCCATTGGCTTCCAGGGTACCGTCTTCCGTCCAGCAGCCGGGATGCCTTTTTTCCCACTGGCGGAAAAAGGTGAGCAGCTGGAAATAGTTTCCCTCCAAAGTAACTTCCAGATACTCCTTTTCCTCTTGCTTCCGGGCTTTTCCTGTCACCGGTGCCAGCTGGAGGCACTGCACCTGGCACTGTTCTGCCGTCCGTTCCAGTTCTTCCAGCCATGCTTCCTGGGACCGGGGAGACTCCAGCTTCCGGTCATTTTCTGCCAGCTGCCTTTTTTCTTCCTGTACCACATCCCCATTCCAATGGGCGGCGAACTGCTGCAGCCGCTTTACCCGGCGTTCCAGCAGCAGGACCTGTTCCCGCTGTGCCAGGGCACTGTGCCACAGAGGCCGTACTCCCTGGAGCAGGATGCCCAGGCCCAGCAGCAATATCCCCAGCCAGAATCCCTTCCCCCGGCGCAGTCTTTCCCAACTTGCTCTGCTTTCAGCTTTCATGGCTTTCTCTCTTCCAGCAGCCGTGGAGAGCAAACCGTACGGAAGGGCGCTCGTCCGGCTGTTCTTCCAGCCGTTCCAGCCGGATACCGGTAAGTCCCGGCTGTTTCTGGAGCCGTCTGATGAACTGAAGCACCGCCTGCCGGTTCAGGCTGCGGCCCTCCAGGGAAAAACCGGGGTATCCCTTCCCGTTTTCCTGATGCAGCCTGGTTACCTGACAATCCGCAGGCAGGGTATTGCCCAGCAGCGTCAGGAAAGAAGTCCAGGGCAACTGTTTCTGTTCCAGCTGCTTCAGACGCTCCTGCTGCTGTTTTTTCGCCATCTGGCGCGTCCGATCCTCCTGCCAGAGGATTTCCCAGCCGGCCGCTGCCTGCAGCCGTTCCTGCTGCCGTTTTCTCTGCCCGCTCCAGCAGCAGTACAGCCCCACCCCGATAACCAGCAGGCTGCAGGCCATCAGCAGGGTACCTTTGGCCAGAAATGGCAGATATTTCCCTCCCCGCTGTTCCAGCTCCGGCTGCAGGGAGAAACCAAAGCCCGGCAGTCCGGCATCCGGCCGCAGGCCGCCCAGAGCTCCGTACAGACTGCCTGACCAGGGCCGCTTTTCCCGTTCCTCGTAACAGGGCGCCCAACGGAACCAGGAAGCGGTTTCCAATGGCTGTACCTGGCAGCCCCATTCCTGTTCCAGTCCAGATTTCCAGATTTCCTGTTCTTCCGGGCTGGCTCCTCCCAGCAGGACCTGCTCCGGCAGCTGGTCCACCTGGGGAATCCCTTCCTCCGGAGGGAACAGACCGTTTTCCAGTAAACAGCCCTTTTCATACCAGCCATAGGCGATTCCGCCTGGTTCCCGCAGCTGCAGCAGGGTCAGAGCGTCTCCCCGGAACAACCGTCTCCAGCTCTGGGCCAGCGGTTCCACCCGCAAGATTTTCCAGCCCAGGAACCCGGCCAGCTGGTCTAGGAATTCCCTCCGCCGTTCCAGCAGCAGTTCAGCGAGTACCTGTCCCGGATGTCCCGGATAGGGCTGCAGTGCCAGGGAAAAGCTGCCCGCCGGATAGGTCACCTGCTGGAGGATTTCCCAGGATGCCTCCTCTTTCTGCTCTTTCCAAGAAAGACCGGAAAGGGTCAGTTCCCGCAGCTCCGTCCATTCAGGAGCCAGAGCCAGATTTACCTGCCTGGCTGTAAATCCCCTCTTGGCACAGACTGCCAGCAGCCACTGGGCCACCGGTTCTGCCTGGCTGCGTTCCAAAGCCGGCAGAAGCCGCTCCGGCCAGACCATTTCCAGATAGCGCTGGGCTTCCCACTGGCTGCCTCGGCGTTCTCCCTGGAGCAGGACCAGCTTCTGAGGCCCCAGCACCACACTGAGCACTGTCCGTGGCCAGGGTTTCAGCTGCCGCAGCAGTCCCTGAAACCGCCCCTTTACCTGCTCCATTCCGGAAATCCCGGAAACTTCTAACGCCCCCAGTACTAGAGGCAGGCTGCCGGCAGAAGCCGTTCCAAAAGGAAGGCCCCACTGCCGACAATCCATCAAGAAAGCTGCTCCGCAAAGGAAAGGTCCAAAAGGGATGGGTGCGTGCCAGACCTGCATCCGCCGTTCTTTGGGCACCTGGGATCCCCGCCAGAGCACGAACAGGAACGAAGCAGCCACAGCCCACAGCAGGCTCTCTCCGCCCCTCATGGTCCCCAGCCAGAACCCCAAAAGGCCCACCAGCTTCGGATCCCCCGCTCCCAGGCTCCGGGGTTTCCAGCGGTGCAGCATTTCCATGCCCCCGCCCAGCACCAGAGCCCCTGTGGCTCCCTGACTCAGAGAAAACCCGGCCAGATACCGATAGACCAAAAAGAACAGGCCCAGAGGATAGAACAGTTCCTCATACAGCTGCAGCTCTGTCATATCCAGGAAGGAAATGAGCAGCAGCAGGGAAATGATGCTCCAGCGTACCAGGAGCATCAGACCGGGCGGCGTCTGGAGCCCTGCCAGCAGAAACAGCAGCCCTGTCAGCACCTCCTGCCAGAAGTATCTGGCAGAGATGGGGGCCCCGCAGTAACGGCAATGGCCATCATTCAGGAAGTACCCGGCCAGAGGTACCAGTTCCCACGGCCTCAGCCCATGACCGCAATGATCACAGTGGGAACGGGGGCTCCACAGGCTCTCCTCCCGCTGCATCCGTACGGCACACAGTCCCAGGAAACTGCCCAGGCAGCAGCCGGTGACAAGACAAAGAATTCCGTAAATGACACAGATCAGCATAATGCACCTCCGTCAGCCCTGGATGCTGGTCCGCAGCTGGATGGCCTCCCCCAGGTGAAGGGCCGTGATTTCCCGGCTGCCGCCCAGGTCGGCAATGGTCCGTGCCACTTTGATGATCCGGTCATGGCTGCGGGCGCTGAGACCCAGGCTGATGAAATATTTTTCCAGCAGGATTTCTGCTTCCTTTGTCATAGGACAGAAAGCCTTCACTTCCCGCCGGCCCATGCTGGCGTTGCAGAACAGATGGGTCCCTTTCAGCCGCTCTCGCTGGAGCTGCCGGGCTGCCACCACCCGCTGCCGGATTGCTGCCGAACTTTCTTCCTTCCGGGTACTCTTCATCTCCTGGTACTGGAGCCGGGGAACATGGATCTGGATATCGATCCGATCCAGCAGAGGACCGGAAATCTTCTTCCGGTACCGAGCAATATCTCCAGGCCGGCAGGTGCACTGGTGGATGGAATCCTCCTCTCCCCAGAAGCCGCAGGGGCAGGGATTCTGAGCCGCCACCAGGATGAACCTTGCCGGATAGGTCAGAGATGCCTGCACCCGGCTGATGGTCACCATACCGTCCTCCAGCGGCTGGCGCAGGACTTCCAGCGCGCTGCGGGAAAATTCCGGCAGTTCGTCCAGAAAAAGGACCCCGTGATGGCTCAGGGTCACCTCTCCCGGTCTGGGAATGCTGCCACCCCCAATCAGGGCACTCTGGGAAACAGTATGGTGAGGACTGCGGAAAGGCCTTTCAACCATGATGCCATGGCGGCTCTTCAGGAGGCCGGAGATGCTGTAAATCTTGGTCACTTCCAGAGCCTCCTCTTCCGTCATAGGCGGCAGAATACTGGGCAGCCGTCGGGCCAGCATGGTCTTGCCCGCACCGGGTGCTCCCACCATGAGTACATTATGGCCGCCCGCCGCCGCGATTTCCAAGGCCCGTTTGGCCACCCTCTGTCCCTGCACATCCGCAAAATCCACCAGGTCCTCCGGCGGGCTTTCCAGATCCAGTACCTTCTTGGCCAGAGGCTCCAGGGGATGGGTTCCTTCAAAATGATCAATGATTTCTCCCAGGCTGCTCACCGTGTAGACCTGGATGCCCTCCACCAGCTCCCCTTCCGTAGCATTCCCTGCAGGGATGAAAATGGCAGGGAGCCCTTCGTCCCGTGCCCGGAGAATCATGGGCAGGATGCCGTTCACCGGGCGCAAGGTGCCGTCCAAAGCCAGTTCTCCGGCGAACACTGGCATGGGTTCCGGCAGCTTCACATACTGTTTGGCCGCCAGCACCCCCAGAGCAATGGGCAGGTCCAGACCGGCTCCGTCCTTTTTCAAATCTGCCGGGGCCAGGTTGACAGTGATGTGGGTATCGGGAAAATGGAAGCCGGAATTCTTAATGGCCGCCTTCACCCGTTCCCGTGCCTCTTTCACAGCCACATCCGGCAGGCCCACCATTTCGAAAGCCGGCATTCCGTTGGTCACGTCCACTTCTACAGTAACCATTTCTCCATTGATGCCCCGGGTAGTTTCCCCCCAAGTGCGTGCATACATGGGATCAGCTCCTTCTGGTATTGTAAACAGGTCAAGACATTCCCGATAAACGGTTCTGTCTTTCTATTAAAAGCAATTCTTCAAATGATTCAGATAAATCTGTCCATATAAATCCAGGACTTCAATGATATCGAACTGGTATCGGAGCCGTGTCACCTGATGGTTCTTCAGGTACTGATAAGCGGATTTGCGCAGCCGCCCCTGTTTGGTGCGGGTCACTGCTTCCGCCGGCCGTCCGTAAGTAAGGCTGTGGCGGCTCTTCACCTCCACAAAGGCCAGGATGCCCTGCCGCCGGGCGATGATGTCAATCTCGCCCCAGCGGCAGTTAAAATTCCGATCCAGGATTTCATAGCCCTGCCTTTCCAGGTAGCTCACTGCGGCATCTTCGCCCCAGTTGCCGAATTTCCGCCGGGCATGGACCATAGAAAACGCCATCCTTTCGTTGTTCATCGGTAACCAGTGTCAGCCGGCTTCCATCAGCCAGCGACCAGCCACTGGTCATTTCAGCTGCAGCAGCTTGTTCTCGCTGATGGCCTCCCCCATATCAGCCATACTTTTCAGAGGTTCATAGCTTCTCCGGTGCCAGGGGGTGGGACCGCAATCCAGCACTGCATGCATGTGTCTGGCCGTGCCATAGCCCTTGTGGGCAGCAAAACCGTACTGGGGATATTGCCGGTCCAGCTGTTCCATGATCCGGTCACGAGTCACCTTGGCAATGATGGAAGCCGCCGCCACCGCCGCACTCTTGCTGTCCCCCTTGACCACATCCTGCACAGGCAGGTTCGGAATGGTCAGAGGCATAGCATCGGTGATGGCCGCCAGGGGCTGTACCTTTAAATGGGTCAGGCACAGGGTCATGGCCTGTTTGGCTGCCTGGTAGATGTTCAGGGTATCGATTTCCCGGGGACCCAGGATGCTCACCGTCACAGCCACTGCCTGGTCCAGGATTTCGTCATACAGTTTTTCCCGGTGCACGGCACTCACTTTTTTGGAATCGTTCAGCCCGGGCAGCCAGATAGTGTGGGGCAGGATCACCGCCGCCGTCACCAGTGGCCCAGCCAGAGGACCTCTGCCTGCTTCATCGCAGCCGGCCACATATTCCGCACCCTTGTCCCAGTACTGCCGCTCCATTGCCTGGAGCTGTTCCAGCCGATGCTTTTCCTGGATTTTCTTCTTCTGTTTTTTCTCATAGGAAGCCAGGAGGCGCTGCACACCCACCCGGGAATCCTCCGCCCACAGGGCCAGTTCTTCAGCAGCAGGCCCCTGTTCCAGACGTTCTTTGATGTAGCTGACCGTATTCTGTGTCACTGTTCTCCCCCTTCCCTGGGTGCTGTTTCCAGGGTAAATGCCCCCAGCTTTCCGGTCTTGAAATCCCGCAGCACCATCTGGATGGTCTTGTTTTTGTCCGCAACCCCGCCGGCCTGCAGCCATCCCCGGGCCAGAGCAATTTTCCTCTCCACAGTCTCTACCGTATCCTCCGGCGTCAGTTCGATTCTGTAGCTGGCACACAGTTCCTGGGGATACAGCTTCAGCAACCGCTGTATCAGGATGTGCACGGCAATTTCCTGGTCGAACACTTCTTCCCGGATGGCTCCAGTCACAGCCAGGCAGAATCCGGTTTCCGGATTGTCGAACTTGGGCCACAAAACCCCCGGAGTATCCAGCAGTTCCAGTCCCTTGCCCAGGATCACCCACTGGGGTCCCCGGGTCACGCCGGGTTTATTCTGGGTCACAGTCTTGTTCCTGCCCAGCAGCCGGTTGATCAGGGTAGATTTGCCCACATTGGGGATGCCCACGATCATGACCCTGATAGAACGGTTGCGTACACCTTTTTTCCGCCATTTTTCCAGGGTGGGTGCCCCTGCCTTCTGGATAGCTGCTACCAGAGCCTTGACGCCCCTGCCTTTCTGGCAGTCCACTTCCAGGGCTGTAAAGTTCTTTTTCTTCAGACAGGCCAGCCAGGACCGGGTCTGATCCGGATCCGCCATATCGGTCTTGTTCAGCACCACGATCTTCTGCTTGCTGCCGATCAGCTGCTGCAGCATGGGATTGGCACTGGACCTGGGAATCCGAGCATCCAGCAGCTCCACCACCACATCCACCAGCTTCAGATTGGCTTCCATCATCCGCTTGGCCTTGGTCATATGGCCCGGGAACCACTGGATGTGCAGTTTTTTCCCTCCAAAAGTATTTTCCATTGTTGATTGTCCTTTCTCTATAGACAGCGGCCATGCCGCCCGATTCGCATAGGCCTCATTATATCATGAAAACAAATGGGATGCGAATGGTGCAAAATCCCGTCCATTATCTGCAATTCAGCGCAATAAAAGAGACTTTCCACCCTTGTTGGCATAAAAAAGAAGGCTGCCGCGGCAGCGACAGCCCAGATGTAAAATTACGGCAGCGAGCGCATCTGACCCAAAGGCCAGAAGATGACACTGGCTTTGCCCTTGACCAGGCTCAAATCCACGAAACCCACATCCTGGAAGCGGCTGTCTTCCGAATTGTTCCGGTTGTCGCCCATGACGAAGATATGTCCCTGGGGTACTGTCACCTTGGGCATGTTCGTGTGGAAAGGTTCCCGGATGTAGCTTTCATCGACAGGTTCCCCGTTCACGATGGTCTTGCCATTTTTGATTTCGATGGTATCTCCGCCCACGGCAATGACCCGCTTGATGAAATCACGCCGGGTGTCGCTGGGATATTTGAAGACGATGATCTCGCCCCGTTTGGGCTGGCGGGTATAGTACACCAGTTTGTTGACCAGCAGACGTTCCTGGTCCTGCAGGGTATTCATCATGGAAGGTCCGGACACCATATAAGGTTCCACCAGGAAAGTCCGGATTCCGAAGGCCAGGACAACAGCCACGATGATGGAAATCAGCCAGTCGCTGACGGTATCCTGCCAGGAATCCGACTTCTTGTTTTCACTCATAGTTTTCTCCTTCGCATAAAAAAGGCAGTTGCCGGAGCAACTGCCTGATTCATCCGGATTAGCGGCGTTCTTTGATACGAGCAGCTTTACCGGTCAGTTTACGCAGATAGTACAGTTTGGCTCTGCGCACCACACCTCTGTGAGATACAACGATTTTTTCCAGACGCGGGGAATGTACAGGGAACATCCGTTCTACGCCAACGCCGGAAGCAACACGGCGAACGGTGAACATTTCCCGTGCACCAGCACCACTCCGTGCAATGCAGACGCCTTCAAACAGCTGAACACGTTCACGAGAACCTTCGACAACCTTTACATAAACCTTCAGGGTATCGCCAGGACGGAATTCAGGAATGTCGGAACGCAGCTGTTCCTTTTCAATTGCTTCAATTACGTTCATTTATAATTTCCTCCTCAGAATCCAAGACGTTCATGTCTAGCCACGTGCTAACAGCGGACCGCCCGTTAATGCATACGCTGTATTATACCATACAGCCGGTTCTCAGTGCAACCAAAAAGCCAGGGATTTTCCCTCAATCTTTTTCTGCCTGAGAGTTCTCTTTTTTTTCTTCTTTCAGGGCCAGGAACAGCCTGCCATCCCCTTTCTGCCACTGCATCTGCCGCAGCAGCTCCGGGCGATGGCGGAGGGTTGCCCGCAGGGCTTCCTTCCGCCGCCACTGGCCAATCTTTGCGTGGTCTCCGGAGAGCAGGACCTCCGGCACGGTCTTGCCGTGATACTCTACAGGACGAGTATATTGGGGGTACTCCAGCAGGCTGTAATGGAACGAATCTTCCTCTGCACTGACCTGTTTGCCCAACACACCGGGGATGAACCGGGCAACTGCGTCCATGACGCACAGAGCCGGCAATTCCCCTCCTGTGAGCACGAAATCTCCGATGGAAAGCCGGAGATCAGCCTCCATCAGGATCCGTTCATCGAAACCTTCATAATGCCCGCACAGGAAGATCAGGTCCCGGCCGCTTTTGGCCAGTCCACAGACCCGCTCCTGCTGCAGCTGTTCCCCCACCGGGGTCATGGCAGCCACCAGAGCACCGGGAACCAGCTCCCGTGCCCGGTCCAGGGCCGCCAGATAAGTCTGGGGTTTCAGCACCATACCGGCCCCGCCGCCGCAGGTAGTATCGTCCACACTGCGGTGCCGGTCCGTGGCGTAATCCCGGGGATTGACGCACCGGACGCTGATGAGCCCTTCCTGAGCCGCCCGGCCCAGGATACTGACGCTGCAGGCGTTCTGGATCATTTCCGGAAACAGAGTAATAAATACGAATTCCATGACTCAGATCCACTCCGGCAGCACAACGACGATTTCTTTCTTTTCCCAGTCAATCTTCCGGATGTTGTCAGCGATGGCCGCCACCAGGATCTCTTCTCCCTGGGGCGAGGCAATGACGAATACATCTGTAGGACCGGGACTGTACACGTCCTTCAGGATTCCCACAGGTTCTCCTTCCGGCGTTACAGCAGCAAAACCCAGGATATCCCGGACATAGAACTGGCCTTCAGGCAAAGGGGGAAGCTCTTCGGGACGCAGGACGATGGTCCGCCCCCGGAGGGTTTCCGCATCGTTCATGGTATTGATGCCCTCCACCTTCATCAGGTACACATTCTTATGCTGGCGCAGGCTCACCACCGTGAATTCCCGGCCGTTGTCCAGGGTGATTTTTTTCAATTTGGCGTACCGCTCCGGATGGTCTGTTTGCGGCATAATGCGAAATTCGCCCCGCACGCCATGCGGGGCGACAATTTTGCCAATCACGATATTCTGTTCCATAGGCTTACGCTCTGAAACCAATCACTTTGCCGTCCTCTACGACGATTTCGGCACCCATGAGAGATTCCAGGTCGCTGCCGACAGTAATCTCTACGGAACGTTCCAGTGTACCATGACCGACTTCACTGCCAATTTCCAGGTTCTCAGCCCGTTCCAGTTTGTCTTTCAACTCCTGGAGAGCACGGCCGCGCTGCGCTTTTTCGTACTCGATCTGCTCCTGGAGAGCCCGAGTTGCGTCAGGACCTGCGGCGGCCTGTTCATTCAGAGCCCGTTTGGCATTGAATTGAAATTGTTCGAAATCCAATTCAGCAGCCTGGACTTGACGTTTCATATCTGCAATGATCTTGGCTTTCAGGTCATCAGTGACCTTGGCCTTGATGACTACAGGCACCCGAACGATCATTTTATCCATGGTAACCACCTTTAATCGATATCTACGATGACTTTTACGTTTTCGCGGGTAGCAGCTGCTTTCATCACCAGACGGATGGCCTTGGCAATGCGGCCTTGTTTGCCGATCACTTTACCCATATCTTCAGGCGCCACGTGGAGTCTGAGAATCACGGAAGAACCGTTCTTCTCCTCCTCCACCTGCACCTCGGAGGGATTATTCACGATAGCCTTAGCAATCACTTCAACTATCTCTTTCATAGTCGTCCTCCTTATTTTGCTGCCTTATCGCCAGCCAGTTTAGCCATCAGGCCCTGCTTGCTGAACATGGAGCGAACCGTATCAGTCGGTTGTGCCCCCTTCTTCATCCAGGACAGAGCTTTTTCTTCATCGATGGTAACCACAGCGGGGTCAACGGTAGAATCGTAAGTCCCTACGGTTTCGATGAAACGGCCGTCACGCGGAGAGCGTTCGTCAGCAACAACGATACGATAGAAAGGGCTCTTTTTAGCACCCATACGTTTCAGACGGATTTTAACTGCCACAACATTCACCTCCTTCAAATGGAATGATTTATTGCATGAAAGGCAGTTTGAATCTGCCCTTCCGTGCATACTTGTTCATACCCTGCATGGTCTTCATGAGCTTTTTGCTCTCTTCGAACTGCTTCAGCAACCGGTTTACATCCTGTACCCGCTGGCCACAGCCGGCCGCGATCCGTTTCCGCCGGGATCCGTTGATGATCCGGGGATTCTGACGCTCCTGCGGTGTCATAGAGTAGATGATGGCTTCCAGCCGGCGGACTTCCTTGCCGTCCAGATCCACACCTTCCAGCTGTTTGGCAAATTTTCCCATGCCGGGAATCATGCTGAGAATGGATTCCAGTGACCCCAGCTTCTTGACCTGTTTCATCTGATCCAGGAACATATCCAGGGTGAATTCATTCTTTTTCATGGACTCGGCCATTTTCCTGGCAGAATCCATATCGATGGCTTCCTGTGCTTTTTCGATCAGGGAGAGCACATCCCCCATACCCAGGATCCGGGAAGCCATTCGATCCGGGTAGAAAGGCTGCAGGGCATCCAATTTTTCACCCATCCCCACGAACTTCACCGGGCAGCTGGTGACAGCCTTTACGCTGAGGACGGCACCGCCACGGGCGTCGCCATCCAGTTTGGTGACCACCAGCCCCGTAATGCCCAGGGCTTTGTTAAAGGAATCGGCTACCGTAACGGCATCCTGACCAGTCATGGCATCCACCACCAGCAGGATTTCGTCCGGATGAACCGCTGCTTTCATGTCTTTCAGTTCATTCATCAGCGTCTCATCCACATGCAGGCGGCCGGCAGTATCGATGAGCACCGTGTCACACAGCAGGGCGTTGGCCCGTTTCAGAGACTCCCTGGCGATTTCCACAGGAGAAACCTGATCTCCCATGGTGAACACCGGCATATCCAGCTGCTTGCCAAGGACTTCCAGCTGGGTGATAGCGGCGGGCCGGTACACATCCCCTGCCACCATCAGCGGCTTTTTGCTGTTCTTCCGCAGGTAGTTGGCCAGCTTGCCCACCGTAGTCGTCTTACCTGCCCCCTGCAGACCCACCAGCATGATCACCGTGGGCGGATTGGCTGCCGTGTTCAGTTTGCTTTGGGTCCCGCCCAGAAGTTCGATCAGTTCTTCGTGGACGATTTTCACGATATATTGGCCAGGAGTCAGGTTGGGGTCCACTTGCTGGCCCATGGCCCGCTCCTTGATCTTTGCGGTAAATTCCTTGACGACCTTAAAGTTCACATCCGCTTCCAGCAATGCCAGCCGGACTTCCCGCAAGGTCTCTTTCAAGTCCTGCTCGGATACGGTCTTCTGGCCCCGCAGTTTCTGGATGGCGGCCGTCAGTTTATCAGTTAGGATTTCAAAAGCCATAATTACCTGCTTTCGTCAATGATGCTTCTCAGGATCTCTTCCACCTTTCCCAGCCGGGGATCGGTGCTGTCACTGGTACGGCAGACTTCCAGGAGCTTGATGGCTCCCCGCAGTTTGAACTGCCTTTCCTGGTCCTGGTGCAGCAGGTGGAGTTTGTCTTCGTATTTTTCCAGGGTCTGTTCCACCCTGCGCAGCAGATCGTACACCGCTTGACGGCTGGTCTGGTTGTTCTCTGCGATTTCCCCCAGTGAAAGGTCATCGTAGAAATACTGTTCCATGATGTTCTGCTGTTTCTCCGTCAGCAGCCCGCCGTAGATGGCAAAGAGCTGGCCGAACCGGATCCGTTTTTCAAATCCATCATCCTGCATGAATATCACCGGGTGTTATTGTACTATAAACGCGAAACCCTGTCAAGGATTTTTCCTTGACAGGGTAATTTTTTATTCCTGGAACAGGCTTTCTTGCTCCGGGCCCCGTTTCCGGAGTTTCTTTTCCTTTTTTCCCTTCTTCTCCGGCTTGTCCGGTACCGGTTTCAGGGAAAACAGATCCTGGTCTCCATACATGACCTTCTTCTGGAGCTGCAAATCCTCTTTTTCCCAGCGCACAGCGTGCCGGGTATACTTTTTCAGCAGCCGGGATTCCGGACGCTTTTCCTTGTTCAGGTTGATTAGATCGTAGGCTTCGGTGATCATCCGGCCCAGCACGGAGTTGACTCCGTTGGAAGTGCTTTCCCGAACCGCATCCTGGTATTCCTGGAACAGTTCCGGATCGTTCTGGATGAACAGGAATACCTGATCCACAATCCGCCGGGTGAATCGGGTCAGCACCTTCTTTCCCAGCTGCTCGGCTTTCAAATCGCTGGCCACGCTCCTCACCCTTTCTGCTTGTGTTCAGCCGCCAGGGCCTTCAGCCGCCTTACGGCAGCAGTAATGTCGTCCGCTCCCAGGATGCCGCTGATCATGGCACAGCCTGCTGCGCCCTGGTCCAGCACTTCACTGTACTGGGCTTCATGGATGCCGCCGATCCCCACCACGGGAATCCGGACAGCTTCCACCACCTGGCGGAACACGCCGGGCGCCAGTACGGAAGCATCCTTCTTGCTGCCGGTAGGATACAGCGCCCCCACGCCCAGATAATCAGCTCCCTTGCGCTGGGCTTCTACAGCTTCTTCCACATTGTGGGCGGAAATCCCGATGATCTTGTCCCGGCCCAGGACTGCCTGGGCCTTCTCGATGGCTTCATCCTCCTGGCCCAGATGGACCCCATCAGCATCCAGGGCTTTGGTCACATCCACATTGTCATCGATCAGGAACGGTACCTGATACTTCCGGCACAGGGCCTTCACCTTTCGTCCCTCCTCCAGGAGCTCTGAAAAGGATGCCTTCTTTTCCCGCAGCTGCAGCAGGGTCACGCCAGCCTTCAGTGCCTCCTCTACAGCGGCATAGAAATCCCGCCCCCGGAGGCAGTGCCGGTCCGTCACCAGATACACACTCAAGTCAAAATCTTTCATAGCTTCACTCCCAGTTAGCTTTCCGATACAGTTCCACGAAATGGTGGATGGGACCATGTCCATGACCTACCGCCAAACCGTTCTGGATACCCAGAGCCACGTAGGCTTTGGCCTTTTCCACCGCTTCCGGCAGGGAAAGTCCCGCTGCCAGTTCACAGGCCAGAGCTGAAGACAGGCTGCAGCCCGTACCATGGGTATTGGGATTGCTGCTCCGTTCTCCGGTGAACCATTTGCCATGGAGCCAGCTGCCTTCTCCCGGGTACAGCAGATAATCATCTGCCGTTTTGGTCAGATGCCCGCCCTTCAGGAGCACCGCCCGGGCCCCCTGCTGGCAGATGACGGCCGCCGCCTGTTCCATATCCTTCTGGCTCTGGATGGACAGTCCGGACAGCACTTCCCCCTCCTGCATATTGGGAGTGATTAGCGTGGCCAGGGGCAGCAACTGTTCCTGCAGATCCTTCCGGGCATCCTTTTCCAGCAGATAGGCCCCGGAGGTGGCCACCATTACCGGATCCACCACCAGCACTTTGGGTTTGTACTGGCGCATTTTCCGGGCAATGGCCCGGATTACCGGCGAAGTGGAAACCATCCCCACTTTTACAGCATCCACCCGGATGTCGGAAAATACCGCATCGATCTGTGCTTCCACTACTTCCGGATTGATATTCTGGATGGCCGTAACACCAGTGGTATTCTGGGCCGTCACGGCCGTAATCACGCTCATACCATAGCATCCATGAGCCGCAAACGTCTTCAAGTCAGCCTGGACTCCCGCCCCACCAGAAGAATCCGAGCCGGCAATGGTCAATAAATGGAGCATATCTATTCCTTTCTTTTTGGAAAAGGAGCTGTGCAAAATTTCCACAGCTCCTTTCCTGCATTCACTGGTCACTGGCGGTCAGCCACCAATCACGAACCACCAGCCACGCAACTTATTTCAAGTTTTCCACCATTTCCACTACATGATCCACGGTAAACCCGAATTTTTCATAAACGATCTTACCAGGAGCAGAGGCCCCGAACCGGTTGATGCCCAGCACTCTGTCCTCGCTGCCGGTATAGCGAGCCCATCCCGTAGTCACGCCGGCTTCCAGGGCGATGGCCGGTACATCCTTCGGCAGGACTTCCGTCTTGTAAGACTCGCTCTGTTTTTCGAACACATCCCAGCTGGGCATGGAAACCACCTGGACACCGATTCCTTTTTCGTCCAATGCTTTCTGGGCAGCCAGAGCCAGATGCACTTCGCTGCCGGTGGCGATGATGGTGGCCTTCACCTCGTCTCTGGGAGACGGGCTCAGCACATAGGCACCCTTCACAGCGCCCTCAGCGATGGTTTTTTCGTAGTCATGCAGCACGGGCATGCCCTGCCGGGTCAGCAGCAGACAGGTGGGCTGTTTGCGATTTTCGCAGGCAGCCTTCCAGGCCACAGCCGTTTCCAGGGCATCCGCCGGACGGAATACGGAAACGTTGGGAATCAGCCGCAGGCTCATGGCCTGCTCGATGGGTTCGTGGGTCGGGCCGTCTTCTCCAACGAAGATACTGTCGTGGGTATAGACGAAGACACTGCCGATGCCCATCAAGGCAGCCATCCGCACAGCCGGACGCATGAAGTCGGCGAACACCAGGAACGTAGCTCCGAAGGGGATGATGCCGCCATGGAGGCACAGGCCGTTCACAATGCAGCCCATGGCATGTTCCCGGATCCCGAAATGGATGTTCCGGCCAGCATGGTCTTCCGCAGAGAAGAAACCTTTGCCTTTCATTTCCGTTTTGTTGGAGGGACCCAGGTCGGCACTGCCGCCGATCAGGGCAGGTACCTTGTCCGCCAGCAACTGCAGCAGGGTACCGGAAGCGGCACGGGTGGCCACGGCATCCGTATCCTGGAAAGCCTTCAGCAATTCCTGCAGATCCAGATCCAGTTTGCCTTCCAGACGGTCGGTGAATTCCCGGGCCAGTTCCGGATAGGCCTTGCCATAGTCTTCCACCAGGTTGTTCCAGTCATCTTCGTCCTTCTGGCACTGAGGCAGTTTGTCAGCAAAATGTTTCTTCACTTCATCCGGCACCACAAAGGACTTGCCGCCATCCCAGCCGGCTGCTTCCTTTGTCCTGGCCACATTTTCCACGCCCAGCGGTTCGCCGTGGGCGCTGGCCATATCCTGACGGGGGCTGCCAAATCCGATATGGGTCTTCACGATGATCAGGGACGGTTTTTTCGTTTCCTTCCTGGCAGCTTTTACAGCTTCCGTCAGAGCTTCCACATCTTCGGAGGAACCTACCCGCAACACCTGCCAGCCATACGCTTTGAACCGTGCACCTACATCTTCCCGGAAGGCAATGTCCGTGCTGCCTTCGATGGTAATCTTGTTGTCATCGTACAGGAAAATCAATTTGCCCAGGCCCAGGGTCCCGGCCAGAGAAGCGGCTTCGGAAGCGACGCCTTCCATCTGGTCTCCGTCGGACGTGATGCCGTAGGTATAGTGATCGACGATGTCATACCCTTCCTTGTTATAGCGGGCGGCCAGCATCCGTTCGGCCATGGCCATGCCCACTGCCATGGCAAAACCATGGCCCAGAGGACCGGTGGAAACATCCACACCGGGGGTCACGCCATATTCCGGATGGCCCGGGGTCTTGCTGCCCCATTGCCGGAAGTTTTTCAGGTCGTCCAGGCTCAGGTCGTATCTGGCCACGTGGAGCATGGCATACAGCAGGGCACTGCCATGGCCCGGAGACAAGATGAACCGGTCCCGGTTGAACCAGCTGGGATTTTCGGGATTGTATTTCATGAACCGGTCCCACAGGGTATACATCAGAGGTGCCGTACCCAGCGGCAGGCCAGGGTGCCCGGAGTTGGCCGCCTGCACCTCATCGATGGATAAAAAACGCAGGGTGTTGATGCTTTCCGTATCAATATTTTTCATGAAAAAATTTCCCTCCATAACGCTCGAAAAATAGTGTGCACAATCATTCATTTTGATTATAGGCCATTTGATTGGGTAAAGCAAGGAAAAATGGGGCACTGTCCACGCAGTACCCCATTTGGATTGGCAGGAAACCGTCCTCTCTTGTTTCTCCATTCGAACCAGCCTTATTTCCGCGCGATCAGCAATACACTGCCCAGTACGATCAATGCTCCGCCGATCCAGGAATACAGGCTCAGCCGTTCGCCCCACAGCAGGTATCCTGACAGGATGTGGAACAGGATGCCCGTGTACATTACGAAGTTCATGATGGCGGGATGGATATGGGTACAGCTCCAGGTCAGGGAGACCTGTCCCAGCAGGGCCGAAGCTGCCAGTTCCAGGATCCAGAGCCACTCCGCTCCCTGGGGCCAGACTGCCTGCCCCTGGGCCATGAGTACCAGCCCGCCCAGCATGCTGTACACCTGGAAGTAGTATACCAGTTCTGTCTGGGAATGACCGCCACGCTCTGTCAGACGGCCGATGCACACATAGGCGCAGGCCGCAAACAGGGCCGACAGGATGCCGAAGACAGCAAATCCATTGAAGGAACTGAAATTCCAGACCTGGAGCACGATGGCCGCCCCGGCCGCAATCATTACCAGCCAGGGGACCACATTCCGCCCCAGCTTCGCCTTCAGAAACAGGGGCGACAGCAGGCACATGAAAAAAGCCGACAGCTGGGTCAGGATTTCCGCATCCCCCAGTTTCAGTCCCTGCAGGCAGTAAAAAAAGAACAGCAGACAGGCGCAGCCGAAAATTCCCCGCAGGTGGAGCAGCAGCCGGTCCCTGCCTGAAAACACAGGTACCCCTTCCCGCCGGGCCATAAAAGGCAGGAAGAGAAGCCCCAGCAGGCCCCGGAAAAACGTAATTTCTCCGGTGCCCATATGGATCAGCACCTTGGCCCCCACATCCATAGTGGTAAAGAACAGGGCCGCCAGGATGGAAGCCAGGATGCCTTTGGTGGTAGTCGATAATCCCATGGAAGCCTCCCAGTACGCAGAAATTGGTTCTATTATAGCATATCAGTGGCTGGTGGCTAAATGATTAGTGGTTAGTGTCTGATGACAAAAAGGGAGCTATGAAAAATCACAGCTCCCTTTTTCCTATTTCTTCGCTTCTTCCTTTTTGGCGTTGGCTTCGGCAATGATCTTTTCCGCCAGTTTGGGCGGTATATCTTCGTAGTGGTCGAACTTCATTTCAAAGGACCCGGTGCCCTGGGTCAGGGCCCGCAGATCCACAGCATAATCCAGGATTTCCGCATAAGGGATCTGGGCCTTTACGCAGGCCCGGCCGTCATCTTCCGTCTGCATGCCCAGGATCCGGCCCCGTTTGCTGTTCAGATCGGAGATGATGTCCCCAGTAGTCCGGTCATCGCAGTACACATCCAGGTTGTAATACGGTTCCATCAATACCGGCTTGGATTGTTCAGCGGCTTTCTGGAAAGCCATGTGGGAAGCCACTTTGAAGGCCATTTCCGAGGAATCCACCGTATGGTAGGAGCCATCCAGCAGGGTAATTTTCAGGTCTACCACCGGATACCCGGCCAGAATACCATGTTCCATGGATTCCTTCATGCCCTTTTCCACCGCCGGGATGTACTGCCGGGGCACAGCGCCGCCGAAGATCTTGTCTTCGAATACGAACCCGGAACCCGGAGGCAGCGGTTCCATCCGGATGACCACATCACCGTACTGGCCATGGCCGCCTGTCTGTTTCTTGTACTTGCCTTCCACTTCCGCAGAGCCCCGGATGGTTTCCCGGTATTCCACCATGGGCGGTCTCAATACCGCTTCCACACCGAATTTCCGTTTCATCCGTTCCATGAGGATTTCCAGATGCTGATCCCCCATGCCGCTGATCAGGGTTTCCTTGGTCACCGGGTTCCGGCTGACGATGAAGGTGGGATCTTCGTCCATCAGTTTGCCCAGAGCCGAAGCGATCTTGTCTTCGTCCCCCTTCTTCCTGGGAGAGATGGCCCGGCTGTACATGGGCAGCGGATATTCGATGGGTGCGAACTGCACCGGTGCATTCTTGTCGCTCAGGGTATCGCCGGTCATGGTGAACTGCAGACGGGAAACCACCCCGATATCCCCGGCCACAATGGCCTTCATGGGAATCTGCTTCTTGCCCCGCAGGGTACAGATGGTACCCACTTTTTCCACTTCATCCCGGCTGGAGTTGTACACGGTGCTGTCCGCCTTGATGATGCCGGAGAACACCCGCACAAAGCTCATCCGGCCCACAAAAGGATCGGATGTGGTCTTGAACACCAGAGCCGCCATGGGAGCGTTGGAGTCATGCCGCACCACTTCGCCGGTCTTCAGATCCTTGACATGGTATTCGTTCAGTACGGCCGGGAAGGTATAGTCCACAATGGCGGACAAAGTCCGGCCCAGGCCGATGTTCTTAAAGGCGCTGCCGCACAGCACCGGGAAGATGATCCCCTGCCGGATGCCTTTGACCAGGCAGCTCATCACTTCTTCGTCAGAAATGTTTTCTCCCTCCAGGTATTTTTCCATGATGTCATCGTCGGCTTCTACCGCAGCTTCCACCATCTTGTCATGGGCATCCTGCACCCAATCCTTCAGCTCATCGGGCACTTCGATCTCGTCCGCACCATTGCCGTTGCCCTTATAGGCCTTCTGGTTGAAGACATCGATGACGCCGCAGAAACTTTCTTCCTTGCCCAGGGGCAGTTCCAGGGGCAGGATCCGTTTGCCGATCTTGGCCCGGAGGTTATCCAGGATATTGTCGTAATCGGCATTTTCCCGGTCCATCTTGTTCACGAAGATCAAACGGGGCAGACCAGCTTCTTCAGCCAGTTTCCAGCACTGTTCCGTCCCGATCTGCACACCGCTGGTGGCGCTGACTACGATCAGCACGCTGTCCACAGCACGGAATGCACCCTTCACTTCCGCCACAAAATCAGCAAAGCCCGGGGTATCGATAAAGTTGATCTTGACATCCCGCCATTCTACAGGAGCCAGGGTAGCGCTCACAGAGACACCCCGTTTGATTTCTTCCGGTTCAAAGTCCGTCGTAGTCTGTCCGTCTTCCACTTTGCACATCCGGCTGATGGCGCCACTGCGATACAGCAGAGCCTCTGTCAGAGAAGTGGTCCCTGCACCGCCGTGCCCTACGATTGCCACGTTTCTGATTTTATCGCCTGTATACTCTTTCACCGTACAGCCCCCTTTGATCTGTATTCTTTGTTCAGGCATGCCCCGCAAAGGGAGCGGCCCTTTCTTATCCGATGGTACTCTTTTTCGGGAAAGAGCTCCTGTTTTCCTGCTTTTGCCAGAAAATTTTCTCTTTTCTCGCAAAGCAAAAAGGAATGTGTAACGATAGATACACATTCCTTTGTAAAATTACGCATGAAAGATTCTTTCAAACCGGCCGTCAAACTGCGTAGTAGCTGCCGCCTGCTCCACCTCTCTGGCAGTCTGCGGATCGCTCATGGCCCATTGGGCCGCCTTCCGGGCTTCCACCAGGGTATCCGTATCCCGCAGGATATCTGCGATGTACAGATCCGACAGCCCATGCTGCCGCAGCCCGAAAAACTGGCCGGCGCCCCGCAGCTCTAGATCTTTTTCCGCCAGCAGGAACCCGTCGCTGCAGCTGCGCATGATCTGCAGCCTTTCCAGTGTCACCGGATTGGTAGAAGAAGTAAGCAGCACACAGTAGGACTGAGCGCTGCCCCGGCCTACACGGCCCCGCAGCTGGTGCATCTGGGCCAAGCCGAACCGGTCCGCTCCTTCGATGATCATCAGCGTGGCGTTGGGCACATTCACACCCACTTCTACCACCGTAGTAGTAATCAGCACCTTTGTCTCGTTTTTGGCAAAGCTTTCCATCACCGCATCCTTTTCTTCCGGTTTCATCCGGCCGTGGAGCAGCCCGCAGGGAATGTCTTTCAGATAGCCGTGGGTCAGTTCGTCGTACAGATCGGATGCCGCCCTGGCATCCATCCCCTCGCTTTCTTCGATGAGGGGACATACCACATAAGCCTGGTGTCCCTCCTGGACCTGATGGATCAGTCCTTTGTACACAGCAGGCCGCTTATCTTCCGTATAACACAGGGTCTGCACCGGCTTCCGTCCCGGGGGCATGCCTTTCATCAGCGACACATCCAGATCCCCGTACACAGTCAGGGCCAGAGTCCGGGGAATGGGCGTAGCCGTCATGATGAGCACATGAGGAGCATACTGGCTCTTGGCCTGCAGTTTCGCCCGCTGTGCCACCCCGAACCGGTGCTGCTCATCGGTGATGGCGAGAGCCAGGGAGTGGAACACCACCGCGTCCTGGATCAGGGCATAGGTTCCCACTACCGCCTGGATGGAACCATCTGCCAGGCCTTCCAGCACCTCCCGCCGCCGTTTAACCGTAAGCCCGCCGGTGAGAAGTGCCGTGCGGATACCTGCCGGTTCCAGTACTTTCTGCATTTCCTGATAATGCTGCTCTGCCAGGATTTCTGTAGGCGCCATCAAACAACCCTGGTATCCGTTTTCCACGGCCTTGGCCAGAGCCAGCATGGCCAGGGCCGTCTTGCCGCTTCCCACGTCCCCCTGCACCAGCCGGTTCATGGGTTCCGGGTTCTGCATATCGTCGTCGATCTCCTGCCAGGCCTTTTTCTGACTGTCCGTCAGTGCAAAGCCCAGCTGCTTCCGCACCCTGTCCACCAGCTTCCCGCTGCGGGCCATCTTGATGCCCCGGCTGTCCCTTTTGATCTCCACCCGGTGGTGGAGCAGACCACACTGCAGGAAAAACAGTTCCTCAAAAATGAACCGCTGCCGTGCTTTTTCCAAAAGCTCCGGACTTTTGGGGAAGTGGATGTTCTCCAGAGCTTCCAGACGCGGCAGGAAATGCCTGGCACGCAGGAGAGGTTCCGGCAGACATTCCGGCAGTTCCTTCCGGGCCAGCCCCAGGGCCTGCCGCACGGCGCTTCGCACATTGTTCTGGGTCAGGCTGCCGGACAGGGCATAGGTGGGCAGTATGCCAGGCGCTTCCGCCTTTTCATCCTTCACATGGGACAGGCTGGCCGCTGTCACGCTTTTGGCCGTGCGTCCCAGATTCACCTTGCCGATGACGAACACCTCATCCCCGGTATGGTACACCCTGGTCATGTAGGTCTGGGCCCCGAACAGGACGATTTCCGCAAAACCGGTGCCGTCCCCCACCGTGATGGTGGCATACTTCATGTTCCGCATGCTCCGCCGGTTGTTCAGCCGTACGATGGATCCCTTGAACAGCTGCATGGAACCATCTGTAGCCAGTTCTGCAATGGTCTTCACATGGGAATAATCCAGATAGCATCCCTGCCGGGGAAAATGGTTCAGCAGATCGCCGATGGTCACAACGTTGATGTTTTCGAATTCCAGGGCCTTTTTAGGCCCGATGCCCTTGAGTTTGGTAACTGGTTCCTGCCACCACATGTTGAATTTCTCCTTTTCTCGTAGTTTTCCACTTGCAATTATAAACTCTTTTGTGTTAAAATAGCTATATTGGTTTTAAAAAATTAGCATTGCCTTATAACTTGAAGGAGGTGGGACCATGGCATGCATCTGTGAAATCTGCAACAAAGGTGAGCTGTCCGGTAACAACGTCAGCCATTCCAATAGACATGTAAAACGTTCTTGGAAACCTAACGTTCAAAAGGTTAAAGCGGTGGTAGACGGTGAAGTGAAGAGCATCAACGTGTGCACTCGCTGCTTACGTTCCGGCAAGGTAACCCGCGCCATCTAAGCTTATAGGTTACGGATAGAAAAAGCTGTGAAGAAATGGATTTCCATTCCTTTACAGCTTTTTTTTACACCTTCGCCCCGCAGAATGGACAGAATACCGCATTTTTCGGCAGCACGGCCCTGCACTTGGGACAATTCCGCTGCTCCAGGTACGCCTGGACTTTTTCCTCGAACAGAGCCACGAACTGATCCGTTTCCCGATTCTGGGGTTTCAGGCTATACACTTCGATCCGTTTCTTGTGGATGTCCACGATCACCGTGCAGCCATCCTTCAGAGGCTGTACCGCAAAGACGATTTCCTTCCGCTTGGGCCTGCCGAACAGGAAACTTTTTTCTCCCGTAAGCAGGGACCCGTTCAGCAGCATCCCGGCATCATCCTGCTTTTCCACATCCACTTTCATCTCCCGGCACACCTGCAGTCCCAGTTCCCAGGCCACCGCCGGCGCCAGGTTGTAATTGTTCTCGATGAAGCTGCCGCCACTGCCATTCACGTGCATGATTTTCCCTCCTGACGTCAGTTCAGAGTCACTGTAAGACCCATATCCTTGCCGGCAGCAACCGGCCCCTGGGCACCTTTTTCCAGCTTAGCTACCTTGTCTCCGTTGGTGATGACCAAAGGCGTAGAAAGGTCACAGCCCCTGGCTTTCAAGGCTTCCAGATCGAAATTCAGCAGCACCTGCCCGGCTTTCACCCTGTCCCCGGTCTTCACCCGGGCCTGGAAACCCCGTCCCTGCTGTTCCACCGTATTGAGGCCGATGTGGAGCAGGATTTCCAGTCCATGCCCTTCTGTCAGCGCAATGGCATGGGCCGTATCCGGCACATAACTGACCACCCCGTCACAGGGAGCCACCAGTTCCCCCTTTTCCGGCAGGAAGGCCACTCCATCCCCCAGCATTTTCTGGGCAAAGGCTTGGTCCTTTACCTGTTCCAGCGGAATCAGGCTTCCAGTTACCGGTGCCATCAGTTGTACTTTCGTTTTTCTAAAAAAGAATCCCATCGGGAAGTACCTCACTTTATCTGATATTGTCTTTATTGTAGCATGAAAAAGGAGCTGTGAAACACATCTTTCACAGCTCCTTTCCATGAGAACCAGCAGTGCCGGATTTCTCCAGCCACTGACATATGTTATTTCAGGCATGCCTTCCGGGACAGGTTCAAACGGCCTTTGGAGTCGATTTCCACCAGTTTGACCACGATTTCATCGCCCACATTGACCACGTCTTCCACTTTGGCCACCCGTTCCTTGGCCAGTTGAGAAATATGGACCAGGCCTTCCCGGCCAGGCATGAATTCTACGAAAGCCCCGAAGTTCATGATCCGGGTCACCTTGCCTGTGTAGATCTTGCCTACTTCCGGTTCCGCAGTAATATCCTTGATGGTCTTGATTGCTGCATCGGCAGATTCACTGTTGGCGGCAGCGATGTAAACAGTGCCATCATCATTGATATCGATCTGGGCACCGGTATCTTCCACGATTTTCTTGATCACCTTGCCCCCAGGTCCGATGATGTCTTTGATCTTGTCCGGGTTCACTTTGATGGTGGTGATCTTGGGAGCGTACTTCTTCAGCTGCTTCCGGGGTTCAGGGATGCATTCCAGCATCTTGCCCAGGATGAAGGCACGGCCCTTCTTAGCCTGCTGCAGGGCATCATGCAGGATGTCCTTGGTCAGCCCGTCCACTTTGATATCCATCTGCATGGCAGTGATGCCCTTGGCAGTACCAGCTACCTTGAAGTCCATATCACCCAGTGCGTCTTCCAGCCCCTGGATATCGGTCAGGATAGTATAGTGTTCCCCTTCTTTCACCAGGCCCATGGCCACGCCGGAAACCGGAGCCTTGATGGGCACACCGGCATCCATCAGGGACAGGGTGCTGGCACAGGTGCTGGCCATGGAAGAAGAACCATTGGATTCCAGGACTTCGGAAACCAGACGGATGGTATACGGGAATTCTTCTTCGCTGGGGATCACCGGCAGCAGAGCCCGTTCAGCCAGGGCGCCATGGCCGATTTCCCGGCGGCCCGGGCTGCGCAGAGGCTTTGTCTCGCCCACGCAGTAAGGCGGGAAGTTATAATGATGGATGTAGCGTTTGGTCTGTTCCACCAGACCGTCCAGAGTCTGGGCTTCCCGCAGGGGAGCCAGGGCCAGGCAGTTCAGCACCTGAGTCTGGCCACGGGTAAACAGGCTGCAGCCATGGGGCCGGGCCAGCATGCCCACTTCGCAGCTGATCGGCCGAACTTCGTCCAGGGCACGGCCGTCCGGACGGATCTTATCCACGGAAATGGTATGCCGTACCACAGCCTTGATCAGCTTTTGGGTGATATAAGCTACATCCACTTCATTGTCAGGATATTTTTCAGCAAAATGAGCGGCAATGTCTTCCTTCACCAGCTGTACGTTCTTGTCCCGATGCAGTTTGTCCGCATCCATCAGGGCAGCCCGCAGCTTTTCTTCGCCGTATTCCTTGATTTCAGCCACCAGTTCCGCAGGCGGAGTATACAGAGGGACTTCCATTTTGGGTTTGCCCACTTCCGCCTGGATCTTTTCCTGGAATTCTACCAGTTTCTTGATTTCCCCATGGGCGAACCAGATGGCATCCAGCATCACATCCTCAGAAACTTCCTTGGCGCCGGCTTCCACCATCAGGATGGCGTCCTTGGTACCGGCCACAACCAGGTTCAGTTCGCTGACCTTGGCCTGTTCCACCCTAGGTTCCACGATGAACTGCCCGTCGATCAGGCCTACCCGCACACCGGCGATGGGCCCTTCGAAGGGGATATCGGAAATGGACAGGGCGCAGGAAGCACCGATCATAGCCGGAATATCCGGAGCGTTGTCAGGATCCACAGACACGGCCGTAGCCACAATCTGCACATCGTTGTGATACCCTTCCGGGAACATGGGGCGGATGGGACGGTCGATCAGACGGGAAGTCAAAATGGCCGTTTCAGCCGGTCTGCCTTCTCTGCGCAGGAACCCTCCGGGGATCTTACCCACTGCATACATCTTCTCTTCAAAATCCACGGTCAGCGGGAAGAAATCCACTCCTTCTCTGGGGGTATCGGTACCCGTCACCGCAACCACTACAGCGGTTTCACCGTAGCGGACCAGAACAGCACCATTTGCCTGTTTGGCAATCTTACCGGTCTCGATGGTAAGGGTCCGGCCTCCAAATTCCGTACTAAAACTATGCATTCCTCTGCATCCTCCTTATATTTCTCTCTTGACATTATGGGTAGATTATACTACACGACGCGGGAAAAAGCTAGAAAAAAGCGGCTGCCACTCCAGGTAGCAGTCGCTTTTCAGCAGTCAATTTATTCTTTTTCCTGTTCTTCCAGGGCATCTTTCAGGGTATGCCAGGCCAGGACCGCACATTTTACCCGGGCCGGCATATTGGAGATGTTCTTCAAAGCGATGGCGTCGTCCAGTTCTTCCAATTTGCTGTCATCGGTTTCTTCCCTCTTGATCATGGCCAGGAACAGGTTCACCAGACGCAGGGCTTCCTTCACGCTCTTGCCCTTGATCAGGTCGATCATGATATCCGTGGAAGCCTGGCTGATGGCACAGCCATGGCCTGTATAGGCCGCATCCTTGATCATGCCGCCCTGGATATCCGCCTGCAGGGTGATATCATCCCCGCAGCTGGGGTTGTGGCCATGTTCCTGCAGATTGTGGGGTTCCAGTTCGTGCTTATTGGCCTGATCCTGGTTGTGCTCCAGGATAATATCCGAATACAGCTGATTCATATCTTCCATCAAAAACTCCCCTTTTGCATCAGTCTTTGAAGCCCATGACTTTCCGGACTTCCGGCAGCTTGGACAGGAAGTAATCCACTTCTTCCAAGGTGTTGTAGATATAGAAGCTGGCCCGGTTGGAAGCTTCCACCTGGAGATGAGCTCCCAGAGGCTGGGCACAGTGATGGCCGCTGCGGATGGCGATGCCGTAGCTGTCCAGGATGGTGGCTGCATCATGGGGATGGACCCCGTCGATGGTAAAGGAGATGACCCCAGTCTTTTCCGTTACATCCGTAGATCCCAGGATATGGATATGAGGCAGTTTCAGCATGCCTTCCAGGCAGCGCTTCGTCAGCTCTTCCTCATGCTTTTCCACATGATCCATACCGATGGCTTCCAGATAATCGATTGCTGCATGCAGGGCCACAGCTCCTTCCACATTCTGGGAACCGGCTTCAAACTTATAGGGCAGTTCGTTGAAGGTGGTGGTCTGTTCCTGGACGTATTCGATCATATCGCCGCCCAGCAGGAACGGTTCCATTTCCTCCAGCAGTGCCTTTTTGCCGTACACCACACCGGTGCCGGTGGAGCCCATCATCTTGTGTCCGGAGAATACGAAAAAGTCGCAGTCCAGTGCCTGCACATCCGTTTTCATATGAGGGACGGACTGAGCCCCATCCACGATGGCAATGGCTCCCACTTTGTGAGCCCGGTCCACGATTTCCCGTACCGGCCGTTTCATGCCCAGTACATTGCTGACAGCAGCAAAAGAAACAATTTTGGTCCGCTCATCGATCTTGGCCAGATCTTCGTCCGTAAAGTGACCGGTTGCGTCCAGATACATATAGACCAGTTCAGCCCCAGTCTTCTGGCAGGCTCTCTGCCAGGGCACCAGGTTGGAATGGTGTTCCGAAATGGGGATCACCACTTTGTCGCCCTTATGCAGATGGGTCTCCCCATAGCTGCGGGCGATCAGGTTCAGGCCTTCTGTGGAGTTCCGTACAAAGATCACTTCTTCGAAGTGTTTGGCGTTGATGAATTTCCGGACAGCTTCCCGTGCCTCATCGTATACCTGGCCGGCTTCGATGGACAGCACATGGGCCCCCCGATGGGGATTGCCGTTATGATGTTCCAGGAAGTCCACCATGGCAGCGATGACCTGATAAGGCTTCTGGGTAGTGGCAGCGTTGTCGAAATACACCAGCGGATGCCCATTATGGACTTTTTTCAAAATCGGAAAATCACTGCGAATATCCTTCAACATAGCCATCAGTTTCCTTTCCGGCTTCCCTGCTGCATCTTGCTGCGTACAGCCTGGAGGGCCTTGTCTTCTAATTCACTGTCACCCAGCCGGTCGATGACCGGCCGGATGTTGCTTTCCACGATGATCAGCTGTGCACCCGCTTCATCGAAGCCACGGCTCATCAGATAAAACAGCATATCCTTGTCGATCTGACCGGAACTGGAAGCATGGTTCCCCACCACATCATCTTCCTTGCACAACAGCAGCGGAACAGAAATGGAGTGTACACCTTTATTCAACAGCAGGCACACATCGGATTCATCCCCCACGGCCTTCTTGCCGCCCCGGAGAAAGTCGATCGTACCCCGGAAGTACTTCTTGCTGGTGCCCATCAGAGCCCCGGTGGTCAGAATATTAGTCCCGGTCTTGCAGCCCCTGGTGGGAACCAGGTAGGAATAATCGAACAGCTGGTCCTTATCGCCCAGGTACATGGAAGCACTGTCGAATTCGGCTTCATCGTGATCCAGTTTGGCCACCACATTCACCACATTCTGTCGGCCGCCCACTTCAGCGCTGACGAATTTCACACTGGCTTCTTTTCCTTCCCGGACGAGCCGGGCATCGATGTGCCGCACCCGGTCGCCATGGACCTGCACCTTGCTGATCTGCACCTGAGCGCCTTCCCCGGCGTCCACGTACTGCAGCAGATCCACCAGGCCGTTTTCCGCATCCCCGTCGAACAACTCGTACACCTGTACTTTGCTGCCCTTGCCGGCGGTCACTTTCAATTGACCCACCAGCTTGGGAACGGTTTCACTCACCGTATAGGTAATCCAGACAGAGGCTTCTGCCCCTTCCGGAACCGTTACGGCGCAGCTTGCATTGCCGCCCTTCAGGGCCAGTTCCAGGGATTCTTTGCTGGCTCCCTGAAAATCACCCAGATCAGGCAGGGCATTTCCTTGATACGGTTCAGCTTCCACCTGGCCTTCTTTGCGGATGACCAGTTCCACCGGCTTCAATTCCTGTACCGGTTCCTGGTCCAGCTCCAGATGGTTCACTTTCATCCAGCGGAAGGTGGGACGCGGCAGTTCGTTGAATTGTTCTTTGCTCATGTTCTCCGCCTCCCTCTTACATGGAACCTTTCAGTTCCAGATTGATCAGATTGTTCATTTCTACGGCATATTCCAGCGGCAGGGCCTTGGAAACAGGATCCACGAATCCGCGGACCAGCATGGCCCGTGCCTCGTCCTCACTGAGCCCGCGGCTCATCAGATAGAAGATGGCTTCATCGGAAATCCGGCCGATTTTGGCTTCATGGCCCAGGTCCACGTTGTCATTCTTGATCACGATGGCCGGGATTGTATCCGACTGGGACTGTTCATCCAGCATCAGAGATTCACAGCTTACATTGGATTTAGACCCTTCGGCACATTCGTTGATCACCACACTGCCCCGGTAAATGCACACACCGCCGTCCTTGGAAATGGACTTGGAGTTGATGTTGCTGGTGGTATGGGGAGCATTGTGCACCACTTTGGACCCGGTATCCAGGTATTGACCCTTACCGGCGAAGGTGACACCCGTGAATTCGCAGTGGGCCCCTTCCCCGTTCAGGATGCTCATGGGATACAGGCAGGAAGTATGGGACCCGAAGGAACCGGTCACCCAGTTGATGGTGCCGTTCTTGCCTACGATGGCCCGTTTGGTGTTCATGTTGTACATGTTCTTGGACCAGTTTTCAATGGTGGAATAGGTCAGGGTTGCATCGTCTCCGATAAACAGTTCCACGGCACCGGCGTGCAGGTTGGCCACGTTGTATTTCGGAGCGGAACAGCCTTCGATGAAGTGCACCTTGGCTCCTTTTTCCACGATGATCATGGTATGTTCAAATTGCCCGGCACCCGGAGCATTCAGCCGGAAATAGCTCTGCAGAGGAATGGACACATCCACCCCTTCCGGTACGTATACGAAAGAACCGCCGGACCATACAGCCCCGTGCAGGGCCGCAAATTTGTGGTCTGTGGGCGGGATCAGTTTCATGAAATGCTCCCGCACGATGTCTTCATATTTCTTTACAGCAGTATCAAAATCCGTATAGATGACACCCTGTTTGGTCAGTTCGTCCTGGATGCTGTGATACACCACTTCGGAGTCATACTGGGCACCCACACCGGCCAGAGAAGTCTTTTCTGCTTCAGGGATCCCCAGACGGTCAAAGGTATCTTTGATGTCGTCCGGCAGATCGTCCCAGCTGGCACTCATGCGGGCATTGGGCCGTACGTACGTAACGATGTTGTCCATGTCCAGGCCGCTGATGTCCGGCCCCCATACCGGGTACGGCATCTGATAATAGATGTCCAGGGCCTTCAGACGGGCATCCAGCATCCATTTCGGTTCATTTTTCTTGGCAGAGATCTCCCGTACCACGTCCGGAGTCAGCCCGGCATTCGTCTTGAATTCGTGGTTGGAATCCTTCTTGAAGTCGTACATATTGTTGAAGTCGGTCAGGGCGTCGATCTTCTGCCGTTCACTCTGCAGCTTTTTTTCGTCCGCTTGGGTTTCCCGGGCGAATTCTGCTTTCTTTTCTTCCGTCATATCGCTCACCGCCCTGTTATTTCTTATAAGCGTCGTAGCCGTTGGCTTCGATTTCCTGGATCAGGGAAGCTTCCCCGGTCTTCACGATCCGGCCGTTGATCAGCACATGGACCACATCCGGATGCAGCTTTTGCAGGATCTCACTGTGATGGGTGATGATCAGCAGGGAGTTGTTTTCATCATGGTACTGGTTCACGGCTTCAGATACGATCCGTACCGCATCCACATCCAGGCCGGAGTCGATTTCATCCAGCATGGTCAGTTTCGGTTCCAGCATGCACATTTGCAGGATTTCGTTCTTTTTCCGTTCGCCGCCGGAAAACCCGTCATTGACATACCGTTCCGCATAGCTTCTGTCCATGGACAGTGCATCCATTTCCTTGTGCAGGGCTCTCCGGAAGGGCATGATCCGCTGTTTTTCACCGGTAATGGTGCCCTTGGCATTGCGGATGAAGTTTTCTACCGAGATACCCTGGACGGAGATAGGAGCCTGGAAGGCCATGAAGATTCCTGCTTTGGCCCTTTCGTTCACCGGTGCATGGGTGATGTCTTTTCCCTCAAAATAAATATGGCCTTCGGTCACTACATATTTGGGGTTGCCCATAATGGTATTGAACAGGGTGGATTTGCCGGCCCCATTGGAGCCCATGATCACATGGGTCTCCCCTTTGTTGATGACCAGATCCAGGCCTTTCAGGATTTCTTTACCTTCGACGGCAACTTTTAATCCTTCCACGCGTAATAATTCACTCATCGTAACCTCTCCTACCCACAGGCCCCTCAATGCCCGTGTATTTAATCTAAGCATATTGCTCTTGTATCTTACCGCTCCGTATCCGGTCCCCTGCGCAGGGAAAACGGATCGTGGGAAAATAAGAAATAGGGTGTCATTCCAGGTGACTACTGTAACCAAAAAATATTCACCTGCAGTCTTTCCCTATTATAAACGATTTTCCCCCATTCGGCAATATATCATAGCACCGATGGGGGATATTTTTTTCGGTTTTATTGTTTCATACCATACAAAAAGGGGCTGTGAAAAAATGCTTTTCACAACCCCTTGATCCTTTGGATGGAATCAGCCAAAGATCAGATACAGGATGTACACATTGATCATAGCAGCGATACCGGTGACCAGAGTCCCCAGGGTCTGTGCCTTGTACCCATCCTGTACTTCCATATCCCCGAAGTTGGTGACAACCCAGAAATAGGAGTCGTTGGCATGGGATACCGTCATGGCACCGGCGCCGATGGCAATGACGGTAATGGCTGCCAGCATGGGGGTACCCAGTCCCAGAGTGCCCATCAAAGGTGCCATGATCCCGGCTGTGGTGGTAATGGCCACCGTGGAAGACCCCTGTGCAGTCTTCAGGATGGCCGACAGCAGGAACGGGAAGAAGATGCCCAGGCTGGCCAGGGTGTTGGAATTGGCCTTGATGAAGGCTACCATGCTGGTGGAAGCGATGACCTTGCCCAGTACGCCGCCAGCAGCAGTGATGAACAGGATGGGGCCAACCACTTTCAGGGTATCATCGGTAATCTGGTAGAACGCCTTCATCTTGTCTTCCACATTGCTCTGCATCAATACCAGGATGCCCAGGATGACGCCCACGCTGATGGCGATGATAGGAGTCCCCAGGAATTTGATGATGTCACTCTGGTTCCCGGCCATGGCCATGGCACTGGACAGGCCCATGAGGATGATGGGGACCACAATGGGAGCGAAGCTCATGAACGCACTGGGCAGCTGACCGTAGCTCTTGATCAGATCTTCATAGGTCTGCTGGGTTCCAGCCGGTTCCGTGGCTTCTGCTTTTTCTTCCTTGGATTGCACTTTGGTGCCGATGTAGTTGGCATAGAAGTAGGCGGCAATCATGGGCAGGATGGAAGAAGCGGCGCCCAGACCGATGACCAGGATCAGGTTGGGTTCCAGGCCCATCCCTTCATAAATGGTGTTGGCTGCTGCAATAGGGCCGGGGGTCGGCGGAATGAAGCAGTGGGCAATGTACAGGCCCATGGACATCGTTACTGCAGTGGCTACTGCCGAGCAATGGGTCCGCCGTACCAATGCTTTCCGGATGGGGTTCAGGATAACGAACCCGCTGTCACAGAACACGGGGATGGAAACGATCCAGCCCATGATGAGTACTGCCAGGCTGGTATTGTTCTTCCCCACCAGCCGGACCACGCAGTCGGCCATTTTCAGGGCCGCACCGGTCTTTTCCAGCAGGGTGCCGATCAAAGCCCCCATGATGATGACGATGCCGATGCTGGTAAAGGTGCCGGCAAATCCGGCGCTGACCACATCAGCAATACCCAGGACCTTTCCATGCTTCACCAGAGGGATTCCGCCGAGCAGGCCAAAAATCACGGAAACCGCCAGGATAGCCAGGAAAGGATGGATACGGAATTTCGAAATTGCGACAATCATGACAATGATAGCAATAATAAAAGCAAAAATCAAAGGTAAACCTGTCATGTGTTCCACATCCCCTCTCAAAGAATGAAAATTCAAAATTTGGCCTGTTATCACGTAATAGTATACGCTATTTTTCAAAAATGTAAACTGCTTTTTTGTGATAACGGGTATAAGAAAAAGGGAATACTGCCTGGACAGCACTCCCTTTGAAAAATTTTTCATTCAATTTTTCATGTATCAAAGCTTCGTCAATTCCGTCAGGGTCCCGGCGATGATGGCAGCCAGCCGGGCGCAGCTGTCCAGCTCCACACTTTCGTCGGCACTGTGGATGTTGTGGGTATCCGGTCCCACGCTGACAATATCCAGATGCGGAGCCACAGCGTAAAAAAGGCCCGTTTCCAGACCTCCATGGATGGCTTCCACTTTGGGTGAAGTACCCAGTACCTGTTCATCGATCCTACGGATCACCGGCAGCAGATGGCTTTCCGGATTTTCCTTCCAGGCAGAGAACGGCGCTCCCAGATGCAGCTGGAACCCAGTCACACGGGCGAACACCGGAAGGTTCCGGGCAAACTCCTCCATTCGTTCATTGGAGGAAGAACGGGGGAAATACTCCACCCGCACCGTATCCTTTTCCAGCTGCAGGGTAGCCAGGTTGGCGGACAGGTCCGGCAGGGTGGAAAGGTTCTGGTTCATGGCAAAGACGCCCGTATGGAGCAGCAGCAGCAGATTGATCAGAGCTTCCGTATCAGCCCGGGACCAGACCTGTGCCGGAGCAGCTGCTTCCTCAGCCATAACCTGCAATGTGGTTTCCACCATTCCGTAAATGACTTTCTGGCTTTTTTCTTCCTCAGCCACCAGTTTTTCAGCATTGGCGATCTGGGCCTTCGGCAGAACAATCAGAGCATGGGCTTCGCTGGGGATGGCATTGGCAGCTGCCCCGCCGGCTGCTTCTACCAGCCGATAGGGAATCCCTGCCCGGTTCAGCCGTTCCAGAGCCTGGGTCAGGGCCTTCAGGGCATTGCTCTTGCCTCTGTTGATGGTCTCACCGGAATGGCCTCCCAGGAACCCTTTGGCAGAAATCTGGAGCGCACCGTCATAAGGATTGGCTTCAACAGTCACTTTGCGGCTGAAATCCGTGTGGAGGCTGCCGGCAGAAGCCACCACGATGGTATCCAGGGCTTCGCTGTCGCAGTTGATCAGATACGCAGCATCTTGCAGCCATTTGGGATCCAGATTCGCAGCGCCAGTAGTATTCACTTCCTCATCCACTGTAAAAATCAGACGCAAAGGACCATGGGAAAAATCCTGCTGCAGCAGATAGAAAAAAATGGCAGCCGCCATACCATCGTCAGCTCCCAGGCTGGTGCCATCCGCATGGAGCACATTCCCTTCCCGTACCAGCCTGATGGGATCTCTCAAGGGATCATACTTCACACCAGGCCTGGCCACACAGACCATATCCATATGGCCCTGGAGCAGAGTCAGAGGCACGTTCTCACAGCCCTCTGCAGCCGGCACATCGGCAATCACATTGTTCACTGCATCCTGGCAGACCACAGCACCCAGTTCCTGCAATCGTTTCACCAGATAATCGCTGACCGCCCTTTCATGACCGGATTTCCGGGGGTGGGCCGCCAGTCCGGCAAATTCTTTTACGATGCCGTCAATGACGGTTTTCTGATTTGTTGGTAACATGATGCAATCGTACCTCCTATATCTATTCCATATTTATTCGCTTACAGTATACCGGCAGGAAGCAAAAAAAGGAAGGCCAGAGACGCAAAAAGGAAGAGCACCGCAAATGCGATGCTCTTCCTGGCTTAACCGGCAGCTCCCTATCCTCCCGGAGCGTTTCCACTCGAGTACTTTCGGCGTATAAGGGCTTAACTGCTGTGTTCGGCATGGGAACAGGTGGATCCCCTTAGCTATCACCACCGGATT
>NZ_JBNMIU010000012.1:0-43843 GCF_050873445.1 Acidaminococcus sp. | reverse complement strand
TGCAGCGGTTGTCCCTATGCAGAACGATGCAAGAAGACTCCGCGTAACAAACGGATCAGCCTGAATCGGGAACTCACGAAATTCCATGAGGAGGTTAAAGGACGGCTGACAGATAGCCGCGGATTCCTGCTGAGACGGAATCGTGCGATACAGGCAGAAGGTACTTTCGGGGTCATAAAAAATGACCGGGAGTATGATCGGATTGTCCGAAGAGGTCTGGATTCAGTGAAAATGGAAGTTTTCCTGGTTTCTATTGGCTTTAACTTATACAAATACCATAAGAAACAGCAAGCACATATGGATATGGCAGCTTAATTAAAAAAGCTGATTTTTGGGGAAAGGGGGAAGTATGCTCTTTTCTCCTCAAATTTTGTTGAGGGAGCCATAGAGATAAAAAAAGAAGGGGCTGTGAAGAAATGAATTCTCATTTCTTCACAGCCCCTTTGTTGAGGATTTGTCGCAAAACCATTCTAACATGAAACTTCACTATGGATTTTTGTTTTTTTAGTTAACTATTCAAGTTCATTCTGTAACAGACCAACTAAATTTTAAAGTTGATATCAAAAAAAGCTTTAGGAAATTTTGTAATTCCCTCTTGGGTTAATTTGATGATATCTTTTGTTTTTCTATAATATCTTTCTACAGTATTAGGTTGATAATAAGGATTTTCCAAAGGATTTACTTCAGGTTTAATGGTCAATTGATCCATTGCAGAAAGAATACTAGCTGTATCGCAAGTAACATCAATTACGCTGTTGCCTCTGACTCTTCCTTTCTGTCGATCACCAACATTGATAGTATAAATGCCCAAGCTAGGTGCTTCTATAATTCCAGAAGAAGAATTGCCTAATAAACATATAGAATTCTTCAACAGAGCATGATAACCATCTGTTGGTAAATTTTCAAAATACTTAGCATTATCATTTGCACTTACGAAACTCTTAATAGCTTGACGAATTTCATCACCATGTGTATCAGCATTTGATCCAAGAAAAACGTACTCAAATTCTGGATGTTTTTTTACCGCCAACAGAATTTGATTAACCTGCTCCACCGGATTTCGCTCAGTCAGCGTTTCCGGATGAAATAAAACAACAAAATATTGTTTTGAAGGCATTTTTTTTACTGTCTCAGGTACTAAGGCGTCATTAATTTCCAGGCAATTTTCCGCCCCTAAAGCACCTAAGTTAAATACTCTTTCAGGTGCTTCTCCTAACTGGATAACTCTTTTTCGATATATTTCTGTAGCCGTAAAATGGAACCAACTCATTTTTGTAATAGCATGACGAATAAATTCATCATAATTAGCAAATGTAGCTTCTCCCCCATGAATATGTAGAATAGGGATACGTTGCATAGCTGCTGCCAATGCTACAGGTAGAATTTCATATCTATCTCCTAGAACCAAAAGCAAGTTATAGCAATGATTCTGGAAATATTCGCCAAATTTATCTAACGCAACTGCCATAGTATGCAAGACACCAGCATTACTAGAAGGATTTATAGGCAAAGAAATTTCTACACCAATAGGAAATCCATCATTTTCAATTAGACTTACTTGCTTGCCAAATCTTGAATCAAGCAATGCTCCTGTTACCAACAGTTCTAAATCAATTGATGCATCTTCTTTTAGTTTTCCTAAATAATGTCTCATAATGCCATAATCGGCCCGAGAACCCGTTACAAAAGCAATTTTTGTTTTACTCATCCTTGCTTCCTTTCATTTTTTATTCATGCAGAAACAAGCAAATTCATAATCTAGTTCATCATCAATATCAATAGAATCTTGCTTATTCATCATGTATGCCAGGCTTTTTGCACCAAAAAAATGTTTTTGCTTTAAATATGCTGCAGGTTTTGCCATGAAAATAGCACCATTAGGGGAATATGCTTTATAGCTTTGTCGCTTAT
This sequence comes from Acidaminococcus sp., assembly GCF_050873445.1. Classification (GTDB taxonomy): domain Bacteria; phylum Bacillota; class Negativicutes; order Acidaminococcales; family Acidaminococcaceae; genus Acidaminococcus. The sequence continues at coordinate 41,932 of NZ_JBNMIU010000012.1, read as the reverse complement.
AATTAGAGAAATCCGTATCAAAGTGTTTTAAACTTTCGTCTTTCTCAATTGGTTTAACCAAAACCCCTGCATGCTCAGCTTCCTTAACTGAAACAAGAAAATCAAATGCTTGATAATTCAGCTCAAACTTGTTTACTGCTTCTAAAATATGCTTATGTGTTCTCATTGGCGAAGTGGGCTGTAATAAGACAAAATAATCGAATTCAGTATCTAATCGATTTAAAAGATCTTTCAAAACATCAAAGGTTGTTGCGGTATCATTTGAAAGTTCTTTCGTCCGATACATAACTTCTGCCCCATATTTTTTAGCAATACTACCATATTCTCTTGAATCTGTTGAAACAATAATTTTATCAAATATTTTACTTTTTACTGCTGCTTCAATAGAATAAGCCATTAAAGGCTTGCCACAAAGATCAATAATATTTTTATTCTTTAACCCTTTAGATCCTGACCTAGCTGGTATAATTGCGATTTTTCTCATTATGTAACTCCTTACTTATTCTTGCCATCTGAATCCTGAAGCTTCTATCAACTGTTCTTCACTGAAATCTTTTTCTGCTTTTTTCCCTAAGATTTTATACCATTCCATTGGACTAATCCCATTTCCTGGGCGTTTACATGTTAAATTATCCATTGTAAATAATTCACCTTTTTTAATTATATGGCTCGCAACAATAGATTTTCTAGCTACAATTTTATTTTTACGTTCAGACTCTGTTACGATTTTTTTCCCTTCTCCAGCCAACAGTTCCATTCTGCGTACATTATGACACAATGCTTTAAGTTCTTCAGGCGTAGCAGAAGCTTTGTGATCAGGCCCAGGGAAATCCTTATTCAGAGTAAAATGTTTTTCAATCATTGTGATGCCAAGAATAGAAGCACCAACAGCCGCAATATAACCTACGGAATGGTCAGAAAATCCCACTTTATACCCTGGAAAATGTTTTTTTATATCCTCAATAGCTAAAATATTTACATCTTTATCTGGTGTAGGATACTCAGTGTTACAATGTAAAATTGTAATTTCATCTGCTTTAGTACCCGCTTTTTCTAAGATGTCTAAGCTTTGTTGAATTTCATCCAAATTGGCCATACCTGTAGATAACAGGATTTTTTTATCTGGACATTGGAAAGAACCAATTTCCTCCAAATAAGGTAAATTTGTAATTTCCCCTGAAGGAATCTTCCAAACATGTTGATTATTTTCCTCCAAAAATTTAATGGATGGCATATCAAACGCCGTAGAAAATACTTCCAACCCTAAACTTTCTGCATATTTTTTTAATTCTAAGTAGTCAGCAGGTGCTAATTCAAGTTTCCGGGTCATTTCAAGTTGGCTATCTGCTGTACCAGTTGTTACTTTCTGATACTCTGCTTTAGGAGCATAACGAGAAATTAAAGCATCCGCTTTAAAAGTTTGAAACTTAACTGCATCCACACCACATTCTTTTGCTTTTTCAACCATGATTCGAGCAAGTTCCTTACTTCCATTATGATTGCACCCTATTTCTGCCACAATGTAAACATGTTTCATCCTAACATAGCCCCCTTCTTGATAGTTTTAGCCGGTACACCTGCCACCGTTATGCCGTCACCAACATCGCGAATAACCACTGACCCGGCTCCAATCGTTGACCATTGACCAATATGTAATTGACCAATGGTAACACTGCAGCTTCCTACAAAACTGCCTTCTCCGACTACGACATCCCCATTAATTACAGAATTTGTTGAAAGATTAACATGATCATGAACAGTACAGCCATGCTCGACCAACGCTCTTGTATTGACAATACAATCATTACCAATCACGGCCTTACTATTGACAATTGTTAGCTTACCTACAAAACAGCCGTTACCTATTTCAGCCCGAGGTGAAATGATAGCACTACGATCCACAACATTTATCAAACGTAATTTATTGTCAATCAATCGTTTATACCAAATACTTCGTTTTTCATTATTCCCAATTGATATGAAATAAAAATACTGATGCATATCGTCTAAATCATTTAAAGATCTGCCGAGAATCGGATATCCTAAATGATCTTTTTCATTAGAAATTTCATCGATAAAACCAACAACCTGGTAATTGTAATAATCAATCGAATCTAATATGGATTTGGCATACCCGCCAGCCCCTATTAAAATGAGTTTCTCCATGCCTATCCCTCTTTTATTTTTCTGCTTTCAAACGAGAAGTAGTTGTTTTAACGAATCTAATCATATCACGAAATGTTTCCTTAAAACATAAAAACATAATAATCCAAATGCAAAATATAACTAGCAATTCATAGTAATAGTGATCGTTAAAGATATAATTTGAAATGCCAAGTACAAGAAGCAGTACCACGCCAATTGCAGTCTTTTTAATATTTTTAATACTTTTATAATAGTGCTGTCCCCGCCATGTAGCTAAAGTGAAACGAATAACAGAAGCTATAGCAGCTGCCATTGCGACACCAGGCAATCCACAAAGAGGAATCAATGTATAAGCCAATATTAAATATAAGGCAATCGCTAAAAGATAAATAGCAGTCATTTCACGATTTCTTTTAGCTAATGCCATACCATAATTTGTCGTTTGTTCTAATAAAATAATTAAGGGATCAAGCAACACCAACGAAAAGAAAAGACGGCTACTTTGGAATGCCTTACCAATAAATAAATATGCCACATGCTGGAATATCAAAAAACCACTTAATAGAGCTATGACAAAAATAATGATGTAATCATGAACTTGAATGATACGTTTTTGCTCTGTTTTGTAATGCGCATACATAAAAGCAGCCCAGTAAGTACGAAAACCACTTTGTACTACATTAAAAGCAGTAACAAAAAAACCTGTAGAAGCAAATATACCTAGAGAGTAACTATCTGTACGGATTTTAATAATAAAAGGAATCAAAAAACTGCTGGCAGAAAACGCCATGGATAATGGCCATCCCCATAACCCATATCGAAAGACCTCGCCAAACCCTTGATTGCTCCAATGAAAATGGCCTGGCCAAATTGACTTTTTTTGGACAAACGAATAAACGACCATAAGCACAAAAAGGCCAGACGTATTAAATAGCAATACCGTATCAGTTGTTGGAGAAAGTAATGCTGCTGCTACCACAAATAGTTTAGAAAAAAATTGAACCAGTACTGTTTGGATAGTATAATGCAAAGAATCGTTATCAAGCCGATAATATTGAGAATAATAATTGTTCAATACCACCATAGATAATGCATTCATTGATAACAAAACTGTAAAAAATAGGCTTACCCTATTAAATAATGTAAGGGAAATCTTTCTATAATAGAAAGCAGAAGAAAAACAAGTAAGGATCAACAAAAATAATACAGAGTAGAACAAGCATTTTGTAAATACTTGTTTTTTATCCCACCCGACTGGCGGTTCATTAAAGAACCGTAGCATCGCCCCATCAAGCCCAAGACAGGCAAAACTAGCCAAGAAGGTACTTGCTGTATTAAATATATTCAATGTACCATAAATTTCCGGTGTAAAAAGTCTCGTTGTAATAACTACTGAAGCAATACCGATAAAAAAATTAATCCAAGAAGATACAGAGAATTTTAATATGGATTTTAAAAATCCGGATGTAGATATAGAATTACTTTGAGTCCCCATAATTACCCCAATGCATTTTTTCTAGCAAGATATGACCTGCATATCCCCAAGAAAAACATTAAAAAAATACAGATCATCGTTTGATAAGAGAAAATCATATAAAAATCAGATTGTGTCAGAACCGTGTTCATTATTACCATCATTTTTCCGCTTATGATTAATTCTGGAATATGCATATAAGAATATGCTGCTAAAAAATATCTTGTAAGTCCCCAAAATAATATGCCAAAAAGAATCGCCGAAATCATCAATCCTGGTTCTTTGAAATAATAATATATTGATGCAAATGTAGAATCGGCATACCGGCTGTTACTATTAATTTTATTCCAAAACAAATCTAATGGCGTTGTTTTTTCCATGATCTTATAAATTCCAGATTTATAAGTAGGCTTATTGTTAAGTGTAAAAAACATATCTAATTCATCATTTAATTCGTAAGTATCAAGATTTGAGGCATTGCTTAAATCATACATGGCCCACCACAATTGACCATTTTGCGCAATCCGCTGAATCAGATAATTTTTATTCTGGCTGACAGTTGAATGATATAAGAGGATACGATGCCCAAAAATAACTCCTGTTAATAGGAATAAAACCAATAACGCTCTAGTAAGATATTTGATTGTTGATTTTAAATCTAAATTTTGCTTTAAATAACTGATAATAGTAAATATATAGCAAAATACTAGAAAAAAAGCACCAAATTTTTCGCCTGTCCAAAATTTGTAAACAGCAAATACTATCAATGCTCTCAAACTCATCTTACGATAGTTTGAATGAAAAATACCTGCAACTATGGCTGGAAGAATGTATGTAAAATATCCAATCAATTTCCCCTGCAATGGTGAAATATATTTTTCAGCATACAAAAAACGATCCATCTGCTCTAAAAAGAAAGGATGGAAAAATACAGATAAAAATTGCAGTAAAAAAAATCCAGTAAAGACAATCCCAACAATTGAAAATATCGGAACACCAATATTTCGTATTTTTAAGTTCAATGAGGTTTCTTTCTTAAAAATAACAGATTCACTTGAAGGTAAAAAAAATTCTAATATATAAATGGATGATAAAACTAAAAACCAGGTAAAAACTAAATAGAATAGGGAATGTTTGGAATAACCGTATGTATTCAATTCTGGTAAAAAAAGACTTGTCCGCTCAATAATTAAAACGCCTAAAATGTTGGTAACAGCAGTAAAAATAACAAAGGGATAACGCAAATAAAACATAGGAAAATGAAAAAAAACAACAATTGCCCAAATCTCTAAAATAAGCAGACCAAGCCAATTTGCCTTTTCTCCAACACTTGCTGCCCAGCAGACAGCAAATAAAATGTATGCTATTGCAGTACATATCAGAGTTATATTGCTATTCTTTCCCATATAATCATTACTCCAACAACGTTTAATAACTATGGTGTCCCTTAGCTTTAGAAGTTAAAAGATAATGCAACATACTTATACAACCAGAGAAAATAATTGATCCCAAAAATATAGTTAACATTTTTTTTGATTTTCCTTGTTGCGCATATTGAATATTACCCTGGTCGCCAGTCAAATCAGTTGCACTTGCTAAATGAATCTTATCATAAATAGAATTATAATCAGTAATATTCCCACTTTGTGCATTTTTCAATTGCCACTCATAAGCGAAGCGTTCTTGCATTAATTGGTTAATTTCTTCAAGTAATTTAGGTTTAACTTTCTGAGTAAAAGCAAGAACTCTTTCTTTATCCTGACCCGTTACAGTAAAATTAATAATTGTTGTTCCTGGATTTGTATTTCCTTTAAATTTTACGCCATAATTTTTAATTCCAACTTCGTTTGCAACATAATTCTCTCCAAGATAAATTATAGTCTGTGTATCTGGATTGGTAAAAATATATTGGGGTAATTTAATAGTTATTTTACTTTGAAAATCAGATTTTTGTGCTTTAAACAATACAAATGTTGCAACGACATTAATTAAGATCATAATAACAAGTGTAATTTTCCATTCTTTTTTAATATAATCAATAACGTCAAATTCCATATATTCTTGTATGATGATTACAGAAGCAAAATCTCATATTTCCTTTCTTTTTATTCTGTGGTTCAATACATTCAGATACTGTGGGACTTTTAATGGTTTCCTGTAGCTCTGGCTACTTTATAGGAGTATATTGCCGCTGCCTTTATCTGAATTGTTTATTAGCTGGATGTGCCGGAGAACTTCTCTTAAGTACTTATTTCAATCAAGTCTACGATGATAATCGCTGGTAGATGCCACAGTATCAGGAACCCCGAAGGAGGTTTTCTTCATGTACTACGTCGACATCGATATTGCCAAACTCAATCATTTTGCCTCTGTTGTTTCAGCAGACGGTGAAGTACTTGTCAAGCCGTTCAAATTTACGAATGACAATGATGGCTTCTGTAAGCTGCTCTCTACGCTCGCACCATACGAGCAGGGCAGCCTCATCATTGGTATTGAATCGACGGTACACTATGCAGATAACCTGGTGGAATTTCTTGTGTCCAGGCGCTACCAGGTCTGCGTCATCAACCTCATCCAGACTTTCTCGATGCGTAAGAACAACATCCGAAAGACCAATAAGGTGGATACGCTTGTCATCGCCAAGACACTCATTACACAGCCTCACCGACTCATCTCGCAGGAGGATATTGACCTCATGCACTTGAAGAGTCTCGGCCGTTTCCGGCAGAAGAACATCAAGGAACGCACTCGACTGAAGATACAGCTCACGGCTTACATGGACCGTGTCTTTCCAGAGCTCCAATACTTCTTCAAATCCGGACTTCATCAGAAGGCCGTTTATGCTCTCTTCTGAAAGAGGCTCCTTCGCCTGAACGGACGGGCTTCTATGCATCTGACCCATCTGGCGCGTCTGCTTGAAGTTGCACTTCCATAAAGGGCAGGCCAAAGAATTAAGGATTCTGGCACAGAAGTCTGTCGGTCCTAGCGACAAAGCCCTATCCTTATAAGTAACACAGACTGTAGAGCAGATTGAGTTACTGGATAGGCAGATCAAAGATATCGAATCCCAGATGAACGAAATTATGCTGGGACTTGATTCCGTTATTATGACCATTCCCGGCATTGGATACATCAATAGTGGGATGATTCTGGGCGAGATTGGCGATATCCATCGCTTCTCCAAGCCCTGTCAACTGCTTGCATTTGTTGGACTGGACCCTTTGGTGTATCAGTCCGGCAATTTCAATGCTCACCACTCAAGGATGTCCAAGCGTGGATCCCGAACTCTCCGGTAGGCATTGGTCAATGCAGCTCACAACGTAACAAAGAATAACAAGACCTTCAAGGCTTACTATGACTATGACGCCAAGATGGCCGAAGGCCGGACTCACTACAATGCCTTAGGGCATTGTGCCGGCAAGCTCGTCAGGGTCATCTTTAAGATGCTGACGGATGATGTGGCATTCAATCTCGAGTAAGTTCTAACCCGAGACCATAGTAGATTTTAAAAAACACCCGTAAGGGGGTTCTATTAGAGTTACCCTTTTTACAGCCACAGACAAAAAGATAATTTTCTGCTAATCTATACTTGACTTTTCATAGCTGGTCTCCCTTCTTACAACACTTTAAGATATTTTTCCAATTGATTCCAATTATTAGGTTCATATATTCTACCACCATATCGACTATAAACTATTTTAAATTTTTTTATAAATTTATTTAATCTACTAGAATTTATTGATTGATTAGCAATCTGATATAATAAAATTATTTTGGGCGTATAACCCCAAAACATAAATGGAGTAAATGCTGCTGTTGAAAATAATGTTATCAATACAGTATCATTAATATCTGAGGATATAGAGGCTTCAAAAATATCCGTTCCATTAACTTTTAATACTTTGGAAGGTATGCTATAACTTTTAGGAGTTCTAGGATGAATTTTTATATATAATTTTTTATCTTTGCAAATATTACATATCTTACTAATAGATTTAGTCTGTGTATCCTCAAAGCATGCTAATTTTTTAGAATCATAAATAAAAGGCTGTTGTAAATATAGAATATCACATTTAGGTATCATACCTTTAGTAAATATCTTCTTTATTAATTCTTTAAATCCGTTGTTTTTTAAATCAGGGTGATTGATATGTTTTAGAATAAATTTTTTGTTATCTACTACTAAATCCGGTTCCATAACATATAAAGTTTTATACATTTGTAGATATTGATTATAATTGAGCAAATTAGATATTTGATTCTGACTTTCGCTTAGCATCGTATATTCATCGTGATTAATATAACTAGCTAATCCATCATCGCCAAATCCAAACTCACAATCATGACTATATTTAGAAATATATTTCGCAAACAAGCTGGCAATAATAAGATTCCCTGGAAAAAAAATAAATTTTTTAAAAGTATACTTTTTACATAAATCTATAGCCTTTCTATAAAAGAAAAAGAATCTGATTTTACGTTCGATAGCATATCTTTTTGTTCCAAAATAGTCATTTAGTATTACAATTTTTTTAAACAATTTTTTCCCTATATTACTATTTAAATTATTTATGATTTTCTTATTATCAACAAAATGAGGGGAAACAAATAAGATTACTTCTTGATTTTTAAAATCGTTTTGAGTTAGGGAAATTGCCACCAACAAATGATAAATTGTAGTGCAATAAATGCCTATCATTTCTAAATCAATCCTTTACAATTTTTTATAAGCAATAATATTATGTCCTACTCTCATTTCTACTGGCGGCAATTTAGTATAGTCTGTATACATATTCTTAAGATATTGTTTCCAGCACGACATAACAGAAAACTGTTTGCCTTCAAACTCTATTATTGTCATTCTTTCAAAATCACTTTTTAATAATTTTTCTTTAACTCCTTCTCCCCAAGCAATGACACCTACATATTTAGCATCTTCATAAGGATAAGTTTTAGCTAAAGCATCCATTTTCTTTATACAACGATTAATTCCATACAGGCGACATAACGGGACAATAAATAATTTTCCCAACACATGTGCTACAGTCTTTCCTTTAAATAATCTAGCAGATGCTAAAGTTACTATTTTTTGTAATTTTTGTGATTGATTGTAGATTTTTTTCATTTTAGAAATGTCTTCCGTAAATCCATCTACAGGAAATACATCTATCCACAAATACTGACTCCTTTTTGTCATACTATACGTATTTTTACAAGGAATATCCCGATTAATAACCGCAGCATAAGTTGCGTCTAGACTATGGTTTAAATCATCAGCAATTAATTCTATTGCTCCATGGTTAAAAGAACTATGCAACGTCACTAATTTTTCATAATCAGGTCGTGGCATAGCTACGTCAATATCATCATCCCAAGGAATGAAGCCTTTATGGCGAGCTGCTCCAATCAAAGTTCCATATACGAGAGAATATTTTAGCTCATTTTTTTTGCAAAATTCGTCAAAATAGGATAAAAGGTTCAATTCTTCTAATTGAATCTCTCTCAAAGTTAATTGTTTCATTTCATAGCATCCCTTAAAAGTAACTAGTTAAATTTTTATTTTGAAATACTTGCAATACCTTGCTCTCTGCTAAAATGTCATCTTCAGCAAGGTACAGATTTTCTTTTTCTTTTATATTTTTGATAAACTCAACTATTTCATATCGCAATCCTTCCCCTTCAAACTTATAGAAGAACTTGCTATTTTTATTTATATCTTCATAGCGAAGTTCATAATACTCCGTTTTCCACCAGGGAGCTGGCACATATACATATCCTTTTGTACCAGAAATGACCAAATCTCCTTCTGCTTTCGCATTGATAGCCACCAATGCAGATGCCATTGCATGGTCATACACAAAATTCATCCGTGTCATTGTATCTACACCATTTTCCTGATGACTAATGAAATCGATTTTTTTATAATCATAACCGAGTAATTTAAAAATAGCCAAAAGAGGATAAGCACCTAAAGACAACATGCTGCCACCAGCAATACGGATCTGATTTTCCAACTCTTTACCAAGGATTTGCGTAAAATTAGCCTCTACACTTAAAACTTTCCCAATCCGGCCACTTTTCACTAACGCTATCAGTTTCCCAAATGCAGGACAGTAGGCAGTCTTTAAGCCCTCCATGAGAAGAAGATTATTTTCTCGTGCTAAATCAAGTAGTTCTTTCGCCTTGTTATAATCTGGACAAAAAGGGAATTCCGTTAAAACATGTTTTCCTGCTTTCAATGCCTTCTCTATCAAATCAGAACGCTGAGAAAGAGGAGCATTAATATAAACAGCATCTATATTTTTAAACAGATTCTCTAATGAAAAATATTGAAGTAAATCTCCACTTTTCTTAGCTTTATATATATAGTCTATATCGTCATTTTCGGCAAATTGGCCAGCAATCTCCATGCCACTAACAAATTTACTTTCATCCAGAAAGCGGTCTAAAATACGTTCATTACCAATGACACCCAAGCGAATACAATGAGCATTTCTGATTTTCGTACTGGAAATCCCTTCTGTACGTTCTAAATAAATGACTTTACAGTATTCATTCAGATAGTCAAAGTAGCCTTTCCAGTCAGAACCAACAGTAAAGATGTCCACATTGTATTTTTGAATATCATCAATTTTTTGGCCCACATATTCTTCGATAACGATTTTATCAGCAAAGCCGGTTTTTTTGACATTTTCAACCCGGGTCATTAGATCGTCGTGAACATTAAATTTACCTCGAGATTTATCAAAATAATCCGAAGTAATGCCAACGATCAAATAATCGCCCAGTGCTTTAGCTCGTTTTAGTAAATTATAATGGCCTTGGTGAAATAAATCATAAGTGCCATAGGTAATAACTTTTTTCATTCCTCTTCCTCAAGAATTGATTTAATGACATTATCCATCACTTGAATTAACATCTTGTTATCCTCTACTGTGGTGTCCCCGATATGAGCTACCCGCAGCACATAGTTTTCACGAGCTCCACCCGTGGGATTAACAAAGATATCATATTGATCTTTCAATACTTCAAAGACTTTCTTAGCGATTGGTTTATCAAAAATGATAGGAGTAACAGCATTACTCAAAGGAAATTTAGGAATTTTTACAGGTAATACCTGTACTCTTTTTCGAAAGTCTTTTGCTACTTCGCCAATCCGATTGAGAAAATCCGTTTCTCCTTCTTCATCTATTAAGTGAAGAGCTCTATTCATTTCCAGGCAAATACCTACGCAAGGAGTAAACGGAGTTTGCCCCCTTTGGAAGTTCTTGAGGTACTCTTTAAAGTTAAAATATAAATTTTGAACTTTGCTCTTTTTAACACGTTCCTCGATAATTCTAGGACTCAGCATGACTACAGAAAGGCCTGGAGCAATACACATGCCTTTTTGAGAGCTGACAACTACAACGTCAATGCCATTTTTCTCCATATTAAAAGGGTCAATCAGATAAGAGCTGATTGCATCAACAATAAAATAGCAATGGTTACGTCGACAAAAATTAGCCAGCATGTTCACATCATAAAGTTGCCCTGTTGAAGTCTCATCAATATTAACTAACAAAGCAGTAAATCCAATATTATCAAAAGGAGCTAATTTGTCCTCAGTCAACTGTTCATCGGCTTTTAAGTGTACACATTCATAAGGGATTTCATGAATGGCACATAATTGAGCAAAGCGGTGTCCAAAGGTCCCACCATCAATGACCAATACTTTATCTTCCTTCGTAAGACAATTCATAATAACTGCTTCCATTGCGCCTGTCCCAGAAGCTGTTAAATAAATTCCTTTAGAACCCTCAGGAGCATGCATGAATTTCTGAACCAATCGATCCGAATCTAACATCAAATTAGAAAATTCCTGGGTTCTAAAATAAGGAACCATCTGTCCCCCGACTTCCATGATTTCTTTTCTCATTTGTGTAGGACCGACCGTAAAAAGTTTCATGATAATATTCTCCTCTATTCTTAACGCCAATATACTTTAAAATTATGATGTGGAACCCGTCTATCTACTGGCGGCATCTCCATATAATTATGAAATAAATGGGTTAGATAAAAATCATAATTTCCAATTCCTATGAATTGATACTGTTCAAAGTTATACAATTTCGGTTCAAGGAATATATTCTTTGGAAGAATTTCCTTCTTATTCCCTGAAGAACAATCGACCAATACACTCACATTTGTGGATTGATCAAAAGAATATCGACTAGCATCCCGATTGATTTTTTTTACCAAGCTGGCTGTAGGTAATGGATGCATCAACGTAATGGCAATAAATTTTAAAATAGTACGACTTAACGCTTTTATTTTAACATAAGAATCTTTAGAATCAACATAATGATGACTAAAAGTGTATTTCATACATGATCCATGCAACAATAGATTTAATAATTGTTGGTGTTTGAACAATTTACGCTGTTCTAACATAGTTTGAGGAAGTCCGTCGATGGGGAAAATATCTACGAATACTCCTCCATACGGATACTGCTTCCATAATGTAAAATCTTTCAATTTTGTCCTCTGATCAAACACTTTAGCCATTGTATAAGGATAATTATCATCAGATTCAATCGAGCAAACTTTATATTTTGAATCATATCCATTGTATAAAGAAATGAATCGATTATAATCACCTCTTGGCATCATAATGTCAATATCATCATCCCAAGGAATAAAGCCTTCATGCCGTACAGCTCCAAGCATCGTACCATATGCCAAGTAATAACGTAAATTATTTTTCTTACAAAAATCAGCAATGCTTTTTAATATTTCAAGGGCAAGTTTTTTTTGCTCTTCCATCAGAATTTCTCTCATTTTTAATACCCTTCAATAATCTAACGGCTTTATTTTTTCGATCATCTTTAATAATTCTTTTGCTCTTTCATTATTAATACCTTGGCATATAATATTAAAAAAATTCCTTGCATCATCATTTTTAAGATAAAATTTAACCTGTTGATTTAATAAGGCGACATCTATCAATTTGTTTTTCTGACTCATAGTCCAATTGGGTATTTTAGTCATAGTAGAAATAAGATTATTTGTTTGTGCAAACGATTGACTGTCTTCCAAAGCACTAATTAAAGCATCTTTTTCTTGTTCTTCATTCGATTGACTCTGGCATTGTTTATAAGCTTCATTTTGGGCATTATAGTAAGCCATCTCAAGTACTTCATTTGCTTGAGTACGATCTATGATTTTATGAATTAGCTCTTCAAGCTGTGATCCTTTAGTATAGTCAGCTGGCATAAAATAACGAATACGATGTTCATTCATCATTTTATATACTTTGGTTTTATCCTTAGTCTCACTATTATATACACCAATAGAATAGCCTCCATTTAAATTCACAAGTTTCATGCAAGGTACATCTGTGTCACTATCACCAATATAAACTATATTACGAAAAGGAATTCTAATTTTTTCAGGAGGATAAAAATCATTTACTCTCTGATCATTCACGTCAAGAATTCCTTTTTCTATTCTGAAAAGAAATTGTGTTTTATTCGTATAATTAACAACCTGAGCCGGCCATACAGCTATTCCTGCCTGATCATAGTAAAAAGAACTAGCATAAATTTTCTTAAAGTGTGTAGCAATTATATTTCCCTCAATCATTTCTTTGAGACCGGAAGAAATGATATAATGTTCAACTACAACATTACGCCTTTTTGCATAAGTATCAATCCGTTTAAACCATGTTGACACACCAGGGAACAATTTTAGTTTTGCTCCATAATCCATTAACATTTTTTTATTAAAGACATGCGTCCCTCTAGATTTTGTTGCCATCAAATACATATAAGCTAGATTCTGATCCATGTCATTATTTTTAGCTAAACCATTAGATTCTTGCCAAAACTTCCCCACATCCGAGTGGACTGATTGAATAAAGCCTTGTGACTGCATATCGTCAAGAGACAAAGTTTTATCAAAGTCATAACAAATAGCAATGATAGGTTTCTTTTTCAAATCAGTCATTCTAAATCACACTTTCTATTTATGAACCCAATTAATTCAAAAAATGATAATTAATAAAAGGTTCGTTGTAAAATGAATTTAAACAGTTGATCAGAAAAAAACAAAATCCATAGTGAAGCTTCATGTTAAAATATTTTCGCAACAAATCATCAACAAAGGCGAGGACGTACATACACCCGGCCGCCATCCACATGGCATGAATTCAGTCTCTGTATCGTCAAGAACTTTTCCTTCGTGATAACGCTGCTACAGTGGTTTGTTTCCACACGAACGTTTTCTACGAACTTTGACTTTGTTCAAATGCAACTTGCAATTTACCTGGCTTTATCCTTGCTATCTATTATAGCAGAATCGGAGCCAGTTGATGGGAAGTTTTTACACTAAATTGGAGATGCCAGAAGTCAGAACGGCCCTTCGGGCCTAAAGATGTCAGCTTGGTAGTGCGGACAGTTCGGTTCTACCCACAACCGCCACTTTTGCGTAATTTTTTTACTTTTGTTTGGCTTATCAGTACTATCTTACTTCTTATCGCCAAACAAGCTGACGTCTGACTTCTTGAAGCGAATGTAGCGAGCGCTCTAACTTCTTATCCAGTGCTCGCTGACATCTGACATCTTTCAGCCCCTTCAGGAAGCGCTCTGACGTCTTCTCCAAGGCATGCTGACTTCTGACTTCTCAATCATTTCTCAGTACCATTCCAACTTTCCGCATCATTTCGTACAAATCCATGTAAGGAACACCCATCCGCTTGCAGATATCAGGAATTTTAACTTTCATTGTATTCGATGGCGGCATTTTTTCGAATGTTACCACTGTATCTCCCCAAGCCTTTGCGGCAGCAATAATCCAAGGATCTGCCCCTGACAAAAAGTTTTCCTTGTTTTCAGGTTTAAATTGCGCATTTCCATAAACCAGTTCTGCAATCTGGCGATAATATTCCACTACTTTTGCATCTTCTTTAGCCTTGTGGATAAAATTTTGCGGTGTCGCTTTTTCTATGTTTTTGATCCAATCTTTTAAATCATCATTTCCCTTAGTGATTTCTTCCTCTATAGCGTCAATCAGTTTACATTGTCCTGCAATCATTTTTCCTTCAAGCTGATTCCAGAATCCAGGAGCAATATCAAAGGCATAGTATTCATTTTTAGGATTGATGAACGTATTTGAATCTAACAAATAGTGCATCCCTTATTTCGCCTCCGCTTCTTTCATCGCATGTTGGAACGTTTTACCCCTGATTCCCAGCAAACGATAGGCATCCGTATAGAGCAGATTTCCTTCCTGCACGGCATTGAATACGAAATGACTGAAACTACGTCCAATTCGATTGGGTAGGATATAATTAAAATTGCCACCGCCGCCTGTTTCTTTTTTATTCAACTGTTTGAGAAAGCCAAAGTGTAATTTTTCCCATTCATTCTGAGATATCAATCCAAGAGTCAATGCAACTCGATAAAGGACCAATTTGCTTACAGGAAAGAGATCAGCTAAAACATCAAAATCATTAGGGTACTTCCTCCATTCTTTCTTGAAAGATGCATAAGGTACCAGAATCCCTGCGGCAATTTTATTACAGAAGGCCTCTGTTCCATCATCCAAAGCTTCCTGCCCTAAAAAGAGATGGACCAATTCGTGCAGCAGGGTAAATAATCTTCCATTACTGGTATCAGCGCCGTTAATAAAAATCAGCGGGGCATATGGCTCTGGCAATGCAAAACCACGGAACTCTTCCAGATTTAATTTTCGATGGGTGTTATTCCCTACAATCCCATTCATAAAGACAACAACACCCAAAGCTTCTATCCTGTTTCTAAAATAGGTCATGGATTCATTTTTCTTACAATCTTCAAACCACTTTTCTGGTATCCCCAATGCCTTCCGGATGACAGAGAATATCTCCTGCTCATCCATAGTGGTAGTTATTGTACCGAGAAAAGTTACTGGAGCATAGGAATTTTTCTTCTTATATTCACTTAACCACTCCTGCCGTTCCCGCATGGTCCTAATGGTATCTCTTAATTCCGTGCTATACCCTTCTGGACGTTGTTTACGATTCCGAATCGTGCGAAAATCTTTGACCGGTTTTACCTTGATTTGCGGAACTTCCTTCAACAGCAGATAGCCGAAAGGAACTCCTGTAAATTTGGCAACTCCTTCCAACTGGCGAATGGTAGGATTCTTATCACCATAGATCCATTCTTCATATTTAGGAAATTTTTTGAGGATTTCCCCTTGATTTTTTCTTGCATAAGAAAACGCCCATTCAAGGACTTGGGGATTAATCGTTACCTGCATGGGTGCTCACCTCTACAATCATCATTTTATAGTACAAGTATACGCCATTTTAAAAGAAGAATTCAATTGGGATTTAGAGCAGTTCTGTAATAATTGTCAGTGGCTTGTTAAAATGTCAGATGTCAGAACGGCTCTCAGAGCCTAAAGAAGTCAGCTTGGTAATGCAAACAGTTAGACTCTACATCTAGCCGTTACATTTGCATAAATTCTTCACTTTTGTCCGGCTTAGCCGTATTAGCCTGCTTCTTATCACTAGATAAACTGACATCTGACATCTTTAAGCGAGCAAAGCGAGCGCTCTGACTTCTTTACTGTTTTCTACCAAGAAACTTTCTCGCCAAAAACTCCCGAATCTTCTTCGGCCAGTCGACTCTCTCCAAAAACACCACCGGCACTTCCACTTCTTTCAGCCCCTGCTTTTCCAGCCAGACGTTAAAGAGGCGTTCGGACAGGAAGCCGTAGATCCGGGCTTCATACGGACTGTAGCCGGAGATGTCGATGCGGCTTTCCAGGGTGAACAGGATGTCGAACAGCCAGCTGCAGTACGCATCGAACAGGCTCTTTTTCATGGCGAACATGTTCAGGATGTGCAGTTTGCGCCGGTTCATAACGGTGGTGAAAGCAGCGCTGTATGCGGGATATTTTTCGGCAATGATGGCTTCCACTTCGTCCAGATCTTTTTTATAATGGGCATGCTCGTACTGGCTGCGCACGGTTTCAATATAATAGTTCCGTTTTACCGGCAGGATCACGTCATACTGGCCCAGGAGCTTTTCGTAATCGGAGCTGCTGAAGATGGCGGTCTTTTTCTTTTCCAGGTCATCCGTATGGACCCGATGCCCGAAATACCTCCGGTAATGACACAGGCCGATGTATTCGCAGGAAAGGTTCTTCCAGGCCCAATACAGTCCGGTCAGTTCGCAGTAATGGGGATTCTTCGCCGAAATGTTGTCCCCAGTATTGTCCGGCGTATACCCCGGAATGAGAGCTTTTCCCTCAGCCCCCACCTGCAGCGGCAGGTAGACAGGGTCGGTGGGCATCCAGTAGGGTTTATGGGCGGCGATGAGGATTTTGAGGTCCAATTGATTTCGTTCCTTTCTTTTAAAACGGCGTATGTCGATTGGCAACGTCGTTGTAGATACAGTATAGTTTTATGAGATGTCAGAAATCAGACTCAGTCCTATCGGACCTCGAGATGTCAGCTTGGTAGTGCGGGCGTTCGATTCTACATCCAACCACTACTTTTGCATAAATTAATTTTTCACTTTTATCCGGCTTAGCAGTACTATCCTACTGCTTATCACCAAACAAGCTGACATCTGACTTCTTATCCTAGTCATAAGTTTCTTTCGCTATGAGCGACGTCAGCATACGTCTTACTTCATCCGACAATGCCATCAGAGGTTTGACTTGCTCGAGGGTCAGGTATTCCAATTCTTGACAGACTATTAATTGCGCATGGAGTTCGTTGACAGAACCACGAGCAATGCCCAGGAAATAACGAGTTTCCCGGGCTGTGACTCTGCCAGAGCCTTCAGCAATATTGGAGATGATGGAAATGGCTGCACGACGCATTTGGTCAGATAACGAGTACAATTCTTCTTTGGGTAAAAATTTCACAAGGCGATAGGTGTCAATGGTCAGTTTCTTTGCTTTATCCCACACAATCATCTTCTGGAAGAACACGACTTTCATCATCCTTTTTAAGATGTCAGAACCGACCCTAACGGGCCTAAAGATGTCAGCGGCTTGTTAAGATGTCAGATACCAGACTCGGCCCTACCGGGCCTAGAGATGTCAGCTTGGTAGTGCGGGCAGTTCGGTTCTACATCTAACCGATACTTTCATATATATATTTCACTTTTGATTGGCTTAGCAGTACTATCCTACTACTTATCACCAGTCAAGCTGACATCTGACTTCTTTCAGTCCCCTTTAGGGGACGGTCTGTCTTCTTATCCAAGCCAGGCTGACATCTGACTTCTTTCAGCCCCGTCAGGGGCGGTCTGACTTCTTACCTACCGGGGCAATCCAGCAGCACTACTTACGCAATTCTTTCTTTGCCGCAGTCAGTGCGACCTCGAGGACCTTGTCCATATCATAATACTTGTACTCTCCAAGCCGGCCACCAAACAGGATTTTTTTCTCGTCCGTGGCACGCAGCTTGTATTTCTGGTACAGGCTGCTGTTCTTCTCGTTGTTCACCGGATAGTAAGGTTCATCTCCGGGTTTCCATTCGCTGCTGTATTCTTTGCTGATGACGGTTTTGGGCAGGTCGTTGCCCTTGTCGTCCTTACCGAACTGGAACCATTTGTGTTCGATGATCCGGGTCCAGGGTGTTTCCCGGTCGGTGTAGTTCATGGCCGCCACGCCCTGGTAGTTGGGTTTATCCAACAATTCTGTTTCGAACCGGACGCTGCGGTATTCCAGGGGGCCGTATTCATAGCCAAAGTAGGCGTCGATGGGGCCGGTATAGACCACTTTGTTAGCCATAGCATCCCATTTCTCCTTGTTGGCCAAGTAATCTTCATTCAGACGCACTTCGATGCCTTCCAGCATATTGGCCACCAGTTTGGTGTATCCGCCCACGGGGATACCCTGGTACAGGGCGTTGAAATAGTTGTTGTCAAAGGTCAGGCGCACGGGCAGCCGTTTGATGATGAAGGCAGGAAGTTTCGTACAGGGACGTCCCCACTGCTTTTCGGTATAGCCCTTGATCAACTTTTCATAGATGTCGGTGCCCACCAGGGAAATGGCCTGTTCCTCCAGATTTTTGGGGTTGGTGATGCCCGCCTGACGTTTCTGTTCTTCGATTTTGGCTGTGGCTTCTTCCGGCGTCACCACGCCCCACATTTTGTTGAAAGTATACATATTGAAGGGCAGGGAGAACAGTTCCCCATGATAGTTGGCCACCGGGGAGTTGGTAAAACGGTTAAAAACGGCGAACCGGTTCACATAATCCCATACTTCCCTGTTATTGGTGTGAAAAATGTGGGCGCCATACTGGTGTACATGGATGCCTTCCACATCCCGGGTATATACATTGCCGGCGATCTGGGGCCGTTTGTCGAGGACCAGGACGGATTTGCCCGCTTCCCGGGCCTGCTGTGCAAAAGCGGCGCCATACAAACCGGCGCCGACGATAAGGTAATTATAAATCATTGAATCTCCTTTTTCAGCCCCGTCAGGGGCGGTCTGATTTCTGATAGATAGACCCAGCCATAATACTATTATTATACGTTTCACAGGGGAAAAAGGCAACGAAAGTATATTCCATACAAAACAAGGGGGTGTGAAAAATGCTTTTTCACACCCCCGTCACTAGTCACCAGTCACTGGTCACTAGCCAATAGAAACCAGCTTCTGATGCTAGTAAAATACTGGAGCTGTGGAGATTATTTCACAGCCCCTTCACAGCCCTATTTCACAGCAAATACGGCAAAAACATCTTGGCCAGGCCCAGGAATACGAAGAACCCGCACACATCGGTGAAGGTAGTGATGAAGATGCTGGAGGCCACAGCCGGGTCGTAGTTCAGCGCCTTTAAAATGACGGGCACCAGGAACCCTACCAATGCCGCAATCATCAGGTTCACGATCATGGCCACCAGGATGATGATGCCCAGGGCGATGTTGTGATTGATCCACACAATCACCGCTCCGGCAATGAGTCCGTTCACCAGGCCGTTGATGAACCCTACGGCAATCCCTCTGGCAATCCGCACTCCGTTGCCGTGGAGCTTAATGTCGCCCAACGCGATGCCCCGCACCACCACAGCCAGAGTCTGGGTACCGGAGTTTCCCCCCATGCCTGCCACGATGGGCATGGCGGCAGCCAGTGCCACCACCTGGCTGATGGTATCTTCGAACAGGGAGACCACGGAGGATGCCAAAAACGCCGTCACCAGGTTGATGAGCAACCAGGGAAGCCGCAACCGTACGCTTTCCAGTACGGTGCTGTCCACGTCTTCTTCCTTGCTGACACCACCCATTTTCAACATGTCTTCGGTATTTTCTTCTTCGATGACATCGATGATATCGTCAACGGTGATGATGCCCAGCATACCTTTCCGCTTGTTCACCACAGGGATGGCGTGCAGGTCGTATTTGGAAACCAGCCGGGCAACGTCTTCCTGGTCGGCCTCAGGTTCAACGGAAATCACGTTGTCCTCCATGATATCCTGCAGGGTATCATAGTTCTTGGCCACCAGCAGTTCCCGCAAAGAAATGGTACCCACCAGCTGTTTCTTGTCGTTCAGTATATATAAGATGTTGATTTCTTCCGTCTTGGGAGCGATTTCCTTCACTTTTTCCAGTGCCTGGCTCACCGTAAGGCTGGCCCGCATGGAAATGTATTCGGTGGTCATAATACCGCCGGCGGTACTTTCCCCATAGCCCAGCAGGTTCCGAATGACCTCCTGGTCGCTGGTCTTCATGAGCTTGACAAGCTCTTTCCGACGGTTGGCAGGCATGTCGCCCAAAATATCGACGATATCGTCCTTGGACATATGCTGGAAGATGTTCAGGATCTTGTTCAGATCGAACAGCTTCATGATCCGCACCTGGAGCTCATCATCGGCCTGTTCAATGATCTCGGCCATCTGCTGGTCCGTGAACAGGCTGGCCAGGAACAGGATCTCGCTGTCGCTGGCTTCTTCCAGAGCGTAGGCGATATCAATGGGATGAGCGTCCTCCATCAGCCGACGGACGGATTTCTCATCTTTATTTTTCAGGGCGGAAATCAGTTCATTCTCTACCCGTTCTTCCAGTTCTTCCTGTTTTTCCTCTACGGAATGGTTCTCTTTCTGTTCATCCATTCGGATCTCTCCCCTCGCCCGCCTTCCCCTGAGGCGGTGCCTGACGGCTATGCGGCCCCTTGCCGGCCGCATCCCGGATAATTATTTGCGAGTCAGCGCTACATCGTCGGAGCATAGCCATCCGACAGCACCGTCAAAACGGATGCACAGATTGTAGATTTTTCCTTCTTCCACATTGCGGGTCTGGTTAATGGGCACGAACATGGTGCCTTTGGGATAGAACCCCAGAGTCAGAGCTTCTTTGTTGGGTTCAGCATAGAAGGCCGCCCCATTCTTGGTGGTCATCATGATGATCTTGGACTGCTGGAACCGTTCTTCAGTGGACTGGGCTGCTGCCAGTTGAGGCACCAGGACCGCTCCGCCCATTCCCACCAGGGAACACAGGGCCAGCACCATACGCATTTTTTTGAACATGGGACACCTCGCTAACCCCAGGAGGCGGAAAACCGGGCAGAGCCAGTTTTCTTACACCACCTGGAAAATATAAAATTTCAGATAATCCGTTTCCGGCACATTGTACAGGATGGGATGATCGGGAGCCTGCTGCCGGGCTTCCACCTGACGCAGGGAAACGGCTGCATCGTGGGCCGCTTCATGGAGCATTTCCACAAACAGCTCGCTCTTCATGAAATGGCTGCAGGAGCAGGTAGCCAGATAGCCGCCCCGTGGCAGCAGTTTCATGGCTTTCAGGTTGATTTCCTTATATCCCCGGAAGGCGCTTTTCACAGTATGGCTGCTCTTGGTGAACGCCGGCGGATCCAGGATGATGAAGTCAAAGGGATGCTGTTTTTTCTCTTCCAGGTCCGTCAGGTATTCGAACACATTGGCTTCCACGGTCTGGATCTTGTTCTCGTATCCGTTCAGGGCAAAGTTATCCCGGGCCCGCTTCAGGGCTTCGCCAGAAATATCCACCGCTGTAACACTGGCCGCACCGCCCCTGGCCGCATTCATGGCAAAGGGACCGGTGTGGGTAAAGCAGTCCAGCACGTGCTTGCCGGCACAGATGCGGGACACCGCCAGCCGATTGTACTTCTGGTCCAGGAAGAACCCTGTCTTCTGACCGTTCACCACGTCCACATGATAACGCAGGCCGTTTTCGGTGATGATGGGCATCAGGTCGGCTTCCGTCAGGGTGCTGCCCGGAACGGCGGCGATGCCCTTGCCTTCGGTCATCCCCTCCAGCTCGCGGATTTTCACGTCATTGCGTTCGTAGACGCCCTTCACATCCTCGCCCATTTCCCGCAGGATCTTCAGCAGCAGGGTGAACAGCAGGTCTTTCCGCTGTTCGATGCCCAGGCTGAGCACCTGGGCCACCAGCACATCCTGGAACCGGTCCACGGTCAGCCCTGGAAAGCCGTCGGCTTCGCCGAAAATCAGGCGGCAGGCTTTGAAGTCATCACCGGGCATGACGGTTTTGCGGTAATCGATGGCGTACCGCAACCGCCGTTCAAAGAAAGCTTCATCGAATTTGTCATTGGCATTCCAGGAAATCAGACGCACCCGGATCTTGGAATGATCGTTATAGAAGCCCGTACCAATGTACTTGCCCTTCTTTTCGCTGACCACGTCCACCAGGGCGCCGTTTTCAACAGGCCCGGCTACGTCCAGCACTTCGTCCGCAAACACCCAGGGGTGGCCGCCCCGGGCCATCCGTTCCCCTTTCCGGGTGATGGTAATCTTGGTAAATTCCCGCATTTCGTTCTCCTATCTATCCAAAGCCACTCAAATAGCCAAATTCACACATATATTATTGTACCATATGGAACGGACGATGGGAACAGAATTTGCAAATGGGCAGAGGTCAGTGAGCTTCCCCGCTCTTTCCTATTCTCCCCCGATACGCTATACTATAACCAATCGTACTATGGGAGGAAACCACATGGAAATTTTATTTTTGGGCACAGGGCATGCCATTTCTACCCGCTGTTACAACACGTGCTATGTCCTGCGCCAGAACGAACGGTACCTGCTGGTGGACGGCGGCGGCGGAAACGGCATCCTGCGCCAGCTGCAACGGGTCCGGCTTCCCTGGCAGAAGATCAAGGACATCTTTGTCACCCACCGCCACATGGATCATGTGCTGGGCATTTTCTGGCTGATCCGCATGATCGTAAAGGCCATGCGCCGGGGCACCTATACCGGCGAGGCCCGGATCTACGGTCATGATGAAATGATCCATCTGCTGCGCACCACGGCACCGCTGCTGCTGGATCCGGTGGACCTTCCCTATCTGGATACCCGGCTGCACTTCATTGAGGTGAAGGACGGCGAAACCCGGAAGATCCGGGGCTGGGACGTAACCTTTTTCGACATCCATTCCACCAAGGCCAGGCAGTTCGGCTACATCCTGGAAAGCCACGGTCACAAGCTGGGCTGCTGCGGGGATGAACCCCTGAACGATGATAACTTCACCCGGCTTTCCGACAGCGAATGGCTGCTCCACGAGGCTTTCTGCCTATACCGGGACCGGGACCGCTACCGCCCGTATGAAAAACATCATTCCACGGTAAAGGAAGCCTGCGAAAACGGAGAACGGCTGCAGGTACCCAACCTGGTACTCTACCATACAGAGGACAATCACCTGGCCCAGCGCAAGGCCCTGTACACCGAAGAAGGCAAGGAATACTATGGCGGCAATCTGTTCGTCCCCGACGATCTGGAAACACTGAGGCTCTGGTGACGGCCATGGAATATCCAAATATTACAGAAGGAACGTTCATTGCCCGTCCCAACCGGTTCATTGCCCAGGTGGAAATCGACGGTCAAGTGGAGATCTGTCATGTCAAAAACACCGGCCGCTGCAAAGAGCTGCTGGTGCCCGGCTGCAGGGTGTACCTGGTGTACAGCGGCAACCCGGCCCGGAAGACCCGGTACGACCTGGTAACGGTGCGGAAAGGAAACCGCCTCATCAACATGGATTCCCAGGCCCCCAACAAAGTGGTGCAGGAATGGCTGGAAGGCGGCGGTCTCCCCGGAGTGACCCTGGTGCGCCCGGAAGTGAAGTATGACCATTCCCGGTTCGATTTCTATTTCGAGCAGGGAAAACGGAAGGTTTTTATGGAAGTAAAGGGCGTGACACTGGAAGAAAGCGATGTGGTCCGGTTCCCCGATGCCCCTACGGCCCGTGGCAGCAAACATCTCCACGAACTGGTAAAAGCCCGCAGGGAAGGATATGAAACGTATCTGTTCCTGGTGGTGCAGATGGCGGATGTGGACCATTTCGAGCCCAACTGGCGCACGGATCCGGATTTCGGCCAGGCCCTTCTGGAGGCACAGAATCAGGGCGTACGCATTTTGTGTTACGATTGCCATGTAACGCCACAGACATTGAAATTAGGCAAAAAAATAGAGGTCCGATTGTAACATCGGACCTCATTTTTTGCAATCAGAATGCCGGGATGATGGCACCCTTGTATTTGTCTTCGATGAATTTCTTCACTTCGGGACTGTTCAGAGCCTTCATCAGCTTCTGGATTTCCGGCCGGTTCTCATCGCCTTTGCGTACGGCTACAATATTGGCATAGGGAGAGTCCTTGGCTTCAATGAACAGGGCATCCTTGGTGGGGTTCAGTTTGGCTTCCATAGCGAAGTTGGAGTTGATCACAGCAATGTCCACATCATCCAGAGTACGGGGCAGCATGGCTGCTTCGGCTTCGGTGATCTGCAGGTTCCTGGGG
Source organism: Acidaminococcus sp. (assembly GCF_050873445.1). Lineage (GTDB taxonomy): Bacteria > Bacillota > Negativicutes > Acidaminococcales > Acidaminococcaceae > Acidaminococcus. The sequence goes on along the minus strand of NZ_JBNMIU010000012.1, from coordinate 17,541 downwards.
TTGTCCACGATGTCATTGGCCGTGGCCAGTACACCCACGCCTTCCTTCAGTTTGAGCAGGCCGGCTTTTTCCAGGATGGCCAGGGCACGGCCGCCGTTGGTGGGATCGTTGGGGATGGCAACTTTGGCGCCGTCCTTCAGTTCCTTCAAGTCTTTGATCTTCTTGGAATATACGCCCATGGGTTCAATGTGCACAGTGCCCACGGATACCAGTGACAGGTTCCGGTCTTTGCAGAACTTATCCAGATAGGGTTTGTGCTGGAAGAAGTTGGCATCAATTTCCTTGTCGTTCAGGCTCAGGTTGGGTTTCACATAATCGGTGAATTCCACCACCTGCAGGTCAACCCCTTCTTTGGCCAGCATGGGTTTGATCTGGTTCAGGATTTCCGCATGGGGCACCGGAGAAGCCCCCACTTTCAGGACCACTTTCTTGTCTCCCCCACTGGATTTGGAGTCTGTAGAGCTGCCGCAGCCGGCAGCCAGCCCCATCAGTGCCAGCAGTCCGGCCAGCACCAGAGCCAGTTTTTTCATTTTCATCATCGATTCCTCCCTCAGTTGTTCCAGTTCTTTTCTACCCGTTCTGCCGCTTCTTTACGGATATCTTCAGGGTCACGTTTCACACGGGCGATACCCTGATCCATAGCCACCTTGGCTACGGCAGCGGCGATAGCCGGTACAATACGGCGGTCGAAGGCACCCGGCACCACATAATCTTCCTTCAGTTCGTCATCGCTGACCAGACCGGCAATGGCTTTCACAGCAGCCACCTTCATTTCTTCCGTGATGGCGGAAGCACGGACGGCCAGAGCACCCCGGAAAATGCCCGGGAATACGCATACATTGTTCACCTGGTTGGGAGCATCGCTGCGGCCCGTACCGGCTACCGCAGCACCGGCAGCCTTGGCTTCCTCATAGGTGGTTTCAGGCACCGGGTTGGCCAGGGCAAACACAACGGGATCCTTGCCCATGCTCTGGATGATTTCTTTGGTGAACAGCCGGGGAGCAGAAACGCCCAGCAGTACATCCGCGCCCTTCACAGCGCCCTTCAGATCGCCGGTATAGCGGCGCTGGTTGGTGCAGCCGGCCAGGTATGCAGTAGCCATATCCATATCGCCGGGACGGCCTTCATACACAGCCCCGTGGACATCGATCATGGTCAGGTCCTTCACGCCCAGTTTCACCAGCAATTTGCCGATGGCGGAACCAGCGGCGCCGCAGCCGTTCACCACGACTTTGACCTTGTCGATTTCCTTTTTCACATACCGCAGGGCTCCCACGATGGCAGCGCAGGCGATGATGGCAGTACCATGCTGGTCATCATGGAACACAGGGATTTTGCAGCGTTTGATCAGTTCGGATTCGATTTCATAACACTTGGGAGAAGAGATGTCTTCCAGGTTGATGCCGCCGAACGAAGGCTGCAGTTTTTCCACGATATTCACGAATTCTTTGGGATCTTTGGTATCGATGCAGATAGGTACTGCATCCACATCGCCGAATTTCTTGTACAGCACGGCCTTGCCTTCCATTACGGGCATGGCAGCTTCCGGCCCGATGTCCCCCAGACCCAGCACACGGGTCCCGTCGCTGATGACGGCTACCATGTTGCCCCGGCAGGTATATTCAAAAGACAGGTCGTGATTTTCTTTGATCTTGCGGCAAGGCTCAGCTACACCGGGGGTGTAGGCGATGGACAGGTCATGTCCGTTTTCCAGAGGCACCTTGCAGCGCACTTCTAGTTTGCCATGGTTTTTGGCATGCATTTCCAGCGATTCACGGTTCAATTCTTCCGTATTTGCCAATTTCATTCCCTCCTCTATATCTGCCCCTTCCAGGGGCGGGAGACCGTTGCGTTTTGCAATGGCGGCGGATGTTCCCAGATCCGCACTTATCTTATTCTTTCACTTCTACCACTTCGAACTTGGGCTTTTTCCCTTTTTCCAGCGTCAGGATTCCAAAACTGGGCACCCCATTGCGGGGTCGACTGGGACTGCCGGGGTTCACCAGCAGGATGCCTTCTTCTTCCATACATACAGGCACGTGGATGTGGCCGAAGATCACCACATCGGCGTGTTTTTCTTCCCCAAAATAGAAGAGCCGGCTCCAGTCATTGTACCGCACGTACCGATGGCCGTGAGTCATGGCCAGGGTAAAGCCCAGCTGCTTCGTCACCAGTTCGGCCGGGGCCCGGTCGGTATAGCTGTCGCAGTTGCCGCACACAGCATACACGGGGATACCGGTTTCTTCCTCGATGTAAGGAGCATCCTGGCTGTAATCACCGGCGTGGAGCCACAGATCCACTTCTCCTGCCTGGTCCAGTACCTGATGCAGGGCATGGAGATCGCCGTGGGTGTCACTGACCACCCCGATTCTCATTTGTTCATTTTTTTCCATTGGTTCACCAGCTTGCGGATGGCCTTGGCCCGGTGGCTGATACCGTTTTTCTCTTCCATGGTGGCTTCGCCCAGGGGCTTGTGCAGTTCCGTGGACCAGAACAGCGGATCGTAACCAAAGCCGTTGGTTCCATGGGGTTCATGCAGCAGGATGCCGTCACAGATCCCGGCGCTTTCCAGCAGGATTTTCCCTTCGGGATTGGCCACGGCCAGGGCGCAGAAAAACCGGCAGTTGCGGCGCACCTGCAGTTTCATATTGGCCAGCAGCAGATTGTTGTTCTCTTCATCAGTGGCATCCTCGCCGGCATACCGGGCAGAACGCACACCGGGAGCCCCTTTCAGGCTCAACACTTCCAGGCCGGAATCGTCGGCCAGACAGATCTTCCCCAGGGCTTTGGCATAGTACCGGGCTTTCAGGCGGGCATTGGCCGCAAAAGTACGGCCTGTTTCCTCGGGTTCCGGCACAGGGGGATAATCGCTGAGGCAGGTAAAGGTGATGCCGAGTTCATCCATAAGCGATTTGAACTCCTCTACTTTACCCAAATTATGGGTTGCGATTACAACTTCCAACATCCAATTCACCTACCTTTTCTACAACCTTTATTGTACCGATAAAAACAGGATAAATCCAGTCAAAAAAGAAGGATATGGAAAAAATATTTTCCATATCCTGTCGTTGTCCCTCTGGCAGGCCCGGGATGGGTCTACCGGGCGATATTTTGCCTTCGGCAAAAATCTTGGTAGACCCCTACGAATCCATACGGTATACCATCGGATGTTCGACGAAAATCCGTAGGGGCGCACCAAGACCGGCGAAGCCGTGTCGCCCGGTGCGCCCATCCCTGGCCTGAGGTTTTAATCGATATAGTTTTTAATGACGCAGATCGGGGTCTTCTGGCTGTCATTGCCAAAGGGGTTGTTGATCAGAATCCGTTCCACCTTGCGGGGATCCACACCCCGGGTGCATCCCAGGCAGCAGGACCGTTTCAGGTCGTTGACGTCGGCCACAGCCGCACCGAAGCAGCCCAACCCTTCTTTGATACTTTCGGATACCTTCACCGGGTTCTTGGGCCCCAGCACGATGTGCTTATCATAGGGAGGCATGGTCCCGGTGATATCATCGATCAAACGGGCCTGTTCACCGCCCATCATATAGAAGACGCCGTTCTTGCCCACACATTTTGCGAAGAAGCCGCACACCACAGCGAACAGCACCTTCAGGGTCCCGGATTCGTTCAGCAGGCTCTGCATGGCGGACCAGTTGCCGATGCTCCCGATACCGGGGAACAACTGGCTCAGCACTTTGGCTGCAAAGGAAATCTTCAGGCTTTCAGGACGGATAGCCCGGTTTTGGGTGATGGCCACCACACTTTCAGCTACACATACCACATCACGGGGGCCGATTTTGTCCCCGCCGAATTCCCGTACTGCGTCCACGATGTTGTCATGGACCGTCAAAATCCGGGTCGGAATCGGAATGATTTCATATTTCTCAGCCATTGTAGGCACCCCCCAGTTTCTTCAGTTCATCTGCAAACACCGTGAAGAAGAATTTCCGTACGTAATGGGCTTTCCGGCCCACGCCGCATACGAAGATGCAGCTGTCCATATCCACCATATGCTGCAGCAGATCGCGCATATCCTTACCGTTGCGGGCATGGAGAGTCAGGGTGACGATCAGTTTCCATTCAGACCATTCTTTCAGCACCAGAGCTTCGAAATAATGGTCGTCACGGCGACGGTCGCTCTTTTCCACATTGCCTTCCGCCCAGGCATCCGGGAACTGTTCCTGAGGCAGGTAGGGCCGTACGAAACAATCGGTGATGGCGGCGCTCTCCTGGCACTTGTTCCGCAGGGGAACTTCAAAACTCAGGACCGCTGTATCATGGTCCAGATGGTCCAGTTTCAGCGGAGTTTTTTCTTCCATCACTACCCGGGTCGCATCGGTAGGTTTCAAGGCGGCATAGACGATCATTACCAGCAGCCCCAGCACGCACAACCCCAGAATCAGTAAAATCACATTGATCATGCTTGGATCTCCCTTTCTTGAGCAGCCAATTGCTGCAATTTGTCAAAATATTCCCCTCTCAGCCGCTCCGGCTTCCCTTCCAGGTTCACAAACGCATTCCGGGAAGTGCCTTCCACCAGTAAGGCACCATCGTTCTTCCGGAAAATCTGATACCGGAATTCAATGGTAATGCGGCTGACTTTCACCAGGGTGGTCTGGACTTCATAGATATCATCGAAACGGGCCGACTGCCTGAAATGGGCCTGGACATCCACAATGGGGATCATGTATCCGGCCTTCTGCAAATCGTTCAGATTGATGCCCGCCTCGCGGAAATACGCCACCCGCCCGGCTTCGAACCAGCGCAGGTAGTTGGTATGATGGACCACCGCCATCAGATCCGTTTCTGAAAAACGCACGCGATCAGTGATTGTAACCACGGCATAACCTCTTTTCTCTCGCACTGGATTGACAACTTTTTTATTATAGCACGTTTTGTCTTTTTCGTCTGTCTGAAAAAAGGTTCCGTGTAACAAAAAACCTCATACCCCGCTGACGCGAACTATGAGGTAATTTTTGAATGGTACGCCCGAGTGGAATCGAACCACCGCACACGGCTCCGGAGGCCGTTGCTCTATCCACTGAGCTACGGGCGTGTTTACCGAACGAATGTAATTATAGCACAAGAGGTTAGAAGATGCAACTTTTTTTTAAGATAGCTGAAATGCCTGCGGCTCCAGCCACTGGTAGCCAGTGACTGTGCCTTATTCCTCCCCTGCAATGGCACGGTTGATGGCGTTTACGATGCCCAGAAGGGAAGCGGTGTTGATGTTGGGATGGATGCCTACACCGAAGATGTGCTTGCCATCCGGTTTTTTCAGTTCAATGTAGGAAATGGCCTTGGAATTGGACCCCTGGCTGATGGCGTGTTCATGGTAGTTGATGAATTCGAACCCGTCCACCCCGATTTTGTTCAGAGCGTTGAAGAACGCATCGATGGGCCCGTTGCCGTCACCGGTAATGTGCATCTCGGTGCCGTCAGCCTTGATATCCCCTTCAAAGGTGGTACTGGTGTTCTCATCGCCGTCGTGGTTATCGTACACCTTATGGGCTTTCAGTTCATACTTGCCACTAAAGTCCACGTACTTCTTGTTGAACAGTTCCACGATCTGGGTAGCACTCAGTTCATCTCCGTATTCATCGGCAGCGGCTTTGACCATATGGCCGAATTCCGGATGCATCTCCTTGGGCAGATAGTACCCCACAGCCTGCTGCATCACAAAGGCTGCACCGCCCTTGCCGCTCTGGCTGTTGATCCGGATGACCGGTTCGTACTCCCGGTGGATATCCGCCGGGTTAATAGGCAGATATGGAACTTCCCAGTACCGGCTGTTGGTATCCGCCATATATTTGAACCCCTTGCGGATGGCATCCTGGTGGGACCCGGAAAATGCGGTGAAGACCAGTTCCCCGGCATAGGGATGACGCGGTTCCACCTTCATCTTGGTCACCCGTTCACAGATCCGTTTGATCCGGTTGATATGGGAGAAGTCCAGTTTCGGATCGATATTGTGGGTGTACATGTTCAGAGCCAGGGTGACGATATCCACATTGCCGGTCCGTTCGCCGTTGCCGAACAGGGTCCCTTCTACCCGGTCAGCGCCGGCCATCAATGCCAGTTCAGTAGCAGCTACGCCTTCACCTCTGTCGTTATAAGGATGCAGGCTGATGATGGCACGATCCCGATCCTTCAGATGACGGATGAAGTATTCGATCTGGTCAGCATAGGTGTTGGGCGTGGACATTTCCACAGTGGAGGGCAGGTTGATGATCACCGGGTTTTCTTTGGTGGCACCCAGGGTATCCATGACAGCTTCACAGATTTCCACAGCATAGTCGGTTTCGGTACCGGTGAAGCTTTCAGGGGAGTACTCATAGCGGATATTCATGCCGCTCTTGGCCACTTCCTTTTCGGTCAGTTCCCGGATCAGTTTGGCCCCATCCACAGCGATTTTGGTGATGCCTGCCATGTCCTTGCGGAACACGATTTTCCGCTGCAGGGTGGACGTGGAATTATAGAAGTGGATGATGACATTCTTGGCGCCGTCCACAGCTTCGAAAGTCTTCTTGATCAGTTCGGGCCTGGCCTGAACCAATACCTGGATGGTCACGTCATCGGGGATGTAGTGATCCTCGATCAGGGTCCGGAGGATTTCGTATTCCGTATCGGAAGCGGAAGGGAATCCCACTTCGATTTCTTTGAAGCCGATTTTCACCAGGGTGGTGAACAGCAGCAGTTTTTCTTCCAGCTGCATTGGAGTGACCAGAGCCTGGTTGCCGTCACGCAGATCGACGCTGCACCAGACGGGGGGCTTGGTGATCACTTGATCCGGCCAGGTACGGTCGGGCAGGCTGACACCTTGAAACGGGATATACTTTTTAATGGGCTTATGCATAATCAATTCCTCCTTGGTTTTCCGAGGCGGGTAAAAAATCCCCGCCCCTCATGAAAATGAAGGGGCGAGGATAAAATTCCACGCTGTACCACCCTTGTTCAGCCGACTTACGCCGACCCTTTCGCCTCTCACGTTCGCTGTAAGGCTAAGGTCTGTAACGGGACCTCCCGTTCCGGACTACGTATCACCCGGACGACTCTGGAACCAGTTATCATTCAGGATTGAACCGTCGGCTCGCAGCACCTGCCGACTCTCTGGAGATTCAGCATCCTGATCTTTTTTCCTTCGCAGTCATTGTTGGTTACATTTTTGAACTTGATGGTGCTTATTATAAACGGTTTTATAACCTTTGTCAACAGTTTTGTGGAAAAATGTTTTTGTGAAGGACGTGGAAAGATGCACGCTCCCATGATCAATGATGGAACAGGCGGACGCCGGTCATGGCCATAGCGATGCCATACTTGTCACAGGTGTCGATCACGTTCTGGTCACGGATGCTGCCGCCGGTCTGGGCCACGTATTCCACGCCGCTGCGATGGGCCCGTTCGATATTGTCGCCAAACGGGAAGAAAGCATCGGAGCCCAGGGAAACACCGGTGTTCTGGGCAATCCATGCCTTCCGTTCTTCCCGGGTCATGGGTTCGGGTTTTTCGGTGAAGAACAGTTCCCAGGTGCCGTCAGCCAGTACATCTTCCCAATCGTCGGAAGTGTACACGTCGATGGTATTGTCCTTGTCCGGGCGACGGATGTCCGTCTTGAACGGCAGGTTCAGGACTTTCGGACATTGTCTCAGCCACCATTTATCAGCCTTGTCCCCTGCCAGACGGGTGCAGTGGATCCGGCTCTGCTGGCCGGCTCCCACGCCGATGGTCTGGCCATCTTTGACGTAGCACACGGAGTTGGACTGAGTGTATTTCAAGGTAATCATGGCGATCAGCAGATCCCGCTGTGCAGCTTCAGGGATATCCTTGTTTTTGGTGGGACGATCCTGCAGCAGGTCGGTAGTAATGTGGTCGTTGTTCCGTTTCTGTTCAAAGGTAACGCCGAAGACCTGTTTCCGTTCCAGTTCTTCCGGTTCGTAATCCGGATCGATCTGCACCACATTGTAGCGGCCTTTTTTCTTTGCGGACAGGATTTCCAGCGCTTCCGGTTCATAGCCCGGTGCAATGACGCCGTCGGATACTTCATGCTGCAGAACCAGGGCAGTGGCTTTGTCACACACATCGGACAGGGCCACCCAGTCGCCGAAGGAACTCATGCGGTCGGCTCCACGGGCACGGGCATAGGCAGCGGCCAGCGGGGACAGTTCCAGATGTTCCACGCCGTAGATTTTTTTCAGAGTATCCGTCAGAGGCAGGCCCACAGCCGCACCGGCGGGGCTTACATGTTTGAAGGAAGCGGCGGCAGGCAAACCCGTAGCCCGTTTCAGTTCCTTTACCAGCTGCCAGCTGTTGAAGGCATCCAGGAAGTTGATGTAACCCGGTTTGCCGTTCAGCACGGTTACAGGCAGATCAGCACCGCTGGCCATGAAGATCCGGGCAGGGATCTGGTTGGGGTTGCAGCCATACTTCAGTTTCAATTCTTTCATGAACGATTCCTCCTTAATTGACCAAATAAAAAAACCGCCCCGGGACCCACTCAGGTGCCCAGACGGTCGGCAAGCAAAGATCATGCTCCCTGTGGGTAAACCCACTTCCGTCAGTCACATGATCCGTTGCCCAAATTATAATATGAGAGGAGGGATGATGTCAATGGGATTCATTGCAGCCGCCAGAAAGTACACCACCAGCCAGAAGCGGCTTGGCTTCCTTCAGCTGATGGTACAAAGCTCATGGCCCTGTTTGTGGTATAATAAACACATCATACACGAAAGAAGGCTCTTTTTTATGACCCTTTGTACCCTTTGTCCCCACGAATGCCGGGTGGAACGGCCTGTCATCGACGGTGCGGCCGGCACCTATGGCTACTGCCGCATGCCCTGGCAGCCAAAAGCCGCCCGGGCGGCCCTGCACCTGTGGGAGGAACCCTGCATCAGCGGTACCAGCGGTGGCAGCGGTACGGTGTTCTTTTCGGGCTGCACCCTGCAGTGCGTGTTCTGCCAGAACAGTGAAATCAGCTGTGGAGGCAAAGGCTGGCCGGTAACAGCCGAGGGCCTGCGACAGGTATATCAGAACCTGATCACCCAGGGAGCCCACAACATCAATCTGGTGACCCCTAGCCACTTTCTTCCCACCATCCTGGAATCCCTGGAACCGAAACTGCCTGTGCCAGTGGTATACAACTGCGGAGGCTATGAAAAGGTGGAGACCCTGCAGCAGCTGGAAGGCAAGGTGCAGATTTACCTGCCCGACCTAAAATATGTAAATGAAGAAGCCGCTCTGCATTACAGCCATGCAAAAGATTATTTTGCAATCGCCACGAAAGCCATTCTGGAAATGTACAGGCAGACAGGGCCCTACCAATTGGACCAGGAAACGGGCCTTTTGAAGAAGGGTGTGATTATCCGTCATATGATCCTGCCCGGACAGACAAAAGACAGCAAACGGATCATCGACTGGGTGGCAGACCATTTCGGCCCCGGCGAAGTCCTGTTCAGCCTAATGCGGCAGTATGTACCCTGCAGCAAGGCTGCCAGCGGACAGTATCCGGAAATTGCCAGTCCCCTGTCTGATGAGGAATACCAAGAAGTAGAAGACTACCTGTTCCAGAGCCCTGTGGAAGACGGTTTCGTCCAGGAAGCTTCCAGCGCCGACAGTCAGTTCATACCGCTGTTCGACGGAACCGGGATCAAGGGGATGTGAATCCCCTTATCGCCCCCCGAAATAGTTCAGGAATATCAATCAAAAAAGAACTGCCGCACAACAATTTGCGGCAGTTCTTTTTGATTAAAACTTATATCCCATGGAATACCGTCCCCGATAATTCTGGGGGAAAATGGTGATATCATAATGGGCGTTGTCCAGTTCGTGAACGATTTCATGTTTGAAGGGTGCCAGGGCCAGATGCAGGACTTTGAAGGCCTTGCTGCCCCACATGGCGCCGTCATCAGAAATATCCACCTTGTAGCCGTTGCCGTGGGAGTAGGTCCCCAGGGCATGGTATCCTTTTTCAGAACCGCCGGTAATCACGAAAGTCACGTTGTTGCGGCGTGCCAGATCGTTCAGATGGTCCAGGAAAGCAACAGTGGATGCTTTGAAATGCACCGTATCCGTCACATCATTGCTTCTCCAGGGTGTATCCATCCCTTCCGCGCTGCTCCATTTGCGCAGGTTGCTTTTACCGAAATCTCTGCGCCAGGCATAGGCCTGTTTGGTGGAAATGGAATTGTAGACCAGCGGCGTATTTTTACTGGAAGTCCGGGTGCGAACCCGATAAGAAGAATTGGCGGCAGCAGAATAACTGGCAGTCTTATGGGCAGGAGCCGTAGAACGTACCCCGTAAGTAAAGGGTACAGCCCGCCGCACCATACCGGCAGCAGAAGCAGAAACGGAAACAGTCAGCGAAGAAAAAACAACAGCAGTCAGAACGAATTTATTCATGCGGCTCGCACATCTCCCAACGTTAAGAATAAAAATTATCGTTTTAATTATACACTTTTTTCGATATTTCCGCAAGGAGAGGGACAGCACGGAGAGGTCAGATTCGCTCGCTGCGCTCACTTCAAGATGTCAAAGCAAGCCTGCCGCCGTTCTTTTACAATATACCGTTTGACTTTCCTAATTCCCTGATTTGTTCCACCGATACCTTTGTAATGCGGGCGATGGTTTCCATAGAGATTTTTTCCCGCAGCATACCTAGGATATTTCTGTTTTGTTCCTGTTCAATTCCTTCCGTGCGACCTTCTGCACGGCCTTCCGCAAGGCCTTCCGCAAGGCCTTCTATTCGAGCTTCTTCCTGGCGTCTTCTGATTTCATCACTCAAAATCATATATTCTCGCCTCACTTTTTCCAAACCTTTGACCCGCTGGACTTCCTGGTCCACGCTTCTGACAAACTCCCCTTCCGGAGCTTTGCCATCCACGTAGCGGAGAAAGGCTACGATATCCGGATCAGCAGCATTTTCGCTGCCTTTACTATTTAAGAACACACGAGTCTCCTCATCATTTAATTTTACTGTATTATCCTCTTCACAGCAATGCGTGAATGTATAAATCGGTAGATTTGCGGCAAAGGGATCAAAGGTACAAATGAAGATTACATAGGAAGGGTTCAGTTTCTCATACTTCTCCCCTTTACCCAAAAGTTCCATATCAATCATGGCCTGGTAAAAACGGCTCCGTTTGGCCAGCCCATTGTTTGAAGCATTGGTGCACTGCATTTCGATGTCGTACACCCGGCCCTCCTTGTCTTCTACGTACACATCCAGTCGGATCCCCTTACTGACCAGACCCATATTGATTGTCTTTTCGTAATCCTGATAATGCAAGTCCTGGATTTTGATCTGCAGGATTTTCTCAATCATGTACTTACAGATCCGTTTGTTGCGAAGGACACACTGGAACATGAAGTTATCCAGAAAGGTCAGTTCTTCAAAGGGTTTGATTTTGTCCACGGATGATACCTCCTTAAAATGATTATGGAGATACCATTCGACAGGAAAGCAAAAATTCCTCCCGTCAAAAATGCAAGCCGTCATTATCGGCAATTTTACCGTCACATTTGGCAATCCAGAATGAAAAACCACCAGACCACAAAAGGCATCCCTTACTCTGCGGCCAGAATATTGGTGCGCTCAACACAGTCAAATCTTTCATAAGCAGTTAAATCCTGACACGAAAGGGGACTTTCGATTCGCAGGAATCGAAAGTCCCCTTTCGTGTCTAAGCAGCCATGATTCCACAGCTCCTTTTGACTATCAACAGACTTGTCCAGGCAGCCCTTATTCGTTCTTCAACGTTCCTTCGGTTTTGGCAATGACCACAGCGGAAGCAGCATCGCCTACGATGTTGGGAATAACCCGTCCCATATTCAGGATCCGGTCGATCCCGGCCAGCAGCCCGATCGCTTCCATGGGCAGATGGTCCGCACTGAGGACGATAGTCAGCATCACCAGCCCGGAACCGGGGATCCCGGCCGTCCCGATGGCAGCCAACGTGGCGGAAACCATGACCATCAGCTGATCGGTAGCACTTAACTGGATACCGAAGATTTCGGCAGTGAAGACAACAGCAACTGCTTCGTAAATAGCCGTCCCGTTCATGTTCATGACGGCGCCAAAGGGAATGACGAAGTTGGCAGTGTCTTCATCCACACCCAGGTTCTTGGTGCATTTCAGGTTAATGGGGATCGTCGCTACCGAAGAACAGGTAGCAAAGACGAAGGCCATAGCTTCTTTCATAGTCCGCAGGAAGCGCAGCGGTGAAATATGACCGATCATGCCTCCCATGACCCCTGCCTGCACTACGATGACATACAGGAAGCCGGACAGGTACAAAGCGGCAATGCATTTCAGATAAGGAATCATGATGGCAGAGCCGTTTTTCCCTACCACAGTGGCCATCAGACCGAACACACCATACGGAGTGAATTCCAGGACCCGGTTGGTCAGCTCGCCCATAACATCCTTGCCGACCCGGAAAATGTTCAGGAGGGGTTCACCCTTCTTTCCCATTTTCATCAGGCAGAAGCCCAGGATCAGGGCAAAGAAAATAATCTGCAGCAGGTTCTGCTGGGCAAGAGACTGGAAGGGGTTGGACGGAATGATATTGACCAGCGTACCGATGAGAGATACGTCCTTGTTGCTTTTCTGCACTGCCTGTACCGTACCGGACAGGTCCACCCCCGTCCCTACATGGAACAGGTTGGAGAAGAACAGGCCCACGACAATGGCAACCGCAGTGGAAATCAGGAAGGATGCCACCGTCTTGACACCCATACGGCCCAGTTTTTTCCCGTCCCCCACATCAGCTGCGGCGACTACCAGGAGGCACAGCACCATGGGTGCAACCACCATGGTCAGCAGCCGGGTCAGGATGGTACCCAGCGGATTCAGGATGGCAGCCTTTGGACCGAAAAACAGCCCTGCCAGGATGCCCAGTACAAACCCGATCATAATCCGGGTGAACAGACTCAAACGATTCCAGGGTTTACAGATAAATCCCATTTTGATTGCCTTCTTTCTTTTCCCGCTTGCTTACACGTACCGGCACACATGGTCCACCGCAATATCGGAGAACCCGTAGGCTTCTGCCTTGGTCAGTTTTCCGTTGGCCACATCATGGATTTCATCCACCAGTTCCCGGCCCATCTGCTTGTAGGTCTTTTCGCCCCGGACAATGGCACTGAGGTCTACATCCATGTTGTCTTCCATTTTCTGATACGTCCGTCCATTGGCGGTTACCTTGATGACCGGTGCAATGGCATTGCCGGTAGGAGTACCCCGGCCGGTAGTGAAGATGACAGCCTGGCAGCCGGCAGCCACCATGCTGGTCACGGAAGAAATATCATACCCTGCCGTATCCATTACCAGAGCGCCCTTTCGGGAAGGCTTTTGGGCCTGTTCCAGGACTTCCTGGATGGGGCGGGTGCCGCCTTTGCGAATGCAGCCCAGGCTCTTTTCATCCAGAGTGGAAAGGCCCCCGGCTTTGTTGCCCGGCGTGGGCTGCCCGGCCCGGCAGTCCTGTCCAGCCCCGGCCAGATGCTTTTCGTAAGCCCGGCAGACTTCAATGATCTGGTTGTGGATTTCAGGCGTTGCAGCCCGTTTGGCCAGGATGTGTTCCCCGCCGATCCATTCGATGGATTCACTCATCATACTGGTGGCGCCCAGATCCACCAGGATATCACTGGCTTCCCCTACAGCCGGATTGCTGGCAATGCCGCTGGTGGCATCACTGCCGCCGCATTCGATGCCCAGGAAAAATTCGCTCATGGGGAACTGTTCCTTCTGCTGCCGTCCCGCTTCCTGAGCCATATCCCGAGCTGCCCGTACAGCTTTTTCAATGGTCTTGAGGGTACCTCCCTCGTCCTGGATCCCGAAATCCACAACGGGTTTGCTGGTCATTTTCCGGATTTTCTCCGCCAGTTTGGCATGGCCGACAGTTTCACAGCCCAGGCCGATGATCACCACCCCATAGACATTGGGGTTGGTGGCAAAACCCGTCAGCACTTTCTGGCTCATCTCCGTGTTGGCTGCCACGTCGCTGCAGCCCGTATTGAAGATGATATTGACGGCGCCCCGCACCTGGCTGGCCACTACCCGGCAGGTTTCACTGCCGCAGGCGCAGGTGGGGAGGATCAGCACGTGGTTCCGGATGCCCGGACGGCCTTCTGCCCGCCGATACCCCCAGAAGGACATTTCCTTCAGATCCGCATCCCCTGTGGACTGTTTCGCCGTGGTTGTCCACTGTTCTCCAACCCGTTCCGCATCATAATCCCGGGGAACACTTTTTAAATTGTTATCATTGACCCAGTGCCCTTTGGCAACCGGAGCAACAAGTTTTCCCAGGCTTTCCCCATATTTCAGGACTTCCTCACCGACTGCAAGATCCTGCAGCGCAATCTTATGGCAGTAAGGGATGGTTTCTTCTGCCTTGACCGTACATTCCCGGTCTCCATCCCGATATACCACAGTGGCTCCCGCCGGAATTTCTTCCACACAGGTCACTACGTTATCTTTTTCATCCATTAATAGCGCATTGACTTTCATTGCATTTCCTCCCCTTTGGAATCTCTTTGCCATTATAATAGAATTTTCTGTACATAAAAGCAATTAAATGTTATTTACATATCTATAAATATGTTTTATACTGTTTTGAAACATCCAAAAGGAGGAAAATTCCCTGTGGAACTGGATAATGAATATATATTGACCATTGCCCGCTATGGCAGTTTTTCCAAAGCAGCAGATGTGCTGCATATGACCCAGCCCGCCCTCAGCATTGCGATCCGTAAGGCGGAAACCCGGCTGGGCATGCCTCTGTTCGATCGAAAAAAGCACCCGCTCCAGCTGACGGAAGCGGGTGCCATCTACATACGCGGACTGCGCAAGATCAGGACGGTAGAAGAAACAATGCAGCGGCAGTTAAAGGATCTGGCGGACCTGATTACCGGCAGTCTCCGAATCGGAGGATCCCATTATCTCAACGCCCATATCCTGCCCCCGCTGCTGACCCATTTCAGTTCGTCCTATCCCGGCATCCAGATTGATTTATTGGAGAGCAGCTCTGCCCATCTGGCCTCCCTGCTGAAAGAGCGCCAGCTGGACCTGACCTTCAGCTGTGATCCGGAATTCGTCGCGGCTTTCAGGCACTACCGGATTTTCCATGATACCATCCTCCTGGCCGTCCCCTCCGCTCATCCCTTTCAACAGCAATACGGGCAATATGCGCTTTCCGCAGAACAGGTAGCAGCCGAAAAATACCTGGAAGCCTCCTGCCCTGTCCTTCCTCTTGAAGCACTTTCTGCCCTGGACTATATCCTGCTCCGTCCAGGCAACAATCTCCATGACCGGGTGGCAGAACTCTTCCGGGCTGCAGGCTGTGTTCCCCGGATCAAGACCCAGGTTTCCCAGCTGGCCACGGCCTATCACCTGGCAAAAGCCGGCTATGCGGCGGCTTTTATCTGCAATCGGCTGGTCAATCCCTATGACAGGGGCCTGGCCTTTTACAAGGTGGGTCTGCCGGTTACCGATCGGGAATTTTTCCTGCTTTTGCCCCAGAAGGAATATACCCCACGGGCCGTGAAGGCCTTTATCCGCTTCTGCCAGGAATACCAGTCAAAAGATGGCGGGCAGGACGCCAATCCTCATCTGCATGATCTGGGTGTATGATTCCTTATACCTCTACTCAAGCTCGAATGCTCCGGTATACAACTGGTAGTACATCCCTTTCTTCGCCAGCAGCTGCTGATGGCTGCCCCGCTCAACGATCCGTCCCTGGTCCAACACCAGGATCTGGTCGGCATTGCGCACAGTGGAAAGCCGATGGGCGATGACAAAGACCGTCCTTCCTTCCATCAGGGCATCCATACCCCGCTGTACGATCTGTTCCGTCCGGGTATCAATACTGGAGGTTGCTTCGTCAAGGATCATCACCGGGGGATCGGCCACGGCAGCCCGGGCAATGGCCAAAAGCTGGCACTGTCCCTGGCTCAGGCTGGCCCCGGCACCTTTTAACACGGTATCATATCCATGGGGCAGATGGCGGATGAAAGCATCGGCTCCGGCCAGTTTCGCCGCTGCGATGCACTCTTCGTCAGTAGCCTCCAGCCGCCCGTACCGGATGTTTTCCAGCACGCTGGCAGTAAACAGCACTGTATCCTGCAGCACGATGCCCAGGGATTTCCGCAGGGACGGCTTCTGGATCTGCTCCAGGGGAATGTCGTCATAAGTAATGGTGCCTGCGGAAATGTCATAGAACCGGTTCAGCAGATTGGTGATCGTAGTCTTACCGGCGCCGGTAGCCCCCACCAGGGCAATCTTCTGCCCGGGCAGGGCATCGATGGTGATGTCGTGGAGGATGGTCTTGCCGGGCTCATATCCGAAATCTACATGGGCAAAGTGCACTTCGCCGGTGAGCGGCCGCAGTTCCGGCTGCCCCTCTGCATGGGGGATGGCCCAGGCCCAGTGGCGCACGCCTCTCCCTTCTTTCCGGGGCAGGGACTGCAGTACCACGCTGCCCCCGTCCTGCTCAGGCTGTTCATCCAGAAGGTCAAAGATCCGCTGTGCTCCTGCCATGCCCATGACGATGGAATTGATCTGGGGAGAGATCATCTGGATGTTGGTGGCGAACTGACGGCTCATACCCAGAAAGGGGATCATCACCGCCAGGCTGAAGAGCATTCCGGACACGGACAGATTGGGCACCTGATGTTCCAGGAAAAAGCCCCCGGCGCAGGCCACGATGATATAGATGAGGTAGCTCACGTTGTTCAAAATCGGCATCAGGGTATTGGAATACTGATTGGCCTTGCAGGAGGCTTCGTACAGTTCCTGGTTCACCCGGTCGAATTCCGCCCGGGCTGCCGCCTCGTGGTTAAATACCTTGATGACCCTGCTTCCGTTGATGCTCTCTTCCATGAAGCCTTCACAGGCGGCCAGCGTATGCTGCTGCTTCATGAAATAGGCAGCGCTGCGGCCTCCCACTTTCCGGGTGATGACGATGGACCACAGTGAACCGCCCACTACCACCAGGCTCATCCACAGGCTGTAATACAGCATGATAGCCAGGAGTGCGGTCAGGGTCACTGCCGTGACACACAGCTGGGGGAACGACTGGGAAATCATCTGCCGCAGGGCATCCACGTCGTTGGTGAAATAGCTCATGACATCCCCTCGCTGATGCTGGTCGAAATACCGCAGGGGAAGGGTTTCCAGATGACTGAACAGCTTTTCCCGGAGCCGGGCCAGGCTGCCCTGGTTCAGTATGGCCAACAGCTGGTTGTAGGTCACATTGGCCGCCAGGGAGATGATATACAAAAAGGCCAGGATCCGTACGCAGCCGAAGATCTCGCCCTGCACGTCCGTCCAGCCCAGGCCCAGGTCCCAGGCCTTCTGCAGGGCGGCCACCACCTTCTGCATGAAAATGGCAGGCAGGGACAGGATGCCGGCGTTCACCAGGATCAATACAAGGATTGTGGGCAGCAGCCGAGGATAGAAGCCCCACAGGGTGCGGAAGAACCGCCAGGCCAGGTGGAAGTTCAGGATATGGTTCGATTGGGCGGCAGGATGGGTTTCAGTCATGGTCTCTC
>NZ_JBNMIU010000011.1:0-44057 GCF_050873445.1 Acidaminococcus sp. | reverse complement strand
TTGCCTACGCGTTACTCACCCGTTCGCCACTAAGAATTCACCGAAGCAAATTCTCCGTTCGACTTGCATGTGTTAAGCACGCCGCCAGCGTTCGTCCTGAGCCAGGATCAAACTCTCCAAAATAGATTATTTTGAAGAGCCGCTTGGCTCTCAAATACTAGCTTTCGATTTTTTTAACCTGGTTCTCATCCAGGTGACTCGGTCTCATCACTTCAAGTGACTTGACCCGCACATCTGTCAACAATATTTAGTTTTCAAGGTTCACCCTTGCCGCCTCATCGGCGACTTGATTATAATATCACGGGTCCCGTAATTTGTCAACAATAAAAATAAAAAAGGTGGCAAAAATTTTTCGCCACCTTTTTTCTCCGGCAATCAGTCCCTCATCACCGGCAATTACTTCTTCTCCACCTGGAATTTGAAATTGTCGATCACAGGCCGGTGATCCGTGCCGCCTTCTTTTACATCTTCGGTCAGCAGTGCCTGTACGATGATGGCCATCTCCAGCCGCTTCTTCTGGATCTTGCAGCCATAAGCGTACGGTTTCTCAATGGTCCCGTTGACCAGATCCGCATTGGCATGGCAGCCGCCGCTGCAGAAGAACCGTGCCCAGCAGGTACGGCAGTCAGCCTTCTTCATGACGTGCATATGACGGAAATACTGGACCATATCTTTCTTCACGATGCCTGTATCCAGGGTACCCATCTTATACTTTTCCCGGCCTACGAACTGATGGCAGGGATAAATGTCCCCTTCCGGAGTGATGGCAAAATATTCATGGCCTGCGCCGCAGCCGGCCAGCCGTTTGGCTACACATGGACCATTGTCCAGTGCCACGTTGAAGTGGAAGAAATCGAAAGGTTCCCCTGCCCGCTTTTTGGCCAGGTAAGCCCGTGCCAGTTTTTCGTATTCCTGATCCAGGATGGGCCAGTCTTCCTCGGTCAGCACCCAGGGTTCCGTGGTACCCACCACTGGTTCCATGGAAATCTCGGAACCCACATCCAGCATGGCCAGCACGTCATCACAGAAATGGGGATTGTAATGGGTATAGGTACCCCGCAGGTAGTAGTTTTTCCCGTGACGGGATTCGATCACCTTCCGGAAGCCTTTCACAGCCGCATCATAGGATCCCACATGACCGGGATAGGGCCGCATATGGTCATGGGTCTTCTTGCTGCCGTCCAAAGACAGTACCAGCATCACCCGATTGTCGTTCAGATATTTCACGATTTCATCGGTGAGCAGAGTCCCGTTGGTAGTCAGAGTCAGTTTGATGTTCTTACCTGTTTCTTTTTCCCGCTGCCGTACATAGTCTACGATGTACTTCACCACGGGTATATTCATCAGCGGTTCACCGCCGAACAGGTCCAGTTCCAGATTATGCCGCTGTTTACTGCCCTTGATGGCGAATTCAATGGCCTTGCAGGCCACTTCCTTACTCATGAGCGCACGATGGCCGCCAAAGTCCCCTGTATCGGCAAAGCAGTAGCCGCAGCGCAGATTGCAGTCATGGGCCACATGCAGGCACAGAGATTTCAGCACCGGTTCATCGGAAAAGGTATCGGGGACCGGGAAATCCGGGGAGAACAGCAGCCCTGCCTTCTGCAGGTCCTGCAGTTCTTCCAGTGCTTCATCGATATCTTCCCGGGGATATTTTCCGGCAAAGTGTGCCTTGGTCTCTTCTACATTCTTGCCGTCGTAAAAGCCCAGCAAGTCATAAATCATGGCGTCGATAATGTGCACGGCGCCGCTGTTCACGTCCAGGACCACATAGTTGTCGTCCAGATGCATTCTATGGATCAGCAAAATTATCCGCCCTTCTGTTACAAGTTACAAGAAAACGGCTCCCCGCTCATGCAGGGAGCCTCCATTGCATAACCGAAATTATGCTTTTTCGCAAACCTGGTTGCCTACCGTGCAGGAAGTCTTGCAGGCAGATTGGCAGGATGCCGGGCATTCGCCGCAGCCGCCGGTTCTCAGGGTCTTTTTCAGCATTTCTTTATTCACAGTTTTGATTCTTTTTGCCATCATCGTTTCCTCCCTATCTCAAGTTTCTAATTCATTGTATATGTTTTTCGTCCAGAACGCAAGTCCTTCTCCCGGATATTCTTTTTCGGAGTGCTCAGTTCAGGTGCAGTTTGGCCCGCAGCTGGTAATAATGGCTGATGATCCAATTGGAATCCAAGCCGGTCTGGTCGATGTAGCCCTGGATCTGGGCCCTTTTCAGGTCGTACTGGAAACAGCCCAGATTTTCTGGTTTGTTCTGGAACACATTCACCCGGCGCAGCCGCATGAGCGGAGTCTTATCGGTGTTGACCCCCACCCGGCCGTCCACCCCGGCAATATACCCGGCTTTTTCCACCTGAGCCGCAATGGCATCGCTGGCAGAACCATTGGGATAGGAGAAAGTCAGGCCTTCCGGCGGATTATAGATGCCCTTCATGTGCTCCATGGAAGTGGTCAATTCGTAATCCACCTGTTCCGGCGTCATATTCTCCAGGGGTTTGTGATTGAAGGTATGGGAACCCAGGGTCCAGCCGTATTTCAGCAGTTCATGTTCCTGGTTCCAGTCCAGGTATCCCGGCCATCCCTCATATTTCACGGCCATGTACATATTGCCCACAAAGCCGTACTTTTTCAGGATGGGTGCGGCATAGGTCAGGTTGTCCAGATACCCGTCGTCGAAGATCAGGACGCAGGTCTTGTGGAATTTTTTTCCTTCCTTGCGCCCCTTTACATAGTCCGCCAGGGTAATGGTCTTCCAGCCGCTGTCCTTCAGGTATTTAATCTGCTCTTCGAAGGCTTCCGGCGGCATGGTATACGGATCGTCATGGCCCGGTTCCACCCTGTGATAGGCGAAAATCGGCACGGTTTCCTCGCAGAAGCGGGGAAAATCCGCCTTTACATACTCATACCCGCCATACCCGATACCACACAGTACAGCCAGAATTGCCAACACGATAATCAGTTTTTTCATTGCTCCCCATCCTTCAATTTTTCTGCAATCTGTTCCAACTTCTTCAGCCGGTGGTTGAACCCGGATTTCCCCACATTGTCTTCTGTCAAAGCCGCCAGTTCCCCCACCGAAAGGTCCTGGTGTTCCCGCCGAAGCCGGGCTGCCTCCTGCAGGGCTTCAGGCAGGGTGGAAAGCCCCACCGTATCCTCGATGACCCGGATGGCACGCAAAGTCCGCACCGCCGCTTTCACTACCTTGTTCAGGTTGGCGGTCTCGCAGTTCACCTGCCGGTTCACCTGGTTGCGCATATCCTTCAGCACCCGTACATTCTCGAATTCAAGGTAGGAATTCTGGGCACCGATCAGAGACAGGAACGAGGCAATGGCATTGCCTTCCTTCAGATAGACGATATACGAATTCTTCCGGTCCACGATCCGGGCTGGAAGGCCGAAGCCTTTTATGATTTTCTGGATGAACTGGCCCATGTCCATATTGTCACAAATCAGTTCCAGATGGTAATCGCTGATGGGCTTGTTCACAGACCCCCCTGCCAAAAATACGCCCCGCAGGAAGGACCTTTTTTCCTCCTCTTTCCGCAGCAGCACCCGTCCCGCCTCGTCCAAAGGCGTCAGCAGATGGAGCCGGCTGAGAGCTGCCCGGGCTGCATCAGAAGGGATCACGTGGACCTGATACCGATTGTTCTTCTTCAACCGTCGGCTCCGGGTCACGATGACCTCCGTCTGTACCGGGAAATTGTTCTTCAAAAGCCGCAGCACCCGCCGGGCCAGAGCCGCATTTTCGGTGGTGAAATGGATACCCACCTTACGGCCGCTGAGAGAAACAGAGCCGCTGATGCGCAGCAGACCGAACAGTTCGGCCTGTTCACAGCCGTGGTTTTCCCCCTCCAGCCGGGCCACTTCATTTTTCACATCATGGGAAAATGACATGGTCAGGCCTCCTTCTTACGGGCATGCTTCCGCAGTTCCTGCATGGTCTGCCGGGCAAAGAAGTAATCAAAGAACCGGATGCCCTTGCCGAACAGTTTCAGCCGGTAGATCAGGGCGATGATGGCCTTGGCCAGTTTCAGCGGATTGTGCCGTACCAGGTCGCTGTCATTCAGCAGTTTGGCCGGTACACAGTCGATTCCCAGATTCTCGATTTTCTCTACATCCGGCGATACCGGCATAGCCCCTTCTTTTTCGTACTTGGCCAGTGTCTCCGGTGCCGCCTTCTGTTCGTTGACGATCACATAGTCCAGGCACTGGCAGCCCATATGCCGGATGATAGCCTGCACATGTTCGTAGGCCCCGTAACCGTCTGTTTCTCCGGGCTGGGTCATCACATTGCACACGTAAATCTTCACAGCCTTGGATTTGATTACGGCTTCCCGGATGCCGGGCACGATCAGGCTGGCCAGCACACTGGTGTACAGGCTGCCAGGCCCCAGGATGATGGCGTCGGCCTTCAGGATGGCATCCACCGCCCGCCGGGAGGCCCGGGGATTCTCCGGTTCCGTCATCAGCTTCACAATCTTGTGGGGCGAGGCCGTAATGGAACTTTCCCCGATGACCGTACTGCCGTCGTCCATCAGGGCTTTCAGCTGGATGTTGTCCGTGGTATTGGGCCACACATGGCCCCGCACCTTCAGGATCTCGCAGGTGGCAGCGATGCCTCTTTCCATGTCTCCGCCCTCTACATCACTCATGGCCGCAATGAACAAATTACCCAGATTGTGACCGCTGAGGGCGCTGCTCTTGAACCGATACTGCATCACTTTTTCCATCAGGGGTTCTGTATCGGACAATGCCACCAGACAGTTCCGCATATCCCCGGGCGGCAGGATGCCCAGTTCTTTCCGCAGCCGGCCGGAAGAACCTCCGTCGTCAGCCGTGGTCACCACCGCCGTACAGTTGTTGGTGATCAGTTTGATACCCCGGAGCAGCACGGAAAGCCCGGTGCCACCGCCGATGACCACCACACTTGGCCCCTTGTCCAGCTTCTGCTGGGTAAAGATCAGTTCCCGCAGAGATTCCTTTTCTCCGGGCATGACGGCGTTGATGACCGTCTTGATGACATGGGCAGCTCCCAGGATCATGCATATCAGTCCAAGGAACACACTGAAGGCTCCCAGTGCCGTCATGGTGGACTGGTAATATTCACCCCCGAAATAGTTGATGAATTTCAGGACCAATGCCTCCAGCAGCCCCACGAATTGATAGTTGAAGATTAAAGTGACTCCCACGCAGGCCAGCACCGTACCCAGCGCAAAAAGGAACAGCCAGCGCTTCAGGTTCAGCCCCGGGTATAACCACTTTATCCATTTCATATACATTCACCTATTTCTTGATCAAATCTCGATGGAGCACCTGGGCTCCGTAGCCGCAGCTCTTGATGAATTTTCCCAGCTGGTTGGCAATGAACACGCTCCGGTGCCGTCCTCCGGTACAGCCTACGTCGATCATCAGCTGGCTCTTCCCTTCCTGTACGTACTGGGGCAGCAGGAACTGGATCAGGGCAAACAGCCGCTTCTCGAATTCTTCCGTCACAGGTTTGTCCTGGATGTAGTCGATCACCGGCTGGTCATTGCCGCACAGGTTCTTCAGTTCCGGGATATAGAACGGATTGGGCAGGAACCGCACATCAAAGACCATGTCACAGTCCAGCGGAATCCCATATTTGAATCCGAAGGACTGGACCAGGATGTTCATGGGAGGCAGTTCTCCGCCCTTGCCGAACAGCTGGACAATCTTATTGCGCAGCTGCTTCGTCGTAGTCCGGGACGTATTGATGATAGTGGTGGCACGCCGGCGCACCTGACTCAGGATTTCCCGTTCCCGTGCGATATCCGCACTGAGTCCGTTTTCGCCGGCCAGCGGATGCCGCCGCCGTGTCTCTTTATACCGCCGCACCAGGGTTGCATCGTCCGCATCCAGAAAGACAAGCTCGTAATGGATACCTCCCTGGGTCAGCTGATCCAGCACCTTGCTGAAATCTTTGAAGAATTTCCCGCCCCGGATGTCCACCACCAGCGCCAGCTGTGCATCCTGGTTCTTGGTCTGCAGGCACAATTCAATGAACTTCGGGATAAAAGTCGGGGGAAGGTTGTCCACGCAAAAATAGCCCAGATCTTCCAGCGTACGCATAACCTGCGTCTTCCCCGCGCCGGACATCCCTGTGATAAGTAACGTTCTCGTCATTGACATTCCACCCCCTGGAGGCAAAAGATTGATACAGAATATTATACAATGACCAAAAAGTTTATGTAAAGTTTTATTCTTCCGGTACCTGCACCTGTTCTGTCAGGATGCTGTTCAGGATCACGGCCACCCCATGGCGTTCATTGGGAGCCGTCACCACCCGGGCCGCCCGGCATACGGAATCTTTGGCGTTCCCCATGGCCACACCCAGGCCCGCATGGGTGATCATATCCAGATCATTGTCCGAATCCCCCACGCACATGAGTTCGTCTTCCTGGAAGCCTTCCCGTCTGGCCAGTACCTGCAGGGCATGCCATTTGTTGGTGGCGGGAGCCGTGATTTCCAGGAACCCCTTGGAAGAGCTGACGATCTTGATCCGGCCGGCATACTTCTGTTCCAGTTCTTCCCGCAGCTCCTTCACCTGCTTTGAAATGATCAGCAGCTTGTGGGGAGCCTGGGGCAGATGATGGATTTCGTTCCCCTTGACCTGGTAGGGTACCCGGGAGAATTTGGAATAGAAGCGTACCTCTTCGCAGTCCTTTTCCGTCCACAGGCAGTCATCCACATAGGCCTGGATGTAGATGCCCCGGGCCAGGCAGTCGTCCAGCAGGGGCTGAGCCACCTCCAGGGGAAGCGGCCAGGCGCCCAGCACTTCCCCGCTCCGGGGGTCTTTCAGCAGGGCTCCGTTATAGACCACCAGCGGATGGGTCATGCCCAGTTCTTTCGCATAAGGCAGGGCAGACCGGTACATCCGGCCGGTGGCCAGCGTCACATAATACCCGGCTGCGATGGCCTTCTTCACGGCCGCCGCATCTTCCGGGGCAATGTCCTTGTTCTTGTCCAGCAGGGTATCGTCCAGATCCAGGGCGATGCATTTGATACTCATGGTTTCCTCCTTTATCTATACCAAACCAACAAAAAAGAGCTGCCACTTTCGTGCGACAGCTCCTTCCGGCAATGTTAAGCTTCTTCAGAGAATTGATCCTTGCCTACGCCGCAGATCGGGCAAACCCAGTCTTCAGGCAGATCTTCGAATTTCGTGCCAGGGGCGATGTTGTGTTCCGGATCGCCGGCAGCTTCATCGTATACATAGCCGCAAACTTCGCAAACGTATTTTTTCATTGTATGTTCCCCCTCAAATTTTTTTATTCTTGTTGTTAGGATTATACCAGAGTCACCACCGGAGCGCAACCGTTTTTGAGAGTTTTTAGTAAAAATTATTGAAAAGGAATATTTCATTATTCTTTGATCAGGCGGCCCTTCCCCTGTTCCATTAATTCCTGCTTCTTCTGCAGATCCCCCTGGAGGAAGGTGTGGACCCGTTCGGCTACCACCCGGTTCATCCCGCTTACTGCCGCCAGGTCATCGATGCTTGCCTGACGCATAGCATCCAGGGAACCGAACCGTTTCCACAGAGCGGCTCGTCGTTTGGGTCCCATGCCGTCCAGATGGTCCAGCACGGAAACCAGATTCCTTTTGGCCAGCCGCTTCCGGTGGTACGTGATGGCAAACCGGTGGGCTTCATCCCGGATATGCTGGATCAGGTGCAGAGCCGGGGACATTTTGTCCAGAAGGATACTGGTATGGGCCCCTTCCTTGAAGATTTCTTCCTCCCGTTTGGCCAGGCCGATGACCGGCACATCGCTGATGCCCAGCCCCCGGATCACTTCCAAAGCCGAACTCAGCTGCCCCTTGCCGCCATCGATGACAATCAGGCTGGGCAGATCTTCCAGTTCCTTATACCGCCGGTACACCACTTCCTGCATGGATTTGAAGTCGTCAGGCTTCCCTTCCGTGGAACGGAGCTTGTAGCGCCGATAATCCTTTTTGCTGGGACTTCCGTTGCGGAACACCACCATGGAGGCTACGGTTTCCCGGCCCTGATTGTGGGAGATATCGAAGCAGTCCATCCGCTCCAGGGGTTTCGTGAGCCCCAGAGCCTTCTGCAGCTGTTCCGCCGCATCCAGGCCGGTGTCCAGGGACGCATGGCCCCGGCGCAGCCGCTCCTCCAGGTTCTTTTTGGCGTTGTTCACGGCCATGAGTACCAGTTCGTGCTTCAGGCCCCGCTGGGGCACCAGCAGGTTCACTGTCTTTTCATTCAGGGTGCTCAGCCACTGGGAGAGCAGGGTCCGGTCACTGTCCTCCAGTTCCTGGCTCACCAGGATTTCCCGAGGCGGCCGATGGTTCTCGTGGTAATACTGTTTCAGGAAATCCGCCAGGATCTCACTGCCCGGTTCACCCACTTCCTGGTCCAAAAAGAAGCTGTCCCGGCCCAAGATCTTGCCGCTGCGGATGAAGAACACCTGCACACAGACGCCGCTGTCATCCATGGCCAGACCCACCACATCCCGGTCGCCGCCTTCCGTGGTGGCTTTCTGCTTCTCCGCCAGCTTTCTCAGGTTCAGCAGAGAATCCCGGTACCGGGCCGCCGCCTCAAATTCCATTTTGTCCGAAGCCGCATACATCTTCTCCTTCAGTTCCTTTTCCAGCTGGCTCACTTTGCCGTCCAGCAGCATAAGTACCGAATCCACCAGCTGGCGGTATTCGCTCACCGGCACCTTCCCCGTACAGGGAGCCAGGCACCGGTGGAGATGATACTGGAGACAGGGCCGTCTGGCGTTCAGATTCCGGCAGTGCCGCAGAGGGAACATGGTACGGATCAGCTTCATAGTATCCCGCAGGGCTCCGGCATCCGCAAAGGGGCCATAATACCGTGCCCCGTCCTTCAGTACCCGCCGGGTGAGCACCATCCGGGGATAAGCCTCCTGCACCGTGATCTTCAGGTACGGATACGTCTTGTCATCCTTTAAGTCGATGTTGTACCGGGGCCGGTACTTCTTGATCAGGTTGCACTCCAGGATCAGGGCTTCCATCTCGCTGGCGGTGACAATGGTCTCGATGGAAGCCACATGGGCGTTGATTGCCCGCACCTTGGGCGACACCTGGCTGGCCGGACGGAAATAGCTCCGCACCCGGTTCTTCAGGATGACCGCCTTGCCCACATAGATGACCTTGCCCTGGGCATCGTGCATGATATAGACCCCCGGCGCATTGGGCAATACGGCCAGGGTCTCCTTGATGGCTTCATTCATTGCAGGACCTTCTTCACATACTGGCCCGTGTAGGATTCCGGTACCCGGGCCACTTCTTCCGGCGTGCCGGTGGCAATCACCGTGCCGCCCCGATCGCCGCCTTCAGGTCCCAGATCGATCAGGTAATCGGCGCTCTTAATCACATCCAGGTTATGCTCGATGACCACCACAGTGCTGCCCGCATCCACCAGGCGCTGGAGGACTTCCAGCAGCTTGTGCACATCGGCCATGTGGAGTCCGGTGGTCGGTTCGTCCAGAATGTACAGGGTCCGCCCCGTATTCACCTTGGCCAGTTCCGTAGCCAGTTTCACCCGCTGGGCTTCGCCGCCCGACAGAGTGGTGGCCGCCTGGCCCAGCCGGATATAGCCCAGCCCCACATCCTCCAGGACCTGGAGCTTCCGCAGGATCCGCTGCTGGTTGCTGAAGTACTGGCAGGCCTCGCTGACGGTCATATCCAGCACTTCGGCGATATTTTTGCCTTTGTAATGGACTTCCAGGGTTTCCCGGTTATAGCGAGTCCCCTTGCACACCTCACAGGGCACGTACACATCGGGCAGGAAATTCATCTCGATTTTCAGCAGACCATCGCCGTGGCAGGCCTCGCAGCGGCCCCCCTTCACATTGAAGCTGAACCGGCCCGGTTTGTAGCCCCGCAGCTTGGCGTCATTTGTGGTGCTGAACAGAGCCCGGATCAAATCGAAAGTACCCGTATACGTAGCCGGATTGGATCGGGGCGTACGCCCGATGGGACTCTGGTCGATGTTGATGACCTTGTCGATGTTCTGGATGCCCAGGATCTTATCGTGGAGGGCTGGCCGTTCCCGGGCCCCCATGAGTTTCTTGGCCAGGGCCTTGTACAGAATATCGTTCACCAGAGTACTCTTGCCGCTGCCGCTGACCCCGGTAACCACGGTCAGGGTGCCCAGCGGGATGGAAACGTCGATGTCCTTCAGGTTGTTGGCCCGGGCTCCCTTGATGGTCAGCTTCTTGCCGTTGCCCTTCCGCCGCTTTGCCGGCACAGGGATCTTCCTGGCCCCGCTGAGATACTGGCCGGTGATGGATTCAGGCACCCTGCTGATTTCCTCCGCTGTGCCCTGGGCCACCACATACCCTCCGTTCTCGCCGGCGCCGGGTCCGATATCGATGATCTGGTCCGCCGCCCGCATGGTATCCTCATCGTGTTCTACCACAATCAAGGTATTGCCCATATCCCGCAGGTTCTTCAGTGTCTCCAGCAGTTTGTCATTGTCCCGCTGGTGCAGGCCGATGCTGGGTTCATCCAGAATATAGAGCACGCCCACCAGGCCGGAACCGATCTGAGTAGCCAGCCGGATCCGCTGGGCCTCACCGCCGGACAGGGTAGCCGCCGCCCGGTTCAGAGTCAGATAGTCCAGTCCCACATTGTTCAAAAAGCTGAGCCGGGCCCGGATTTCCTTCAAGATCTGTTTGGCAATGAACGCATCCCGTTTCGACAGCTGCAGGTTGTTGAAAAAGTCCAGGCACTCCCGCACAGGCAGATCACACACCTGGCGGATGTTCTGATTGCCTACGGTGATGCCCAGTACTTCCGGACGCAGCCGGGCCCCATGACAGGTGGAACACTCGATGGCCGTCATGAAAGATTCATAGTCCAGCCGCTGGCTCTCGCTCATGGCGTCCCGCAGCCGCCGCTTCAGCAGAGGGATGATGCCTTCAAAGGGAGTGTGGTGCTCGTTGGTTTCCCCCATCATGTTCTCATAGGTAAAAGTGAATGTTTCATCAGGGATGCCCTCCAGCAGTTCCTTCTGAAACTTTTTCGGCAGCTCCTTCCAGCAGTTCTGCAGGGTAAATCCCCGGCTCTTCAGCACCGCATCCAGCTGCCGCAGGAAATAGGACTTTACATTGGAACTTACCGCCGCAATGCCCCCCTGGTCGAAGGGACGGCTCTTATCAGGAATGATCAGATCCGGATCAAATTCCATGTGCTGCCCCAGGCCCATGCAGTCCGGACAGGCTCCGTAGGGGGCGTTGAAAGAAAACAGCCGGGGTTCGATTTCCGGCAGGCTGATGCCGCATTCTGCACAGGCGAACTTTTCGCTGTACACCTGGGTGGGCCCGCCGATCTGTTCGATGGCCACCGTACCTTCACCCAGCTTCAGGGCCGTCTCCAGGGAATCCGTCAGCCGGCTGCCCAGATTGGGCCGGGCCACCAGCCGGTCCACCACCACGGAGATGGTGTGCTTCTTCTTTTTATCCAGGATGATTTCCTCGTCCAGGGTCAGGATCTGGTCATCCACTTTCACCCGCACATACCCTGCCCGGCGGATCCGTTCCAGCACATTCCTGTGTTCTCCCTTGCGGCCCCGCACCACCGGTGCCAGGATCATGAACTTGGTCCCCTCCGGCAGTTCCAGCACTTTATCCGCAATCTGCTGGGGCGACTGCCGTTCGATCACCCTGCCGCATTTGGGACAGTGAGGCACCCCGATCCGGGCAAAGAGCAGCCGCAGGTAGTCATAGATTTCCGTGACCGTCCCTACCGTAGACCGGGGATTCCGGCTGGTGGTCTTCTGGTCGATGGAAATGGCCGGGGACAAGCCGCCGATGTAATCCACATCCGGTTTGTCCATCTGGCCCAGAAACTGCCGGGCATAGGCTGACAGGCTCTCCACATACCGCCGCTGGCCCTCGGCGTAGATGGTGTCGAAGGCCAGGGAGGATTTTCCGCTGCCTGAAAGGCCGGTGATCACCACCAGCTTGTTCCGGGGAATTTTCAATGATATATTTTTCAGGTTGTGCTGCCGCGCACCCTGGATGACGATATAGTCTTCATTCATGAGCTTTCCGCTGCTCTCCTTTCAGCAAAATCAGCTGATCCCGATATTCCGCTGCCAGTTCAAAGTCAAGCTCTTTGGCGGCTTCCTTCATTTTTTTCTCCAGCAGCCGGATCTGCTTATCCCGATCCCTGGGTGT
This sequence comes from Acidaminococcus sp., assembly GCF_050873445.1. Taxonomy (GTDB): domain Bacteria; phylum Bacillota; class Negativicutes; order Acidaminococcales; family Acidaminococcaceae; genus Acidaminococcus. The sequence continues at coordinate 31,860 of NZ_JBNMIU010000011.1, read as the reverse complement.
CAATTTCTTCACACTCTTACTGGTATAACCCCGGGTGGCCGTATCATCCTCTTCCACCTTGGTCAGCTTGATCAGATCGACCACTTTCTTCTGGATAGTCCTGGGGATAATGCCGTGCGCCTGGTTAAAGGCCTCCTGTTTTTCCCGCCGCCGGGCTGTTTCACTGATGGCACGCTCCATGGAACCGGTAATGGTATCCGCATACATGATGACCCGTCCGTGAGCATTCCGGGCCGCCCGGCCGATGGTCTGGACCATGGCCGTGTCACTGCGCAGGAAGCCTTCCTTATCAGCGTCCAGGATGGCTACCAGACTCACTTCCGGCATATCCAGGCCTTCCCGCAGCAGATTGATGCCCACCAGCACGTCGAACTTGCCGGCCCGCAGGTCATGGATGATCTCCGCTCGCTCGATGGTGGCAATGTCCGAATGGAGGTAGCGTACCCGCACACCGGCAGTGGTCAGGTATTCCGTCAGGTCTTCCGCCATTTTCTTGGTCAGTGTGGTGACCAGTACCCGTTCCTTCTGGGCCGTCACCTTGTGGATCTCGCCCAGCAGGTCGTCGATCTGCCCCTTGATGGGTCGCACTTCAATTTTGGGATCCAGGAGACCCGTAGGCCGGATGATCTGTTCCACCACATTGTCCGTAGTCTCCATCTCGTAGGGACCGGGGGTGGCAGAAACGTAAATGATCTGCTTCCGGCGGGCCTGGAATTCGTCAAAGGTCAGGGGCCGGTTGTCCAGGGCAGAAGGCAGCCGGAACCCGTACTTCACCAGCTGCTGTTTCCGGCTCTGGTCCCCGGCGTACATGGCCCGCAGCTGGGGCAAAGTCACGTGGCTTTCGTCCACCACTGTCAAAAAATCCTCCGGAAAATAATCCACCAGAGTAAAAGGCGGTTCCCCGGGTTTCCGGCCGGTCAAGTGCCGGGAATAGTTCTCGATGCCGCTGCAGTACCCCAGTTCCTGCATCATCTCCAGGTCGTAGTTGGTCCTCTGTTCCAGGCGCTGGGCCTCCAGCAGCTTATCCTCGCCCTTCAGCACCTTCAGCCGGTCGTTCAGTTCCCTGCGGATGTCCCGCCGGGCCCGCTCCATGTTCTCATCACTGGTCACATAATGGCTGGCCGGAAAGATGGCCACATGAGTCCGCCTGTCAATCACTTCCCCGTTCAAGATATCGATTTCGCTGATGCTGTCCACTTCATCGCCGAACAGCTCGATGCGGATGGCCTTTTCCCCGTAGCTGGAGGGGACCACCTCGATCACATCTCCCCGCACCCGGAACTTGCCCCGCTCCAGCACCAGGTCGTTGCGGTCATAGCGGATCTTTACCAGTTTTTCCAGGATGGCATCCCGATCCACCTGCTGTCCCACCCGCAGAGACAGCACACTGTCGTAGTAATCTTTCGGGGCGCCCAACCCGTAGATGCAGGAAACGGACGCCACCACGATCACGTCCCGCCGCTCCATCAGGGCCGAAGTGGCCGAGTGGCGCAGTTTATCGATTTCATCATTGATGGAAGAATCTTTTTCGATATACGTATCCGTTGCCGGGATGTAGGCTTCCGGCTGGTAATAGTCATAATAGGAAACGAAATACTCCACCGCATTGTCGGGGAAGAATTCCTTGAATTCACTGCACAGCTGGGCGGCCAGCGTCTTGTTGTGGGCGATGACCAAAGTGGGTTTCTGCACTTTCTGGATCACCTGGGCAATGGTATAGGTCTTGCCCGTCCCCGTAGCCCCCAGCAGCACCTGGGTATGGAGCCCCTCCTCCACCCCTCTGGCCAGGGCATCGATGGCTTCCGGCTGGTCCCCGGCAGGAGCAAAGGGAGCATGGATTGTAAATGGCATGATGTTTCTCCTTTGGGTTTCGATTCACTTTCAATTATACCATATGAGGAAAGGCAACTGACTGGAGAGTCTTTCTTTTCCATGGAAAGATAGTGTATAATAAAACGATACGAAAAAGGAGGAAGACATGCATTTTTCATTAAAATCGCTTCTGGCGGCCGGTTTTCTCTGCCTGGCGCTGGGATCCAGGGCGGATGCCTCACCCAAGATCCTGTATGTGCCCCTGGACAACCGTCCTGTCTGTCTGGAATATACTGCGGATACGGCCAAGGCAGCCGGCTATCCCCTGACCGTGCCTCCGGAAAAAGACCTGTCTGACCAGAAAAGCGAAGGCAATAACGAAGCCCTGTGGAACTGGCTGGAACAGGAAGCGCCCCATGCCCAGGCAGCCGTCATCGCCACGGACAGCCTGAACTACGGCGGACTGGTGGCTTCCCGGAAGCACCACCATCTGGAAAAATACCTGAAGGAAAAAGTCCAGCGCCTGGAAAAGCTGAAGAAAGACAATCCGGGGCTGAAGATCTATGCGTTCAGCACCATCATGCGGACCCCCCAGCAGAGCATCGGCAAGGTGGAGCCGGGCTACTATCAGCAATATGGTCCCAAGATCTTCCGGCTGTCCCAGCTGCAGGATAAAGAGGACCAGGAGGGTTCCCTGACCTTTCCGGAAATCCAGGAACGGCAGACCCTGCTGGCCCAGATTCCCAGTTCGGTGATGCGTGACTGGAAGACCCGCCGGCTGATGAATTTCCAGACCAACAAACGACTGATCCGGCTGTGCCAGAACGGCACTTTCCATTACTTCGCCCTGGGCAAAGACGATGATGCACCCCTGTCCCAGACCCATATGGAAGCCCGCCACCTGAAATACGTAGGCGACGGAGTCACGGAAAACCGGTTCCAGATCCTGCCCGGCGTGGATCAGGTGGGGTTGCTGCTGGTGACCCGGGCCATCAATGAGATCCGCGGAGAAAAGCCCAGAGTCTATCCCCTATTCGCACCTGGCGTGGGCGGCAACACCATCCCCTTGTATTCCGATGAACGGGCGGCCGATTCCGTACACAACCAGATTCTGGCCAGCGGCGGCATCGAGACCAGCCACCTGAAAAAAGCTGACCTGGTGCTGGCGGTGAACACCCCGGAAGACGGCAGCTGCCTGGATTCCACGGCCAATGACAACGCCCCCTACCCCAGCAGGGCCAACCGGGAATTTGCCAATGACCTGGCGGATCTGGAGGAACAGAAGCCCGTGGCCCTGGCAGATATTTCCTTTGCCAACGGTGCGGATAACGGCTTTATGCAGGCTATGACCGATACGGAAGGCCTGCTGGGCCTGACGGCTTATTCCGGCTGGAACACCGCAGACAACAGCATCGGGTTCGCCCTGAGCCAGGGCATCCTGAGCAAACGGATGAAACCCGCCGAACGGGAGCGGTTACTGAAGACCCGGCTGCTGGATGACTGGATCTATCAGGCCAATGTGCGGTACCGGATCAGCCTGGGCATCGATCAGCACGATTTCATGTTGAAATATGACCTGGGAAAATATTATAATCGTATCCTGAGCGGAACCAACCGGATGTTCCGCCAGTACGTGGAGGATGAACCCACCCTGAAAGGAACGTCCTTTACTGTGGAATTCCCCTGGAACCGGATGTTCGAGGTGGATATAAAGGTAAAATAGGAGGATATTATGGCAAAAAACAGCTCTTTCGACATTGTTTCGCAAATCGACATGCAGGAACTGGACAATGCATTGAACCAGACCCGGAAGGAAATCTCCCAGCGGTATGATTTCCGCGGATCCAATGCCTCCCTGGAATTGGCCGACGATGAACTGAAACTGGCGGCCGAAGATGAATACAAACTGGGCGCCATCCTGGATATCCTGCGGCAGCGCATGGCTAAAAGAGGCCTTTCCCTGCGGGCCCTGGAACCAGGCAAAGTGGAACCGGCCGCCAAAGGCAGCGTCCGCCAGACGTTGAAACTGAAACAAGGCATCGACAAAGAAACCGCCAAGAAGATCACCGCTGCCATCAAGGCCGCCAAGATCAAGGTCACTGCCCAGGTGCAGGACAACCAGGTCCGGGTCTCCGGTCCGAAGAAAGACGATCTGCAGGCCGTGATCCAATTGGTAAGAGGCCAGGATTTCGGCATCGATCTGCAGTTCATCAATTTGAGATAAGCCACGAGCCATTGGCCACTGGCCGAAGGAAAGAACCCTTCAAAAAGGGGGAGTGAAAAATCATTTTTTCACTCCCCCTTTTCTTTTTTCCATTGGATGCACCAGCTGCCAGCGGTAGCGGATGGCAAAGAAACGCAGGGCTGCCACCATGAATGCACCCAGAAAGGGTGCCAGATCCTGGCTTTCGAAATGCCAGCACAGGCACATCATGAGGCTCCCGGCCAGAGATGCTGTGGCATACACATCTGCCGTGAGCACACTGGGTACACGCTGGGCCATCAGATCCCGGAGCACACCGCCGCCCACAGCCGTAATCAGCCCCAGCATTACCGGATACACATAGGTATGGATGTTCCCCTGGGATAACCCGGTCAGGGTGCCTGTCACCGTAAAAGAAGCCAGGCCCACTGTATCCGCCGCCACATAGAAAAAAGTGATGATCTGCTTCTTCCGCCCGGCAATCCGATAAGACGCAAACAGCCAGGACATGGCCAGTGCTGTCAGCACGGACAGCAGCAGGTTCCCCGGGTTCTCCAGGGCCATGGGCGGCGTATACCCGGCCAGCACGTCCCTGATCACGCCCCCTCCCACAGCAGTCAGGACAGCCAGCACCGTAATGCCGAACACGTCCATATTTTTCACCATGCCCACGATGGCACCGGATACCGCAAAGGAAATGGTCCCGGCGATTTCAAACAGATTCCACAACTGAAGCATCGTTCCTCCTCATCCCAGCACCCGCAGCAGTTCCGCACAGCTGGTCTCTCCCGCCAAAACCTTCTCCCGTCCGTCTTCGAATAAGGGCCGCATCCCTTCCTGCCGGGCCAGGACCGCCAGTTCCCCTTCGCTTCGGCACTCGCAGATGCCCCGGCGCAGGGTTTCTGTAATCACCAGCACTTCCTGCAGGGGAAGGCGTCCGGCATATCCGGTATGGCGGCATTGTTCGCAGCCGGCGGCCCTGTACAGGGTCCGTGGCTCCTCCAGTCCCAGATACCGGCTTTCCCAGTCTGATTGTCCCACTTCGTACGCTTTTTTGCAATGGGGACACAGCCGCCGCACCAGAAGCTGCCCGGCCACGGCCTGCAGGGCAGAGGCCAGAAGATACGGTTCCACACCCATATCCAGCAGCCGGTTCACGGCGCCCACGGCGGTGTTGGTGTGCAGGGTGCTGAATACCCGGTGACCGGTAAGGGCGGCATGGATGCTCATGGAGGCGGTTTCTCCGTCACGGATTTCGCCCACCATGATGGTATCCGGATCCTGCCGCAGGATGCTGCGCAGGCAGCGGGCAAAAGTCAGGCCGATCTTCGGCTTCACTGTCACCTGGCTGATGCCCGGCAGCTGGTATTCCACCGGATCTTCCACCGTGATAATATTCTGTTCTTTCCGGTCCAGAGAAGCCAGCGCCGCATACAGAGTGGTAGATTTGCCACTGCCCGTGGGCCCGGTCACCAGGAACAGCCCATGGGGCTGACGCAGGGCCTGCTGCATTTTTTCCAGATTGACAACACTGAAGCCCAGCCGTTCCAGATCCAGCCGGATGGCTTCCCGGTCCAACAGCCGCAGCACCAGCTTCTCTCCGAACAGAGTGGGCAAGGAAGATACCCGCACATCCACCGGCCGCTCCTGCCAGGTACCTTGGAACCTGCCATCCTGGGGCAGCCGTTTTTCCCCGATGTCCATGCCTGCCAGAATTTTGAAGCGGGACAGTACCGGATCCTGAAGCTTTTTGGGTACGGTAATAAGAGCCTGCAGTACCCCATCCACCCGGCAGCGCACCCCCATCTGTTCTTTTCCCGGCTCCAGGTGGATGTCACTGGCTCCCCTTTCCAGGGCCGCATCCAGGATTTCGTTGGCCCAGCGTACAGCTGGAGCCGCCGTGTCCCCTTGATACGAATGCCCGGACAGAGACGAAAGCTGAAACCCGGAATGTGGATGATGATAAGATGACTGGAACATAGATGTCTCTCCCTTCACGAAACTGCAGATGTTGACCTTCTTTTTGCACTTGCTGCCGGTAGGGGTAGGAACACCGGCTGATTTTCCCTATAATGGGATTGAAAAAGCAAGAAAAACCAGATTATTTGCAAGGAGGTCCACCATGTTCACGCTTTTCCCCGTACTCCAATCCCTTCCAGCTTCCCGCAGGCTCCTGCTCCTGCTCCCCCTTCCCCTGGCAGTAGCCGGTGTCCTGGCCTGGCCCCAGGACGAAGATACCCCATATTTTCCGCCCGTCCCCACCCTGGCCGAGCAGAATTGGGAAAGTCCCTCGGAAAAGCCGTCCAATTCCCGAAAAGAAGTCCTGCCCCGGCGAGACCCTTTCCGGCCCCTGAACCATCCAGCACCCGAAAAGACGCTTCCAGCTCCGGCAGCTGCCCACCCGGGAGCAGCTCCGCAGAAAGCCGCACCGGCAGCCCCCGTTACACCCCATCGCCTGCTGGGCATCCTGACGGTCAAAGAGGAAAAACGGGCCCTGGTAGCCGGTCCCCAGGGAACGGCCCTGATTGCCCTGGGCGAAATACTGCCGGGAAAAGGGCCAGTGACCGCATTCCATGGAGCCTCTCTGGAATGTAACGGGCAGGAACTGCCTGTAGGGGAGGTGTGGGAATGAAACTGTTGCTCCTCAGCTGCCTGTTCTGTCTCCTGACCCCAGTACGCTGGGCACTGGCCGCTGACCCGGTGTCCCTTTCCGTCAAGGAAGCTCCCGTGCGGGACGTACTCCAGACCCTGGCCCAGCTGGCGGACCGGAACCTGGTCGTGGATCCTGATCTTTCCGGAACCATCTCCCTGGAACTGCGGGACGTTCCCTTCCGCCAAGCCCTTTCCATCGTCACCCGCAGCCAGGGCCTGGAATGCCGGGAGGAAAGCAATACGCTCTGGGTCAGCACCCCGGAAAAACTGGATGCCCGGTTCGGCCGGCTTTCCCTCCATCCCCTGGAATACATTTCTGCCAAAGAAACAGCCGAGACCTTAAAGCCCCTGTTCTCCTCTCCCCTGGCCTGGGACCGGGAGAGCAACGCTCTGCTGTTTCGGGGCACAGCAGGAGAAGTGGATCGGCTCAAGGAAGCCCTGTCCCTTCTGGACCGTCCCAGCCGCCAGATTACCCTGGAAGCCCGGATCCTTTCCCTAAACGAAGAAGCTTCCCGGGAACTGGGACTGAAGTGGAACTGGACCACCCTGCCTGCTTCCAGTGATCAACAGGACCATGGAGCCACGATTCACCTGGGCCACAGCTACACTGCAGGCCTGACGGGAATCCTCAGCGCCCTGTGTCAGCAGGGCAAAGCCAAGGTTCTGGCTACTCCCAGCATCATCACCCTGCCGGGCCGGGAAGCCAGCATCTTTATCGGCGACCACATCCCGGTGGTCACAGAAAAAGTCACCAACAGCACCACCACCCAGACCACAGAATACGTGGACGCCGGCATCCGGCTGTCCTATACTCCCTATCTGAGCCGGGACGGCCTGATCACCGCCCGGGTCCATACGGAAGTCAGTACTCCCACACTGATTACCGAACTGAAAAACTACCGGATCACCAGTCGCACGGCTGATACCCAGGTCCGTCTCCGGGAGCGGGAGACCCTGATCATCGGCGGTCTGATCAGCGAACAGGAGCAGAAAAAGCTGGAAGCCGTTCCTCTTCTGTCCAAACTCCCTCTGCTTGGCGAACTGTTCAAGTTCCGTTCCACCGCCCGCAGCCGCACAGAAGTATGCATGCTGCTGACACCCTATATCAGTGAACCGGGCCATTCTCCGGCAATCAGCCGCTTTCACCTTATTTCTCCTGCTCCGGCAGGCTCTTCATCTTCCTCACCCGTTCCAAAAACTGGTGAAGCACCCGTGCCGTAATGCCCCAGATGATTCGCCCCTTCCAGGGGTAGAAGAACACCTCATAGCCCGTGCGCACATTCCAGCCCTCCTGGAACCCGTAGGCCCACTGGCTGGGGAACCCCAGTTCCTGGCGGGTGCCGATGGAAATCTTGCCCACCACCGGAGCCATGGCCAGCAGCTCTTTCAGCGGAACCGCAAACACCTCTGCCACTTCATTTTGATCGATCACAAGGGGAGCTTTATCTGGCAAGATCCCGGCAAAGGGATAGATCAGGGGGCCGGAATACCCATAGAAATAATCCAGAGGGCCCAATACCTGGATGTCCTTTTCCGGGATACCCAGTTCTTCCCGGGTTTCCCGCAGAGCCGTGGCCAGCAGACTGGGATCCGTTTCCTCCCGATGGCCCCCGGGGAAGCAGATATCCCCCGGCTGCCAGTGCATTTTGGCAGACCGGACCTCAAACAGGATTTCCCACCCGTGTTTCGTCCAGCGCAGGGGCAGCAGCACAGCGCTCTCCCACAGCTTCAGGCTCCTGTCCACCCGCTGGCGCTGGTCCGGCCAGAGCGACTGCAGTGCGGTCCGTTGTTTCATTTCCTGTGTCATGGTAAGCCCCCTTGTTTTCATTTTGTTTCGAACATAACAGAATTGTACAATATTTTTGAGGAACAGTAAAGCGAGGTTGTTGCAATTGCAACAACCTCGCTTTGTTCATACCAGATACTCCATGATCCTGCCGATCAGATCTTTTCTTGCGTTGTGATTGGTGGAACTGTAGGCGATGAGCCGATTCTCATCCAGCCCGAAGGTCTTCCGATAGAGAGCCGTCTGGCTGACCACCGCACCCTTGCTCAGCTTGTCACTCTTCGTCAAGATGATCATAATGGGCAGCCCCAGGTTCAGCAGCCACTGATAACAGTCGATATCGCTTTCCATGGGTGCGTGCCGGATGTCCATGAGGACGCAGACCAGTTTCAGGTACGGAGAATTCTCCATATACTTACAGATAAAAGCCGACCACTGTTCCTTGTTCCCCTTGCTGGTCCGTGCAAACCCGTAACCGGGCAGGTCCACCGCATAGAAGGTATGCCGCTCCGCCTGCTCCTCCCGGGTCCGCTTGGCCTGGAAGGAATAGAAGTTGATGGTCTGGGTCTTTCCCGGCGAACTGCTCACCCTGGCCAGGCCTTTCCGCCGGGCCAGTGAGTTCAGCAGAGAAGATTTCCCCACATTGCTGCGGCCGATAAACGCCACTTCATCAATGGTATCCTGGGGATACTGGGTGGCTTTTACGGCAGAGGCCACATAGCTGGCGCCGATAATATCCCACTGGTTCCCTGCCATATCAGTCCTCCAGGGCCAGTTTGGTCACCTGGTCCATGCTGTCCACCGGAATGAAGGTCATATCGTTCCGGACCTTCTCCGGGATTTCCTCCAGATCCTGCTGGTTCTGGCGGGGGATCAGCACCGTCTTTACCCGATACCGGTGAGCAGCCAGTACTTTTTCCTTCAAGCCGCCAATGGGCAATACATGACCGGTGATGGTAATTTCGCCCGTCATGGCCAGATCGGCCTTCACCTTCCGTTTGGTCAGAGCGCTTTCCATGGCCGTAGCCATGGTGATACCGGCAGAAGGCCCGTCCTTAGGAATGGCCCCTTCCGGCACGTGGATATGGATGTCCACCTTTTCATTGAAGTCAGGAGCCAGGCCAAGTTCCTTGGCCCGGGACCGGATGTAGGTAAAGGCCGCCTGGGCACTTTCCTTCATCACGTCGCCCAGCTGCCCGGTAAGCACCAGTTTCCCCTTGCCTTCGCAGACCACCACTTCGATCTTCAGCAGTTCGCCGCCTACACTGGTCCAGGCCAGCCCGGTGCAGACGCCCACTTCCGATTTGGCCCGCATATCGCTTTCCAGGAAGATGGCCGGTCCCAGGTATTCCTTCAAATGAGCCGGAGTCACAGAAACTTTGGTCACGCCATCCTCCACGATTTTCCGGGCTGCCTTCCGGCAGACGGTAGCAATCTTCCGTTCCAGGTTCCGCACACCGGCCTCCCGGGTGTAATCCCGGATGATATGCTGGATGGAGGCGGCACCCAGGCTCAGCTGTCTGCCGGTCAGGCCGTTGGCCTTCCGTTCCTTGGGCAGCAGGTACAGCTGGGCGATCTTCAGTTTTTCCTCATCGGTATAGCTGGACAGTTCGATGACTTCCAGCCGGTCCAGCAGAGCCGGCGGGATGGTTTCCACTGTATTGGCGGTTACGATCCAGAACACGTTGCTCATGTCATAGGGGAATTCGATATAGTGGTCACTGAAATGGCTGTTCTGTTCCGGATCCAGCACTTCCAGCAGGGCAGAAGCCGGATCGCCCCGGAAGTCAGCCCCCATTTTGTCCACTTCATCCAGCAGGAACACCGGGTTGTCGCTGCCGCAGTCGATCATTCCGTTGATCAGACGGCCGGGCATGGCCCCGATGTAGGTCCGGCGGTGCCCTCGGATTTCTGCTTCATCCCGGATACCGCCCAGGGAAATCCGGGTGAATTTCCGGTTCACAGCCCGGGCAATGCTCTGGGCCAGGCTGGTCTTGCCAACGCCGGGAGGTCCCACCAGGCAGATGATGGGTCCCCGGTTGCTCTTGGTCAGTGCCCGTACAGCCAGGTAATCCAGGATCCGTTCCTTGACCTTTTTCAGACCGTAATGATCTTTGTCAAGCACCGCAGCCGCCTTCTTGAGGTCGTAGTTGTCCTGGGTCATCTTGCTCCAGGGCAGGCTCAGCACCGTATCCAGATAGTTCCGGATCACAGCGCTTTCGGCCATCATGGGAGGCATCTTGTACAGCCGGTCCAGTTCCTTGTCCAGCTTTTCCTTCACATCCTTGGGCAGCTTCAGCTTCTTCATTTTGTCCTGGTATTCTTTGACTTCGGCGCCCTTTTCGCCGCCTTCGTCCAGTTCCTTGTTGATGGCTTTCAGCTGTTCCCGCAGGTAGTATTCCCGCTGGTTCTGTTCAATCTGTTTCCGCACCTGCTGGGAAATGTCCTTCTCCAGGTTCACGATTTCCAGTTCCTTGCACAGGAACCCGTACAGCAGATTCAGCCGTTCCTTGACATCCGCCGCTTCCAGGATTTTCTCCTTGTCGGCGATGTCGATGGTCAGATACCCGGCGATCATATCCGCAATCTTGCCGGGGTCGGGCTGGTCTTTAAAGGTCAGCAGGACTTCCGTGTTCACCTTCTTGCTGGCCAGCACCCATTTTTCAAAGGTTTCCACCAGCATGCGCTTCAGAGCTTCTACTTCAGCGGAATGGTCGTTGACATCTTCCTTTACGGCCACATAGGCTTCCATATTCATCCCGGCTGCATCCACGACAGAAATGACTTCCACCCGGGAGAGTCCTTCCACCAGGATCCGCATAGCGCCATTGGGCAGCTTCAGCAGCTGTTTCACTTCCGCGATCACACCGAAGTTGTACAGGCTGCTGGCCGTGGGGTTCTTCTCCTCCGCCTGTTTCTGGGTCACCAGGCAGATGCGCTTGGTCATATTCATGGCCGTTTCTACCGCCTTGATGGAGCGTTCCCGGCCCACGTCCAGGTTGATGATCATACCCGGAAAGACCAGGGTGCCCCGCAGGGGCAGCAGCGGCAGTCTCATGGTATTGGCTTCCAACATATCGTTTCACCGTCCTTATCGAAATAGAGAAAAAGGGAAAAGGGATGCCAGCACCCCTTTTCCTTTTCCCTAGGCATTTTTTCTTGTATCCGTCTTATCTTGTTTTTTGAGCAGCAGTTTGGGGTCTTTGTGTTTGGTGACCACATCGGCTGTCACGATGCATTTTTCCACGTTATCCCGGCTGGGAACCTCGTACATCACGTTCTTCATGATGCCTTCGATGATGGCCCGCAGCCCTCTGGCGCCGGCGTTCCGGGCCAGTGCCTCATGAGCGATGGCTTTCAGTGCGTCATCCTCGAAGTCCAGTTCCACGTGGTCCATGGCCAGCAGGTGTTCGTACTGCTTGGTCAGGGCGTTCTTCGGCTCCGTCAGGATCTGTACCAGGGCTTTTTCGTCCAGGTTGTCCAGGGTGACCACCACCGGAAGCCGTCCCACGAATTCGGGGATCAGCCCGTACTTCACGAAGTCTTCGGGAAGTGCATGCCGGAAGGGGTTCTCGCTCTTCTTCTCGGCCTGGGTGGGAATATCGGCCCCGAAGCCCATGCTCTTCTTGCCGGTACGGGCGTTGATCACGTTTTCCAGTCCGGCAAAAGCACCGCCGCAGATGAACAGGATATTGGTGGTATCGATCTGGATCAGTTCCTGATGGGGATGCTTCCGGCCACCTTGCGGCGGCACGTTGGCCACGGTCCCTTCCAGGATCTTCAGCAGGGCCTGCTGGACCCCTTCACCGGATACATCCCGTGTAATGGAAGGGTTTTCCGATTTCCGGGAAATCTTATCGATTTCATCGATGTAGATGATTCCCCGTTCGGCCCGCTCGATATCGTAATCCGCATTCTGAATCAGCCGCAGCAGGATATTTTCCACGTCTTCGCCCACATACCCGGCTTCTGTCAGGCTGGTGGCGTCGGCAATGGCAAAGGGTACCTTCAGGATCTTGGCCAGGGTCTGGGCCAGCAGGGTCTTACCGCTGCCAGTGGGCCCCAGCATCAGGATGTTGGACTTCTGCAGTTCCACATCGTCCCGGTGCTGTCCCTGTTCGTAGTTGATCCGCTTGTAGTGGTTGTACACCGCTACTGCCAGGGTCTTCTTGGCTTCATCCTGGCCGATGACGTATTCGTCCAGGATGGCCTTGATTTCCCGGGGCTTGGGCAGGTCGGTGATTTGTTCCTCCGCCGGCCCCTTCAGGTCCTTTTCCAGCATTTCGTTGCACAGGGCAACACATTCATCACAAATAAACACATTATGGCCGGCGATCAGTTTTTTCACCTGGCTCTGCTTCTTGCCGCAGAAAGAACAGGTATAGTCTGGTCCGTCCAGATTGTTGTGATCATCGTATCCCATCTGGATCCCCTCCTTACAGTCAGGGCAAGATGGTTAAGGTCCTACCCCTTATTTTGGGTTCTTGATCTGATGGACCACCTGGTCGATCAGACCGTATTGTTCGGCTTCCACAGCGGTCATGAAATGATCCCGTTCCGTATCCTTCCGGATCTGTTCCGGAGTCTGGCCGGTGTGGTGCGCCAGGATTTCGTTCATCTCTTCCCGGATGCGCAGGATTTCACGGGCATGGATCTCAATGTCCGTAGCCTGGCCCTGGGCACCTCCCAGAGGCTGATGGATCATCACTCTGGAATGGGGCAGGGCAAAGCGTTTTCCCTTCGTACCGGCAGCCAGCAGTACAGAAGCCATGGAAGCCGCCATCCCTACACAGATGGTGGACACATCCGGCCGGATGTACTGCATGGTGTCATAAATCGCCAGCCCGGCACTGACACTGCCGCCGGGGCTGTTGATATAGAGATGGACATCCTTATCCGGATCCTCGGATTCCAGGAACAGCAGCTGGGCAATGATCAGGTTGGCCATGTGATCTTCGATTTCTCCGGTCACAAAGATGATGCGGTCTTTCAGCAGCCGGGAATAGATATCATAGCTCCGTTCGCCCTTACTGGTCTGTTCCACCACAATAGGCACATAGCTCATGCCGTCCACCTCCAACAGGTCTTATTTTTCTTCAGCAGCAGCTTCTTCAGCCTTCGGAGCGTTCTTGGCGCTGTCGATGACCAGACGGGCTGCTTTCCGGCGGGCAATGTTGGCAACCAGCACAGCCAGAGAACCATTTTCCTTGACGATCTTTTCGACCTGTCTCAGAGTAGCGCCGTGCATAGCACCCAGTTGTTCCATTTCCTTGCGGATTTCGTCTTCAGAAACTTTGATTTCTTCCTTCAGAGCGATGGCATCCAGTACCAGATCGGTCTTGATGTTTTCCAGAGCTACAGGTTTCTGTTCATCCCGGTAGGTCTTCACATCTTTGCCCAGATATTGCAGGTACAGGGGCAGGCTCATCTTATGCTGTTCCAGGTTCATGGCCAGTTCGTCCATCATCTGGTTGGCTCTTTGGGTAACCATCACATCAGGGACTTCGAATTTGGCGTTGTCCACAGCCTTTTTGATCAGGTCAGCTTCGTAAGCGGACTGGGCGCGCTGGGCTTCAGCCTTCTTCATGCGGTCCATGGTCTTTTCACGGAATTCAGCAACGGTCTTGCTGTCGCTGTTGGCAGCGATCAGTTCATCGGTCACTTCAGGAACGTCCTTGACTTTCACGTCCTGTACGGTAACTTTGAATACAGCCTTTTTACCAGCCAGTTCCTTGGCTGCGTAATCTTCCGGGAAGGTTACGTCCACATCCGTGGATTCGCCCTTTTTCAGGCCTACCAGCTGATCTTCGAAGCCGGGGATGAAGCTGCCGCTGCCCACTTCCAGAGGATAGCCCTTGCCTTCGCCGCCTTCAAAAGCCTTGCCGTCGATGGTGCCGGCAAAATCGATGATGGACAGGTCGCCTTTTTCCAGGGCTTTGCCTTCCGGAGCTTCTACCATTTTGGTAGCGCGTTTCTGCAGATTTTCAACTTCTTGATCTACATCCGCGTCAGTGATTTCCTTTTCTTTCTTTTCCACTTCCAGGCCCTTGTATTCACCCAGTTCCGGTTCCGGACGCAGGGTCACAGTCAGGGTCATTTCCATGGGTTTGCCTTCTTCGAAGGTGGAATCTTTGATTTCAGGATCGGAAACAGGCACCCAGGAGTTTTCTTTCAGGGCTTCTCTATATTGTTCATTGGCAGCGATTTCAAAGGCTTCTTCTTTGACGGCATCTTTGCCAACGTGCAGTTCTAGTACCCGGCGGGGTGCTTTGCCTTTACGGAAGCCAGGGATCGTTACTTGTTTATTGATCTTGGCAACTGCTTTTTCAAAGGCTTTGGCTACGTCTTCTACCGGCAAAGATACTTTCAGAGTTGCTTCATTACCTTTTCTTTCTACGGAAACGCTCATTTAAAAAAATCCTCCTCACATGCTGTCAGCCATTATTCATATTGGATGCTTAACAGTCTGTCTGTAATTGCTTAAAAAACCGCTCATATAGCATAGCACAAAAGGTTGAAATACGCAACCAAAAGTCAGAAAAAGCCGCTTCCGTGAGGAGCGGAAGCGGCTTTGGGAAAACGCTTATTTCCAGTATTCCAGGTCGGATTCATCCAGCCCGATGTTTTTGGCTTTGAATACAGGGTTTTCCACCCCTGCATCCAGCTGGCGGCCATAGTCGTCCATGACGGCAATGGCAGTCCCGTTCATGGCCAGGATGGAAGGAACGTTGATCAGGCACATGAAGCCCATGCAGATATCAGCCACTGCCCAGGCATTATCCATGGACATGCCGGCGCCCACGAAGATCACCAGCACAGCCACCAGCTTGAACAGTTTCATGAAGCCCTTGCCGGGTGTCTTCTTGCCGTTCAGGTAGGCCAGGCAGTTGTCCACATAGAACAGGTTGCCGATCAGGGTGGTGAAGGCAAACAGTACCATGGCCACAGTGATCATAATTGGTCCGAAAGACCCGAAGTCCACCTGGGTGGCTTTCTGTACATAGGGAGCACCAGCCAGTGCCTTGGTGGGAACCACGCCGGAGAACATGCACATCAGAGCCGTGGAGGTGCACAGCAGGGTGTCGATGAAGACGGACAGCATCTGCACCAGACCCTGCTGTGCCGGATGGGCAACATCGGCAGCAGCAGCGGCGTTAGGGGCAGACCCCACACCGGCTTCGTTGGAATACAGGCCCCGTTTGATGCCGTACATCAGGCAGGAGCCGCTGATGCCGCCCAGGATCTTCTGGAAGTCGAAGGCATCGGCGAACATGGCACCCAGCACCGTGGGAACCATGTTCAGGTGCATCACGATGATCACCAGAGACAGCAGCACGTACAGCACGCCCATGAAAGGAACCAGGATTTCGGTCACGCGCATGATCCGCTTGCCGCCGCCCACCAGGCAGTAGCCTACCAAAAGTGCCAGGACACCCCCGATGATCCAGGGCGTGGTGGCTTTGTCATAGAACCCGTACACACTGAAGGTGGACTGCAGGTTGTAGGAAGCCAGGGCGTTGAAACCGCCGGCGTAGGTAATGATCAGGAAAAAGGCGAAAGCGCTGGCCAGCAGTTTGTTATGCAGGGCGATTTCGATGTAATACGCCGGGCCGCCGTAGCTGTCCCCGTTGGCATCCCGCCGTTTGTACACCTGGGCCAGGGTGCTTTCGATAAAGGCAGTGGCACCGCCGATGATGGCGATGGCCCACATCCAGAACACGGCACCGAAGCCGCCCAGGCACAGGGCGGTAGAAATACCGATGATGTTACCGGTCCCTACCCGGGATGCGGTGGAAACCATCAGGGCCTGGAAAGAAGAAACAGAACCTTCCTTGTTGGGTTTCTGCATGACGACACGGATGCATTGCCGGAACCACCGGAACTGGATCAGCCGGGTCCGTACCGTAAAGAACAGACCAGCCACCAGCAGGACGATGATCAGGATGGGGTAATACATGACGTCATCGATCGTGGTGAGAAGTTGTGACATTGATTGTAGTCCTCCCTTTCATGGGTTCTTCCGTCCTCATCGGAAAAACCGTACAATATTACATATTATTATACACGATTATAACTGCCTTTGCAGAAAATAATACAGTATACAACAAAAGGAACTGGTCACTGCATATGATAATACTCCCGATACCACTTTGCGAACTTACTCAGACCTTCTTTGATGGTGGTCTTGGGCTTGAAACCGAAATCCTTCTCCAGTTCGCTCACATCCGCATAGGTCTGGTACACATCCCCGGGCTGCATGGGCAGGAATTCCTTTTCCGCCTTTTTCCCGATGGCTTCCTCCAGAGTCTCGATGAAGGTCATGAGCTTTTCCGGATGGTTATTGCCGATATTGTAGATTTTGTACCGGTCCCCTTCCTCATTGGGTCCGGGCGGATTGCACAGCATATCCTGGATGCCGGTAACGATGTCGTCCACATAGGTGAAATCCCGGTACATATCCCCATTGTTGAAAATGGTGATGGGCTGCCCGGCCATGATCTTATTGGTGAATTTGAAGTAAGCCATATCAGGCCGGCCAAAAGGCCCATACACCGTAAAGAACCGGAGCCCGGTGGCGGGGATCCCGTATAGATGGCAGTAGGTATAGGCCATCAGTTCGTCGGATTTCTTCGTGGCCGCATACAGGCTGATGGGATGATCCACATTATCCGTGGTGGCAAAGGGTGTCTTCTTCTGGTTCCCGTATACGGAAGAACTGGAGGCGAACAGCAGATGTCTGGGCTGGTAGTGACGGCAGGCCTCCAGGATGTTGAAAAAACCAATAATGTTGGAATCGATGTATTCCCGGGGATGGTCGATGCTGTAGCGTACCCCGGCCTGGGCGGCCAGGTTCACCACGATGTCTGGCTGGAATTCCTCAAAGATCCGATTCACAGCTGCCGCATCCGCCAGGTCCCCTTCCGTGAAGGAAAAGGCCGGGTACAGTTCCAGCCGGGCCAGACGGTCCTTTTTCAGCTGCACATCATAATAGGCGTTCATATTGTCCAGGCCGGCCACCCGGGCTCCCAGGCTCAGCAGCCGTTTGGCCAGGTGGTAGCCGATGAAGCCGGCAGCCCCGGTAATGAAGATTTTCTGATTGGCATCAAATGATTCCATGGTAACTCCTTAATCCCGGTCGAACAGATCCCGGGTATAGACTTTCTCCTTCACATCCGCCAGGTCCCCGAACCAGCGGTTGGCTACGATCACATCACACTGGGCCTTGAAGGCGGCCAGATCGTTCACCACTTTGGAACGGAAGAATTCCGGTTCGTGGAGAGTGGGTTCGTAGACCACCACCGGGATGCCCTTGGCCTTGATCCGTTTCATGACCCCCTGGATGGCCGAAGAGCGGAAATTGTCCGAGGCGCTCTTCATGGTCAGCCGGTACACCCCCACCACTTTGGGGTTCCGGGCCAGGATCTCGTCGGCAATGTGGTCCTTGCGGGTGCGGTTGGCCGCCACAATGGCCGAAATCAAATTCTGGGGCACATCCTGGTAGTTGGCCAGCAGCTGTTTCGTATCCTTGGGCAGGCAGTAGCCCCCATACCCGAAGGAAGGATTGTTGTAAAAATCACCGATCCGGGGATCCAGGCAGACACCCTTGATGATCTGGACGGTAGAAAGCCCCCGCATCTCGGCGTAAGAATCCAGTTCGTTGAAATAGGCCACCCGCAGGGCCAGATAGGTATTGGCGAACAGTTTGATGGCCTCAGCTTCCGTGGACCCGGTGAACAGCATGGGGATTTCCTTCTTCTCGGCACCTTCTGCCAAAAGCGACGCAAACTTCCGGGCCCGGGGAGAATCCTCTCCCACCACGATCCGGGAAGGATGGAGGTTGTCATATAACGCTTTCCCCTCCCGCAGGAATTCCGGGGAAAATATGATGTTGTCCGTATGGAACTGCTGCCGCATCTGCTTCGTATATCCCACCGGCACTGTGGATTTGATGACCATCACGGCCTGGGGATTGATATCCAGCACTTCTCCGATGACTGTTTCCACAGAGGAAGTATCGAAGAAATTCTTCTGCGGATCATAGTTGGTAGGAGTGGAAATGATGATGTATGCCGCATCTGTGAAAGCATCCCGGGGATCCAGGGTAGCCCGAAACCGGATGTCTTTCCGCTTCAAAAAACGGGAAATGTCCGCATCCACCAGAGGGGACTTCCCTTCGTTCAGCATCTGTACTTTTTCCGGTACGATATCCAGCGCCACCACTTCCTGGTGCTGGGCCAGCAGGAGCCCGTTGGAAAGGCCCACATACCCTGTACCTGCAATCGCGATTTTCATAAGTGGCAACTCCTTTCCTGCAATACGTTCATTATACCACAAAAGGGAGTGTAGCAAATGCAACACTCCCTTTTCTCAGCGGTCCAGCAGTTCCGGATGACGGACCAGATAGCCGGTCAGATCCAGCCAGGCTTCCCGCTCATCCGTATAAGGTTTCGGTCCCTCCGCCAGGTCTTCCGGCCCATGATCCTTTCCCAGCGGCTGGAAGAAATCCTGGCCGTAGCTGCCGTAGGCATCCTTCCGCAGCCAGTGGTAGGGCGATACCACATGGTCGATGGGTTCCAGCAGGGACGGATACAGGGAATAATAGGTGAACCCTTTGGGGGCGATCAGCTCGAAGATGGTGGGCGCAATATTCATGTGGCTGCCGATGGTGTTGCCGGCAAAACTGAACTTGTCCAGCTCCCGGTGATTCATGAGCAGTACCGGGCTGTGCCGTTCCCGAAGATTGCAGTCCCGGCCCATCAGGGATGTCCTGGCAAGCACCGGGCTCATATCGACGGAATGGTCCCCCGTCAGGATGAACAGGCAGTCCGGATAGGCCTTCCGCATGGTGCGGATGAATTTGCCCAGAGCCTGGTCCGAGAACCAGAACGTCCCCAGGTTTTTCTGGATTTCCCTGTTTTTCCGGATATCCCGGGGGGCATCGGGCATGACCTTTTCCGGGTCGTACCCATACTCAGCCAGAGGGATCTTGAAGGGCCCATGGTAGCTGGTGGTATACAGGAAGTGGAACTGGTAGGGACCGTTCGCTTCCTCCTGCTGCCTGATCAGCTCTGCCGCCTTTTCCAGGAACACATTGTCGTAGACCCCCACCCAGGTCTTGGGTGCATCCGGGCCGCAGAAGTCCGTGGCCGTCATCACCTGATCGAAGCCGCAGGCCGGAGCGAACTGGTTGAAGTTGCCATAGGTCACATTGCCTCCGTACCAGTAGGTGGAATGATAGCCCAGTTTCTTCAGCTGCCGGGGCAGGGCCGTGGGCAGGTTGTTCTTCCAGAAGCTTTCCTTTTCGTTCAGTTCCAGGCCTGCGTCGAAGATGCCGCTCATGAGGCTGACGATGGACGGACGGGAAATGATCCCCGCCGAAAGGGCACTGGTCAGACTGGCCGTATGAGGGTCTTCCATCAGCAATTTGCCCCCCTGCACCAGGTTCAGGCAGGCAAATTGCGGCTCAAAGAACTGCTGCAGATAGCTTTCCCCCACGAACAGGAAAATGTGGGTGGGCTTGGTGATCCGAGGTCCCCCGGCCGTCCGTTTGAACCCGTAGGCCGGGTTGGGCAGCCGGGCAATGGGCGTTTTTTCCGTCAGCAAAGGCTGGACAGCTGTCAGATCCTGTTCATCCGTATGCTCATAAGCCGGGTTCAGTTTGTGTTTCAGTACCTGTTCCAGGGCCACCAGGTCGTCCACCGTGGCCTTGGCAAAGAAAATATCCTTTTTCACCACACTGGGGATGGTATCCCATTCCGGCTTGTTGTCGTGCCAGAAGGTACCCCCGTACCGGAACCAGTAAAAGGCCGCAATGGCCCCCAGGAAAATCACCGTGTTGTAGCCGTAGTGGAGGATGGGAGAAAAAAAGTCCAGATACTGGAAGCTGGGCAGTTGGAGCAGCCCCTGGATGCACGCAGCGCATACCCCCAGATAAGGCAGGACGCCAAGCAGGATCCAGGCGCCGTGATCCTGGTGGAAAAAGATATCCGCCAGATTGTGTTTCTCTGCTTTGGCCCCCAGTTTCATGGTCTGGTTGAAGATGTCATGGAAATGTTTGTAAAACAGCATCTTTCCCGCAAAAGCCAGGTACAGTACCAGGCTGTACACCAGTCCGCCCAAGAGCCGCAGGGTATCCCCCCAGCGGTGCCACACCGGAAAAAAGGCCCCGGGCAAAGACAGCAGCACCAGAGGGATCAGGAACACATAGGCATTGAAATCCATGCCCCACCAGAACCCGTAGCGGAAGCAGTGCCAGAGCACCTGACCCTTCCCCTTCAGGCTGCGGTAGGGATTGTACACTTTGATGAAGATCAGACGGAAGATGGCACACAGGATGGGAAAGAACAAAAACAGTTTCGCGTCTTGCTGCAGCGATGCAAAAAATAGGGAAAACAAAGTAGACCTCCTTTATGGCAGCAGGGAATACTTTGTTCCCCGCCCTTTACCGATGCGCCGGATGGCTTTCTTGGTACTCATCCGATTCAGCAGCCGAATAACTTTATTTTTTTCAAATCCCGTTTCCTTTTCGATATCTTGACGGCTCAGAAGCGTATTAGACGTAAAAAGGGCTTTGATTTTTTCTTCTTCCTGATCCAGAGAAGGGAGCGCATCCAAAAGTGGCAGGACCACCTGGATAATATGTTCCGTAATATGGAATTCCGGTTTCACCTGGCTTCGTACATAGGCATAGCGGATCCGCTGGATTCCCGTCCCAAAAGCTTCGATATAACCCAGACGGTAAAATACATTGGCCAGTTTGGG
Organism: Acidaminococcus sp.; assembly: GCF_050873445.1. Classification (GTDB taxonomy): domain Bacteria; phylum Bacillota; class Negativicutes; order Acidaminococcales; family Acidaminococcaceae; genus Acidaminococcus. The sequence goes on along the minus strand of NZ_JBNMIU010000011.1, from coordinate 10,645 downwards.
ATTCCGTAAGATCGAAATCTGGTGCTGCAGATATTCTTCCTGGGTAATCCCTGCCGGCAGACCTCCTGGCGAGGTAATTTCGACCCGATCCGGATAGAGAGCCACACGGATGGCCGTCGGGATATCCCACGTCCGATGGACCAGCGCATTGGCAATGGCTTCCCGTACTGCTTTTCCCGGTATTTTCTCGATGGTTTTCCGCTCGATTCCCTGGATTTTTTCCACCCGGTATTCTTTGATAATCCTTTCCGTCGCCTCATGATACAAAGTCAATACGGACGCCCCGCTCCATTGGATACGGTCTCGGATTTCATCAATGGAAGAACCGAAAATCATCATGTCGATCCCGGGAAAGGGATTTTGATCCGAAAACAGTGCAGCCACATGGGAATATGTTCCTTTCGAAGCATAAAACCCCAGCGTCTTCAAAACATCCTCATTGAGGGTCCTGATCCCCATTTGGCGCTTCATTTCCTTCTGCAGGGTGGAAAAGGTCAGCTGCTGCTGTTTGGCAGGCAGGTCTTCAAAATATTGGTGACTGCCTTCCAGGATCAGCCGATTCAGCGCCAGCCGATCCACCTCGACGCTGGCAGAATCACTGCGTCGATAGGCTTTGTTTTTATAGAGATACGGAGGATTCTCTCCTTTTTGAACAGAGAGTGTAATCGTCCGGTTCTCCGAATTGATCTGCAGCGTATATTCAGGAGCAGGAGAGATGCTGTCATTGATTTTATTTTCGATATCCAGGCAGGTCTGTACCGGCTCTGCCATACCGCAAATCGTCCCGTCATTCCGTACACCAAAGATGATTCTGCCATCCTGATAATTGGCAAAAGCACTGACTGTTTTCAGGAACGAATTCGTAATGGCTTCCTTATATTCCAGACTGCTGTTTTCTCGTTCCACAGTTCCATCTCCTTTCTACTGCTTTCGTTTGATTTGCGTTTCATATTATTATAGCAATAAATGAAACGCAAATGCAACGAAGCTTTTATCGTTGCATTTGCGTTTGAAACGAAAACAAGAAAGAAATCTGGGCCCGGCATCCGTTCCCAGGTCTGAATTTTTCTTCATTGAAGGTTCTCCAGCCAATTCTGCAGCAGGTGATCATATGTCCGAATCCGTTCCACCACAGCTCTGGCAAACGATTCATCATATGTATGGGTCGTCAAATTCCTGTCATCGGCCATCTGCAAAGCTTGTGTCGTCTGTTCTTCATCCAGGAGACCCAGTTCCCGGCAGCAGCGGATCACCTTTTTGGGCGATGCTGCATCGATGCCTTCTTCTGCATAAAGATATTCCTTGGCACATTTCCAAAGGATTTCAAAAGAAAACTCAAATCGTTGGATCAATGCATCCCGTTCCACATCACTTAATTCAGTTTTAGAAGCCAATTCATGGAGTTTGTTCAAAACCTTTTGGGTGAGTTCTAATCGTTCTTGAATTTTTTCCATACGATACCCTCCTTGTGAATTCTCTGCTTCAGTGTTTCACTGGCAAAAGACATATCTATTAGAGGATGTGGACAAAATCTTGGTTCTAGGGACGGTTGTGTCCTGAATTGACAGAATTGATTATATACTATATGATGAAAAGTGAATTTTTATTTCACAATTTCACATAATTATCACCTATGGAGGTTTTCCAATTGAATTCCATACACATTCCTCATCCGTCCCGTTCCCAGCTTCTGCACAGTACCAAAATTTTCCTGAAGATTGCACTTGTCTTCCTGTTCCTGTTTGCAGCTGCTTTCCAGTCTCCACTGCATTCTCTGCACCATATTACCTGGCTTCGACTCATCCGCAGCTTTCTATTCCTGTTTGGTTCCATCCTGCTGATGCAGAGCAGTGAACTTTTTTCCAGTCAGGAAAGTGGCTTCCAAAAAAGCCGCCACTTCGCCCTGGGTTGTACGCTGCTTTGGCTCTTCCCTTACCTTTTCGTTTTTTCCCATATTCCAGATTATTTCCAGAAAGATATAGGAAACTACTATATCTTCCCTTCCGTTTTCTACCTTACCACCTGCCTGTTCCAACGGCTGATTCCGCTGACTGGAAGAACCGCTGTCCTGCTCCGCTTCCTGTATACAGCCCTAATTTTCTTTCTTATGCTCTCTGCCTGCGGATTCCTGTTTTATTTTCTCCATTACGGAAATCTCCTAGATGAAATTGTCCTGCTGTCCATTTTGGCTACCACACCCCAGGAAACCTATAACTATCTGACTTCAATTTTTTCTTTTCCTTTCCTGCTAGGACTACTGACAGCTCTGATTCTGTTCTTTATCTTCCTGTTCCACACCTTTCGGAATACCTGTTTTCCCCTTGCCGTTTCCTTTCGGCATAAAAAATCCTGGTGGCTGCTCACCCTGGCCATCCTGTTTTTCTTTATCAATTATATGATGTCTGTTTTCCCCATGGACCGGGTTGCCCACCTGTATGCTAAAGGCGGTCCTCTTCGAGCGTTTACAGAATTACACCGTAACCTGCCACGCAGTACCCAGACCCTGAAGCTGGAAAGCATTGAAAATCTAACCAGCCAGAAAGTTCCCGGAACCATCATTTTGGTACTGGGTGAAAGTGCCAACCGGGACAAGATGTCCGCTTTTGCTGCCACATCCATGGATACTACACCCTGGGAAGCCAGCCGGAAACAGGATCCAAATTTTTACTTTTATCCTCATGCCTATTCCAATTTCCCCAATACAGTCATGGCCGTCACCCAAGCCCTGACCAGTGCCAACCAATACAACCGAAAGCCGCTGAAATATGCCGTGGATCTGCTAACTCTGGCAAAACGAGCCGGATATGAAACCTACTGGATCTCTACCCAGGGAAAAAGCAGCGTATCCGATGCCGGAATCACGGTCATCGCACAACAGGCGGATCATCTCCAATGGCTGAATGGAGACGATGATGTGCTATTTCCGGCCCTGGCTCAAGTACCTGCTGGGCAGAATAACTTTGTTGTTCTCCATATCACCGGCAGCCATTTCCGATGCGACCAACGGATTCCGGAAGCCTACGTGCAGAAGCAGCACTGGTCCAGCCTATCCAAGAACGAAAAAGCCATCTGGTACGACCGTTCTCTCCGCTTCACCGATGACATCCTGCAGAAAATCTTTGAAACAGGATTGAAACAACTGGATCTGCAAGTCATGGTATACGTATCTGATCACGGAGAAGACCTAGAGCTAACCCATACGGCCTCACCCTTCAAATTCAACATGGTGCGGATTCCTTTGTGGATTTATCTTTCTCCGGCTTACCAGCAGGCGTACCCGCAAACAGCATCCGTGCTGCGCCAACATCAGCAGGCTATATTCACCAATGATCTGCTGTTCGATACCATGTCAGGTCTGCTCCAGGCTCCCTCCAATTATTATGATGTACGGTATGACCTGACTCGGGAAGAGTATGCCATCACGCGGGAAAATGCCCTGACTCTTCACGGGAAAAAACATATTGCTGAAGATAAGTAACAAAAAAAGCAAAAGACATTCCCGCCCTTTTAGGTCAATTATAGTCCGGTCTTAACAATTAGTTATATTATTCATTTTCTAAAATAATAAATATTCTTAGAAGTGAATTTTTCCCATTTCATTAAAACAGCTTTCGCTTTTACAACTTATACCGGATCTTCAAAATCGCATACCAACCCATACCCCACAGATAATCGGCCAGACTTTCTTTTTTGCGGAACTTGGCCCATTGTCTGAAGTCGTGGTAGTTCTCCGGCTTCTTGATGGGTAAGGTATTTGTAATGGTCTCCCAGGGTGACAGGGCATTGTATTTCCGCCACTGGGCATCGAAGGATGCCAGCACCATCTGCCAGGGCTTCCGCCGTCCTGTCCAGTGGATGATCACTCCCTGGCCCCGGTCATCTTCGCCCCCGCCGAATTCATTGTATACCAGCGGCAGAAACAGGTTGCTCCCGTCAAAGGTCAGGTTCAGCACATCCTGGCTCTGGCCCAGGAACCGTTCCCGTGGTTCCTTCTGAAAAGAAAAAGCCTTTTCCGTAATGCCCTGTTTTTCCCATTCGGGGATGTTCACGATCATGATTCCGTCATTGAAATACTTTCCGTTCTTCAGCTTCAGGTACCCGCCCCGGTAGGCCGCATCTTTCGGCCGTTCGGAAACGGCTCCCATGGCCTTCCCCGTCATATCCAGGACGAACAGCGGCTTCAATGACCGGATCACCATGGTATCCGCATCCAGATACAGGAACCGGTCCGTTTCCGCCTGCAGCACCTTAGCCATGTACAGGCGCCCGTAGGTAATCCGAGAGAACCGGGCCACCTTCACATGGAAATCCTGGAAAGGTTCCATATTCAACTCATACAGCACGCAGCGGCAGTGCCATTTTTCCGCCACCTGCCGGACCTTGTCGGCGTTGTCCGGACTGTACCCGTCGGTAAACAGATGGAACACCAGAGGCTGCCCCGGATTATTCTCCAGGACGGAAACCATGGATGCCCCCATGATCTGGAAAAACGGGTCATTTACATTGTAGGCCACATGCCAGGGATTTTCGCTCTCTGCCGGCAAGGCATCAAAAGTTTCCTGTTTTTTGATGAAATTTTTCAAATCGAAAAAAACAGGTTCAAATGTCTTCATTACATCTCCTGTATATCTTCACCCTTATTTTATTTTTGTTCCTACTTTCGTCACCAGATATTTCAGTACCCAATAGAAACTTTTGCCAAACTGCCCCTGCTTTCGATAAAAACGGGACAAGTAATGCATCTCCCGGTAATTACGCGGCCGATCCATAGGCTGATTTTTCCAGGGCGATACCGCATAATATTTTTTAAAATATCTTTGTAATGGGAAATCCAACCAATAGTACCATGGTTTAGTGCCTGCATAATGAAGGAACACTGTCCCCTCAGGAACTTCTTCAATCGGGTCATCCCCCGGAATAAAATTGAATCTCTCGTCCAGCAACCTTTTATACCCCTGCAGAACAATATTCAATGCATCTTGATCCACATGATTCAGTTCTTCCTTGTGCGCAAAAAATACTTCCAGAAGATGCTCTGCCACTTTTTGTTTTTTCCACTGCTCCAGATTGATGTAGAGCATACCTGAATTGAAATAATCAGTCAGATGGAATTTCCTTTCCTGTTTTTCCGCAGTAACGGGCTTATCCTTGACTACCATGACGATTGCATTGGAAAAATCTCTTTTTATCAATTCGTTCAGATTTCCCAAGCAGACAATATCTCCATCCAGATACAGGACACGGGAAAGTCTTTCAGGCACCAGTTTTTCCAGGAATATCCGATAATAAGATGCCCGGCCCAGCGAAGAAAAAACTGGCAGCCCATCCAGGATCTGTAATTGTAGTTCATGGATACAGATGACACAATTGGGATAAGTGGAAGCCAGCGCATCCAGCTGTCCCACACTTTTCTCACTAAGACCTTCCGTCATAACATGAAAGATAAAAGAATATGCAGGATTATTTTCCAGTACCGAAACTATGGAAACACCCATAGGCATAACAAAATTCTCATCTGTTCCATAGCCAATATGGATGGCCTGATTATCTTGCAAAATTGCCTGGTTTCCCAACAAAACATATTTCTTTTCTAATTTAGCCGGAATTTCCATAAACTTCCTTTCTCTATCCCAAAAATTTTTTCACTTTTTCCTGGACCATAGCCAGGGTTACCCCATCTACGCAGTCTGTCTTTTTACATCTCATCGGCCCAATGCAGATATGCTTTCCTGAACATGGTAAATGAGCACTCACTGTTTCACAATGATACCCAGGAGCTCGATAGATGACAGGAGAATTGTGAGTAAAAATAGTTACCACCGAGCATCCTGCTGCTGCCCCGATATGAGCTGTCCCTGTATCCAGAGAAATCAACAGATCTACCTGAGACAAAAGCGCTACCAATTGCTGAAATGTGGTCATTCCCACCAGATTGATAACCTGTTGATGGTTCTGTAACCCGGCCATGATTGCTTCTGCCCGCTGGGTATGGGCCGGAATGCCTGTAAGAAGCAGGGTTGCTCCATATTGAGTCTGGAGCCAGTTACCCAAAGCGCTGAATTTTTCCACAGGCCAGTCTTTCGTTTGGGTTGTAGTTTGGAAACAAATGGCAATTTTTTTACTGCCTGCCGGCACTTTTTTTAACAAGTCCTGTGCCCATTCCTTATCCTCTTCCGTTACCTTCAATTTGGGTGGAATAAAACCCGTTTCCGGATCTCCAAAATAGTCTCGCATCATCTGCTGAAAACTGGATGCCATGGAATGCTCCTGGTACTTCCAGCCTTGTGGCAGAGAAAGATCTCGGGTATAAAACAATTTTTCCCAACCCAATTTCCATCCTAATGCCTGTTCCATACTGATTCGTTCAGGGATTTGCGCAAACCATTTCATTAAAGTAACCCGTTCTCTTGGATCAAGAGAGATTCCCAGGTCAAAATTGTATTTAGCCAACTGCCGTCCCATACGATACACATCCATATATCCGCCTTTGCTCTTATATCGGTAAGGGATTACCTGATCTACCCCATCCAACAGATTAGCCACAAAAGCCAGATCGGCACTGCAGAGATATGTAATAGTCGCTTCTGGACAATTTTTCCGAAGGACCGGCAGCACAGATGCCGTCATGACCATATCCCCCATATGCATAATACCATCAATAAAAATATTTTTATATTCCATTCTACTCTTTTTCGTAATATAACTCCTGAATATGTCTTAACAAACGCCGGACAATAAATCGAATCTTATCAGCGACTGATAATTGATCATACCAATATCGAAAATGATACTGTTTGATTTTTGATTTTTGATTTTTGATTTTTGATTTTTGATTTTTGATTTTTGATTTTTGATTTTTGATTTTTGATTTTTGTATTATTTAATCCATCCGATTCAATTTCGATAGTAGATACACAACTCAGATTTTCGTTTAACCTCACTAAGTCCTTATTTACACAGTAAAGATTTAGGAATCCTAATTTTTGATAAATCGCCCAAGCATCCATTTCTATTCGTACAAGTGTCTGTGCTTTCAGCAAATTTTCTGCAGCGCCCCTGTTAATTACATAAGCGTGAGACGCAGTTCCTGCCAGACTTCTCATAATATATACACCATCATCCAACTTTTCGACTTTTTTCTTCAACCCATCAAATTTATAAAGAGCCAATACGGTAGATTCTGTCCGTTTGTTCATGAATTGTTGGATTTTAGGCTGGAGCCTGATAAAATCTTCTGTAAGTTGAACATCATCCTCAAAAACATAGACATACTTTTCTGCCGTACTCAAGAATTTTTTATAAATCCCCAAATGGGATAAAGCACAGCCAATGGCACCCAATTTAAGTAATCCATAATCACACGAAAGCATTTTCAATTGCTTCTGTGTTAAATTTTTTCCAATTACAGCATCAAAAAAGTTTGGTGTAATTTCCCATTGAGTAAAGCTACGAATGATGTTCTTTTTTCGTTCGCTCATTACTTTATCACTGATTACGTAATGATAAAATCCCATCGATTTCTTACTCCTTATCCCCATCAATCATATTATTTTTATAGGCAAATGATGCCAGCGTGATTCCCCATAACGCATAATATAAACGAAGTCCATATTTAGAGAACATGGTATTGTCAACCATCCCATGAATAAAAAAAGCCGTGGTAATCCAGAACATGACAAGCAGATAATTGTTGTCAGGTTCATCATATCGTTTTTTTAAAAGCAGATAAAAAGTATATCCCATAAAAACCAGATACCCTATCCCTCCTAAGGTACCTGTCGCTGAAAAGAAATCCGCAATATTATTGTGCGGCAGCATCAAACCCGGTTCTCTTGCTCCTGGAAGAATATACTTTTGACGATATACAGTATTCCAGGTACTAATTCCAACGCCACATACTTTATGATCAGCCCACATATGATAAGCCGATGTCCACAAAAGTTTTCTTTCTCCATCATAAGAACGATTATTATAGAAAGCAGCTGTTTTAAAAAAAAGCCCCGTCAATATAAAAATAAGCACACAAAACAGGCCGACAATTCTTGGGATACACCATTCTCGCTGTGCCAGTTTTTGGACCAGGAAAACTCCAATACCACCAATCAGGAAGCCTATAATCCCGCCACGGGAAAAACTGGTAAAAAGCAGCATCGTTGATACTACCACGGTTACAAGCGATAGGATATAGCGTCCTACTTGATGATTTCTCCTGTATTTAATGGCTTCAAAAATCAACCAAGGAATAACCACTTCCAACACCATGGCATAGGTATTGGGTGAAGCTACAGGTCCATGGACTCGCTGACTCAGACCATGCTGAAACAATTGCCGAATTCCATATCCATTCAGTACCCAAAGTCCTGCAAGAAGGCCTGGCCATAATTTGGCTATTCTCTGATCCTTTCTTTGCAACAAAAAATAAAACAGAAACATGGGCATAGAATATGAAAACAGCTTTATGGCTGTTCTTCCATTCTTTGTCCCCGATAAAAAGGACGCCAGTACAACCATGGCCGTAAAAAAGCCAAATGCATACAGAAAATTTTTCTCTTTCCACTGAATTGTGCTTTTTTTTGAGAAGTAAACGTACCCCGCAATAAGAGTCAGTAACCCTGCGCTGATACTCAGTCCCGCATTCCAGTTCGTCGTACTCAAAAAGAATATATAAACATTCAATAAAAACAAAACCAGACTCTCAAATTTATCCCCTATAATCATTGGTGTGAGACTTCCCTTAATTTTTCAAAACAACTTCTTCCATAATTCTGCCAGCTTCAGCCGCAGCTGCTGCCGGGCAATGGATTTTCCCTTCATATCCCTCCCGGGCTGGGGCATCGATACCCCGGAAAAGGCTGTCCGTTCCAGATAGGTGTAATAGCTTTCATTGAACCGCCCCTTGGGCTGGAATTCCCAGGGTTTGTACCGTCCGGCCCAATGGAAAACAGCGGGCCGCTCCAGGGCTTCCAGAGCCAGATTTCGCCAGCGTGATTTCTTCAGGACTTTCACCGGCAGGGTGAATACAGGAGGAATTACATTCCAGCGCAGCGGAAGTGCCTGCCAGTTGCGGTAGAACACCTTGTTCAGTCCGTCCTGGTCGTGATGCCGGAAATTCCCCTTTTCCACGCATGCCACTACCTGCTGGCCGTATCCTTCTTTCCGCCAGGCAGCCACATCCAGCAGCATGACACCGGAATTGAAATACAGCTCCCCTTCCGGGATGCCCAGGGTTTCTTCCTTCTGCCGCCGCATGCGGGAAGAAGCCAGGATGCCCAGATCGGGCACGGCACCTACCGGTTTCCCCGCCAGGTCCATGTCCCACAGCTCCTGGATATCATCCAGCACCACCAGATCTGTATCCAGATAGATCACCCGATCTACAGTCCGGGGGACCAGTTTGGGGATCAGCAGGCGCAGATAGGCCGACCGGTTCACATGGCCGCTGGTATGGGCCCTGATTTCCAGGCTGCCTGTAGGAATGAACGTGATGCATCCCTGCTGCTGGGTTACAGTAGCCGCCAGGGCCGCCTCCTTGGTTTCGCTGATGCCATCACTGAAAAAGTAGAAATGGATGGGCAAATTTTTTTTATGGTTGGCCAGGATGGAAGCACAGGCCACCGCTCCATGCTGGGCATAGTTGTCATCGGCTGCCAGTACTACAGCGATTTCTTCCATACCAGCACCCCCTTTGGTTTATTTTTCCTGCTGTTTTTCCATCAGTTTCATATATTTCACAGCCGTATACAATCCGTGCTGCAAGGTGGCAATGAAGCCCATGCTGCCTTCCAGGAATCCGCCCTGGAGCAGATATACCTTCAGCATTCCCCCCAGGGCATGGCGCACCGCTGCTCCGGCCGTAGCCCGTTTGCCCCGGGCATAGGCTTCCTCCGCCCACAGGGTGGTATACTGTCCGGCTTTGTTCCACCACTGCTGATAGGAATCGTAGGTATGGTGTAGCAGGGCTTCCGGCAGATTCTTCATGGGCAGCCGACATTCAGGCCGCTCGTGGACCTTCCCCACCCATTCCACGGTATCCCGTGGGAACAGTCGTTTCACCCGATCCGGGCCAAAGGCACCGAAATGGAACTGGTGGCCGAACGCCCGGTTAATCCGCTTGAAGGAATACTGGTGATCCATACGGCCGGCTTTGATCTCATTCACTTCCCGGACCAGATCCGGCGTCATCCGCTCATCGGCGTCCAGGTACAAAATCCAGTCCCCGGAAGCCTGCTGGGAGGCAAAATTCCGCTGGGCTGCAAAGTCGTTGTCCCATTCCCGGAAAACCACGCAGGCTCCGGCTTCCCGGGCCAGGGGCACGGTGTGATCCGTGCTGCCTGCATCCACCACCAAGATCTGATCCGCACAGAGTTTGGCAGACGCAATGGCATCCAGGATATGGTTTTCTTCGTTTTTGGTTAAAATGGCTACGGTACAGGTTCCCATGGTCTTCTCCTTTATATACTCATTATTAGTTTACCGTAAAGCCAGAGGGAAGGCAAGAAAAAGCAAAATCAAAACTACCCGTATAACGGGTAGTTTGCTCTGCGGCTATAAGCCGCGTTACCTGCCTCGGCCTTAAGGCCCTAGATTTAAAGGCTACCAACCGCACTACATTTCCTGGCAGCCCCTCACTCGAGGGGCTTATTTT
>NZ_JBNMIU010000010.1:0-52508 GCF_050873445.1 Acidaminococcus sp. | reverse complement strand
TTGACGGGATTATACCTGATCCTTCCAAGCTCATGAGCAGGAAGGCAGCTCAGATATTTACGTAAATCGATTTCCTCCATGAATCTGTCAAACGTGAAAACCGGATCTGTGATATCCAGGCACTCAGAAAAAAATGCTGGCAAAATTCCCTGTTTGGGAGTACTATAATACACAGTTAGGTTTTTCATTGTCAGTTAAATTCTAACACGAAAAAGGACTTTCGGTTCGCAAGAATCGAAAGTCCTTTCTCGTGTTCATGGGGCCATTATTTCACAGCCCCTTTGTGGGTAGTGATTGATATTTTTTTATCTTCCCAACCGCATCTTGAAATCTTCGTAACCGAAGTGCTTCAGGACCTTTACGGTCCCCCCCTCTTCCAGCACATCGATGTCCGGCAGGGGCATTCCGTTGAAAGTATTGTTCTTGCAGGTGGTGTAGATGGCCATATCACCGAACAGCAGCAAGTCCCCCACTTCCAGATTCCCGTCAAAACTGTAGTCCCCCACCACATCGCCGGACAGGCAGGTGGCACTGCCCAGGCGCCAGGTTTTTGACTTCTCGCCCTCTTCCCCCGCTCCATAAAGAGGCGGCCGGTAGGGCATCTCCAGCACATCGGGCATATGACAGGCGGCGCTGGTGTCCAGTATGGCGATATCCACATCTCCATTCCGGGTCACATCCAGCACCCGGGTAGCCAAATAGCCGGCATTCAGCGCACAGGCTTCCCCCGGTTCCAGATACACGGTAACGCCCCACTTTTCCTGAGCCCATCGGATACATTCTTCCAGCAGAGGGATGTGGTAGCCGGGCCTGGTAATGTGGTGTCCGCCGCCCATGTTCACCCATTTCATCCGGGGCAGCACATCACCGAACTTCCCCTCCACGGCCTCCATGGTAGTCTTCAGGTCATCCGCATCCTGCTCGCACAGGGTGTGGAAGTGGATCCCGTCCAGGAGAGCCACCAAATCCGGCGTCATCTGGGCATCCCACTGAGCCCGTGTGGTGCCCATGCGGCTCCCGGGAGAACAGGGATCATAAATGGCATGGCCTTCCTGGGTGGAACACTCCGGATTGATCCGCAGTCCCAGACTCCTGCCCGCCTTCCTGGCCATGGGGCCGAAGGTGGCCAGCTGCCGAGGAGAGTTGAACACGATGTGGTCTGCCACCTGGCAGACTTCTTCCATCTGATCTGCACGATAGGCCCCGCAGAACACATGGACTTCCTTATGGCCCATTTCTTCCCGGCCCAGTCTGGCTTCATACAGACCGCTGGCTTCTGTACCGGCCACGCAGGGTTCCAGCACCGGATACAGGTCATAGTTGGAAAAGGCCTTCTGGGCCAGCAGGATCTTACAGCCCGTCCGTTCCTGTACCCCCTTCAGGATCTCTCCATTACGGCGCAGGGCAGCCTTATCCAAAATGTAGCAGGGAGTCGCCAGCTGCCCGAAAACCTGCTCCGGCGATCTTCCCTCTAAACCGGCAAAAGCGGGACGATTGTCCCGCACCTTTTGCCATTCCATTATTTCACCAGTTCCGGATGACTGGATTCGCTCTTAGGCAGGCCGTATTTGTCCAGCGCAGCCAGGAACGGATCCGGATCCAGTTCTTCCACGGTGTGCACGCCCGGTTTGTTCCATTTGCCGGTCAGCAGCATCAGAGCCCCGCACATGGCCGGTACGCCAGTGGTGTAGCTGATGGCCTGACTGCCCACTTCCCGGTAGCAGGCCTGATGGTCGCACACATTATAGATATAGTAGGTCTTGTCCTTGCCGTCCTTCTTGCCGGTAAAGATGCAGCCAATGTTGGTCTTGCCCTTGGTGCGGGGCCCCAGGCTGGCCGGATCCGGCAGCAGGGCCTTCAGGAACTTGATGGGGACGATTTCGTGTCCTTCGAAGTCGATGGGAGTAGTAGACAACATGCCCACATCTTCCAGACAACGCATATGGTCCAGATAGCTCTGCCCGAAGGTCATGAAGAAACGGATCCGTTTCACGCCGTTGATGTTCTTGGCCAGGCTTTCGATTTCTTCGTGGTGCAGCAGGTACATGTCCTTTTCGCCCACCTGGTCGAAGTTGTATTCCCGTTTGATGCTCATGGCCGGCACTTCCACCCAGTGGCCGTTCTCCCAGTAGCTGCCGGGGGCGGATACTTCCCGCAGGTTCACTTCCGGGTTGAAGTTGGTGGCGAAAGCGTAGCCATGATCGCCGCCGTTGCAGTCCAGGATATCGATGGTATCGACAGTGTCGAATTCATGCTTCTGGGCATAGGCGCAGTAAGCCTGGGTCACCCCCGGGTCGAAGCCGCAGCCCAGCAGGGCCGTCAAGCCGGCCTTTTCAAATTTTTCCCTGTAAGCCCATTGCCAGCTGTAATCGAAGTAAGCAGAGAATCCTTCTTCCTTGCAGCGCTTTTCATAGATGGCCCGCCATTTAGGATCGTCAGTATCTTCCGGTTCGTAGTTGGCAGTGTCCATGTAATTCACACCGCAGGCCAGGCAGGCGTCCATGATGGTCAGGTCCTGATAGGGCAAGGCAATGTTCATGACCAGATCGGGCTTATAGCTTTTGATCAGATCGATGACCTGGTCCACATGATCAGCGTCCACCTGGGCAGTGGTCACTTTTGTTTTCGTTTTGCCGGCCAGTTTGGCAGCCAGAGCGTCACATTTGGATTTGGTGCGGCTGGCGATGCACAGTTCCGTGAACACATCGCTGACCTGGCAGCATTTCTGGATAGCGACGGAAGCCACCCCGCCGCAACCGATAACAAGTACTCTACTCATGGAAATCCCCTCCTTGGGTAAACAGATATATAGTGGTTAGTGGTTAGTGATTAGTGACTAATAATTGATTAGTGGTTAGTGGACAATGGTAGTGGCCCGCTGGGAGACCCTGGACGGTCTCACCGGGCGACACGGCTTCGCCGGTCTTGGTGAGCCCCTACGGTGCAGCACGGATTGTCATCTTTTAATCCGCAGGAAGCCACTAGGAGTCGCAAAACGATCCCGCCCGGTAAATCCCCATCCCGGACCTGCGAACAGCCTATTGACACAGCGCCAGCAGCAGCTCTCTGACCACCTTGCAGGCCACAGCCGTGGATGCGCCGCTAGCATCCAGCATGGGTGCCAGTTCGTTTACATCGGTGCCCACCACGTTGGTGCGGGCCACCAGCCGCAGGGCCTCCAGCAGTTGCATGAAGGTCACGCCGCCGGCTTCCGGAGTCCCAGTACCCGGGAACACAGAAGGATCCAGGCAGTCCAGGTCAATGGTGAAATACACCGGTTTGCCGCTCTTTTCCAGTTTCTTCACCAGTTCTTTCAAAGTATCGAAATTGAAAGGATGCAGATCCGTATGCTTCCTGGCAAACTGCCATTCAGCCCGTTCCCCGCTGCGGATGCAGAACTGGTGGATCTTCCCATCCCCCACAAGTTCCCAGCACCGGCGCAGTACGCAGGCGTGGCTCAGTTTGGCTCCCAGGTAATCATCCCGCAGATCCGTATGGGCATCGAAATGGATGATCTCCAGGTCCGGGTATTTCCTGAATACTGCCCGCACGGCCCCCAGCGTCACCAGGTGCTCTCCCCCCAGCAGGAAGGGCAGCTTGCCGTCCTGCAGAATAGAGTCCGTCCGCTGCTCGATATCCTGCAGGGCCATTTCCGAGCTGCCGAAGCACAGCTCCAGATCGCCGCTGTCGAAAACAGCATAATCCTCCAGGTCCTTGTCCTGGTAGGGGCTGTATGTCTCCAGCCCGAAGCTCTCATGGCGGATGGCGGAGGATCCGAACCGGGCCCCGGGGCGAAAGCTGGTAGTGGAGTCGAAGGGTGCCCCGAACAGGACGATTTTGGCGTCCTCATAGGGTGCTTCGCAGGCCAGGAAAGTCTCCACGTTATTTTTCAGCATTGTCTTCCACCTCTTTCAGCATCTCCTCCAGGAAAGCCGGCAGCCAGAAGGCGCCCACGTGCAGCCGGGTGGTGTAGTACCGGGTGTGCATGTTCAACGCTTCCCAGGCAGGAGCATCCAGGTCGTTGATGGGGTGGTACTTCTTGCTGGCGAAGCCGAAGGTCCAGTAGCCCGCCGCGTAGGTAGGGATATGAGCCTGGTACACCTTGCTGATGGGAAAGGTACTGACAATGCGCTGGTGGCTCCGCTGCATGGCGATGGCATCTTCCTTGTAAAAAGGGCTGCCCTGCTGGTTCACCATGATGCCGTCTTCCCGCAGTGCGTTGTAACAGCTGCCGTAGAATTCCCGGGTAAAGAACCCTTCGGAAGGTCCGAAAGGATCCACCGAGTCCACGATGATCAGGTCATAGCTGTTTTCCCGATGGCGGATGAATTTCAGGGCATTCTCAAAATAGATATGCACCCGGCGGTCATCCATCCGGCAGGCGTTGCCCGGCAAATAGTTCCGACAAGCCTCCACCACCATGGGATCCATTTCCACCAAATCGATCTTCCGTACCCGGTCATAACGGGTTAATTCCCGTACCACACCGCCGTCCCCGGCACCAATCACCAGGATGTCCTTGATGCCCTTGTGTACCGCCATGGGCACGTGGGTCATCATCTCATCGTAAATGAATTCATCCCGCTCCGTCAGCATCACATTGCCGTCCAGCGTCAGGACCCGTCCGAACTCCGGTGTCTCGAAGATATCGATCCGCTGGAAATCGCTTTGCTTGGAAAACAGATGGCGATCCACCCGCAGGCTGTGTTTCACATCCGGCGTATGGAATTCGCTGAACCACATTTCCATTGGTATTTCCCCCTCTTAGGCTAACACATTCAGATGCTCCAGCTCCGGATCTTCCGAACCGGTCATGCTGCACCCTTTCTCTTTGGCGTACCGGATATGTTCCAGTACGGTCTTCGTAATCTTTTCGCCCGGCGCCAGGAGCGGGATCCCGGGCGGATAACACATGACGAACTCGCTGCACACCCGTCCCTCGCACTGTTCCAGAGGCAGGCTCACCTTATCCGCATAGAAGGCTTCCTGGGGGCTGGTGACCACCACCGGTTCCACGTATTCCTGGGTCAGCATGCCGGTAGGATCCTTCTGGTAGCGGCGGCGGATTTCCGCCAGAGCGCTGACCAGCCGTTCCAGGTCCTGGATCCGGTCGCCCATGGACAGATAGGCCAAGATATTGCCAATATCTCCGAACTCAATCTGGATATCGTAATCATCCCGCAGGATGTCGTACACTTCAATGCCGGCCAGGCCGATGTCCAGGGTATGGATGCTCAGCTTGGTGTTGTCGAAATCGAACACGGAATCCCCGTTCATCAGTTCCCTTCCAAAGGCGTAGTACCCGCCGATGTTGTTGATTTCCTGCCGGGCGTATTCCGCCATATCCACCACTTTGTGAAAGATTTCCCTGCCGTGGAGAGCCAGACGCCGGCGGCTGATATCCAGGCTGCTCATGAGCAGATAACTGCCGGAAGTGGTCTGGTTCAGGTTGATGATCTGGCGCACATAACCCGGATGGATCTTGGGCCCGATGAGCAGGAAGCTGCTCTGGGTCAGGCTGCCGCCGCTCTTGTGCATGGAAATGGCCGCCATGTCTGCTCCGGCCGCCATGGCCGAAACAGGCAGGCCGCTGCCGAAATAGAAGTGGGTGCCGTGGGCTTCGTCCGCCAGGCACAGCATGCCGGCTTCGTGGGCCATGCGCACAATGGAGCGCAGGTCGCTGCAGATGCCATAGTAAGTAGGATTATTCACCACCACAGCCACCGCATCCGGATTTTCCCGGATGGCCTTGGCCACCTGTTCCCGCTTCATACCCAGGCTGATCCCCAGCCGGGCGTCCACGTCCGGGTTCACATAAACGGGTACAGCACCACACAGCACCAGAGCGTTGATCATGCTCTTGTGCACGTTCCGGGGCAGGATGATCTTATCACCCCGCTTGCAGGAAGACAGGATCATGGACTGGACGGCACTGGTGGTTCCCCCTACCATCAGAAACGCCTGGGAAGCCCCAAAGGCATCGGCTGCCAGTTTTTCCGCCTCCCGGATCACCGAAACCGGATGGCACAGGTTGTCCAGGGGTTTCATGCTGTTCACATCCACCCCGACACACTTCTCACCCAGGAACTCTGTAAGCTCCGGATTTCCTCTGCCCCGTTTGTGCCCGGGCACATCGAAAGGCACCACACGCATTTTACGGAAACGTTCCAATGCTTCGTAGATGGGTGCCCGGTCCTGCTTCAACCGATATTGCTTTTCCAAGCTGTTTCCCTCCCCCAGTTCGTATTCAATGGTACTGTGCTTCATGCAAAAAAAACGCAAGCCGCCCTGAGCAGCTTGCGTTTTGTGGTCTTTTTTTCCGGTTTTCGGTTTGCTTTTAGGGATCCCCGTCACGAACGACTCTTATTGACCGTTTCACAAGTCTGCGCACAGACGCATTGCGGTTATGAAGTAACCAACTTATAAAAGTTTGGGCGCTCCGCCCAATCAATAAGGCTGCAAACCAGTTGTTGCCGCCAAAATCGGCAGTGGACCCGGCTGTCCGTATGGCCTTAACCTGACAGCAGGAAAGACAAATGCAGAAAAGCTGTCAGATGGTCCGAATCGGTTTGGAAAAGACGTTTGTCCTTTCCGAATCGTAAAAATTGTAACATACCCTACCCGGGTTGTCAATTTTCAGTTTTGTAAAATCAGATGGATTTACGTCCATACAGGCCGCAGTCCTGCAGGAATTCCTCTCCAGTGAAAAATGGTTTCTCTTCTTACCCTGTCACACGATTTTCGTGGACCATCCTTCGATGTTCCATACCTGATCGATCCATTCTTCGTAGAATTCCGGTTCGTGGGACACCAGCAGCAGCGTCCCCTTGTATTCCCGCAGAGCCCTCTGCAGCTCAGCCTTGGCCTCCACATCCAGATGGTTTGTGGGTTCGTCCAGTACCAGCAGATTTGCCGGCCGCTGCATGATCTTGCACAACCGTACCTTGGCTGCTTCCCCGCCGGAAAGAGCCGTCATCTTGGTAGTGATATGGTCATTGGTAAGACCGCAGGCTGCCAGGGCACCCCGCACCTCGGAATTGCTCATACCGGGATATTCCTGCCACAGTTCCTCCAATGCCGTATTCTGGTTGCCTTTTACACTTTCCTGTTCAAAATAGCCCACAGAAACGAATTCGCCCCGTTCCACACTGCCGGCCACTGGTGGAATAAAGCCCAGCAGGGTTTTCAGCAGAGTGGATTTCCCCAGACCGTTGGTTCCCCGCAGGGCAATCTTCTGGCCCCGTTCGATTTTCAGGTCCACCTGCTTCGTCAGCGGCACATCGTACCCCAGGACCAGATTGGTTCCGGTCAGTACGAAGCGGGAAGGACTCCGGTCTTCCAAGAAGCGGAAATGGGGTTTAGGCTTTTCCGCCCGCTTGGTCAAAAGATCCATTTTCTCCAGTTTTTTCATCCGGCTGTTGGCCATGCCCCGGGTAGCCACTCGTGCCTTGTTCCGGGCAATGAAATCCATTTCCTTCTTGATCTCCGCCTGCTGCCGTTCATAGGCAGCTTCTTCCTGACGCCGCTTCAGGGCCGCCATCTCTTCGAACTTCTCATAGTTGCCCGTATACCGGTTCAGTTTGAAGTTGTCCACGTGCCAGATCACATTGGTCACCGCATTGAGGAACGGCACATCGTGGGAAATCACGATGAAGGCATTCTCGTAATTCTGCAGATACCGGGTCAGCCACTCGATGTGTTCCACATCCAGGTAGTTGGTCGGTTCGTCCAGGAGCAGGATGTCCGGGTTCTCCAGCAGCAGCTTGGTCAGCAGCACCTTGGTCCGCTGGCCGCCCGACAGTTCGTCCACCCTGTGCTCCAGGCCAATGTCCCGCAGCCCCAGGCCTCCTGCCACTTCTTCGATTTTGGAGTCCAGGTTGTAATAGTTTGCCGCTTCCAGCCGTTCCTGAATTTCGCCCACCTCAGCCATGAGCTTGTCCAGCTCTTCCGGGGAGGCATTTTCCATCTTATCGTAGTCCGCCAGCATCTCCTGTTCCTGCTCCACCAAATCCTGGAAGGCTGTGCGCAGGATCTCCCGGATGGTCTTTCCCGGTTCCAGGGCCGAATGCTGGTCCAGATACCCCACTTTGGTCCGCCGCGACCAGGTCACCTTACCTTCGTCAGGGCTCAGCTTACCGGTGATGATGGACATGAAGGTGGATTTCCCTTCCCCGTTGGCCCCCACCAGAGCCACATGTTCACCTTTTTCCAGGCGGAAGGATACATCGTCGAAAATCTCCCGTCCCCCGTAGCTGTGGGACAGGTGGGCTACATCCAATACGCTCATGCATTTCTCCTTTTTTCCAGAATCGGGGCACCCGCCCCTGATCACAATTGGTTCAGTATAGCATGGAAAGCCCCAGCGGCGCAACAATCGAAGGGTGTTGGCAACAGCTCCTTTTTTGCTATAATGGAGCTACGAAAGGACTGATGTACATGAAATGGCTTGTTGCTTCTGATATCCATGGGTCCGCCCTGTTTACCCGTCAGCTGCTGGAACGGTTCCAGGCAGAGGAGGCCGACCGTCTGCTTTTGCTGGGGGATTTGCTGTACCACGGCCCCCGCAACGACCTGCCTGAAGGCTACGCTCCCAAGGAGGTAATCCGACTGCTGAACAGCGTCAAAGACCGGATTTTCTGCGTCCGGGGCAACTGCGAAGCCGAAGTGGACCAGATGGTGCTGGAATTCCCCGTTCTGGCAGAATATGCCCTGCTGGAATGGAACGGGCATCTGATTTTCGCCACCCACGGCCACCACTACAACATCCAGCATCCGCCCTTGCTTCAGCCCGGAGATATCCTGCTCCACGGGCACACCCACATCCCCGCCCGGGAAACCTGGGGAAAGGATAACCGGTACTGGAACCCTGGGTCTATTTCCCTGCCCAAGCAGGGCAGTGCCCGGGGATATATGATGCTGGAAAAGACGGAAGCCGTGTGGAAAGGCCTGGATGGAAAAGAATATGAAAGGGAGAGGGTTTGACCCGCGCCCTTTCGTATTCAGCAGCTGACAGCCGGTTCTTTTGCGATCACGTCCCCGCAGTGAGGTACCACGTTGATGGTGTAATCCTTCTTCCCTTCTGCTTCCAGCTGGGCCCGGGCTTTTCCCAGGCTGTAGTCTGGGAAAAAGCATAAGAAAGCCCACCGTCAGTTCGCAATAATGGGCTCACCTGGCTTCTGTTAGAGCTTTTGTTCACGCCAGAAAACTCCGTGCTGCACCGTCACCATCCAGAGTTCTTCACCAGCATCTAGTTGCTTTTTCAACTTTTCGGGAGATGCCGGACTTGGCAGTGCTTTCCCATATCCCATCGTCTTTAAAATCAGCTGGATCAAGGTCTTGCTCCCTGCAATACCAGGAGCAAATCTGTCTGCTGCTGTTTCGCTTTCTTCCGGAAAATCCGGGAATCTGGCCAGCAGCGATTGTTTCATGTCTTTTCTCCCAGGTTCCCGCCGACAGATCATGGGATAGTCGTAAGAGCTTGTCAGGAACTTTTGCCAAAGCTTGCCTTGAAACTTGGTATTTCCCGTTATATCTACGACCTTCTCATACAGCCAGACGGCCTTTCCTTCCTGGGTAATCCGTTCTTCATGGAGATGGCCAAAGAACCATCGGCGATACGTCAGCCGGCTTTCCATTTCTTCAAGTTTCCGGGCCACCGGGCATTGATCTTCCAGAGAAGGTATTATCTGCATACCTTCTTCGGTTTTCCAGCAGGCAGGGGCTGTATGGGTCACTACATAATCCACCTTCCACCTGAATCTGTCCAGCGTATCCCAGGCATGCTTCCATTCTGTTTCTGAGGGGATCTCTTCCGGCCACCAGGAGATTCCTTCTTGCCGTGACCACTGGTCCGTGCTCATGGCTCCGCCCATGATAAAGAAAGTGTGATTTTCCAGAGTAAACAACTCTCCACGCATCAGGTGGAATAGATTGGGCAGCAGCTGATGGGCCTTTCCGCCTTTCCACTCTACTACCGGATACGCATTGAGCCGGGTAAAATTCTCATGGTTTCCATCCACAAAAGCCACCATATAGGGCCAGCGGGCGATTTCTTCCAACATTTCCCGGTCTGACCCCTGATCTGGATCCGTCCAGGGGATTCCAAAATCTCCACAGACAATCAGTATATCATCCGGCTGACAATCCATGCCCTGGCGGATCAGATTCTCCGGCCGGATCCGGTCAAAATCCATGGGGCCATGGATGTCGCCTGTGAGATAAATCATAACAAGGTCCCTCACAAATAGAATTGATCACGATTTCATTTCTGCATCGACCAACTTCTGATACATCTTCATTCGTTCTGTTATATGGTCGCTTTCAGTTAAGTTCATAACCTTTGCAGCTGGAAGTATCTCATTAATGAAACTGGTCATGTTTTAATAACCAAAAAACCTTTCGTTAGTTTTTAGACATTATCGCCAAATTTTGCCGTCTGCCAGATTTCGGCTTGGATGATAATTGAGAATCTATCTTTCATTCCATTATGAAAAATAGTATAATATAAAAAATGGTGCTGTCCATTTGGTCAGCCCCGCTGGATATTGGTTTAAGAAAACCCGCCTATCGGTGCGAAGTGACGGCGGGTTTTCTTATGCCCGGATTGCGACAATAATTACGAGGATAATCACCAAAAAGGTAAAAAATCGTATTTTGTCATAGGGCTTCACCCCATTCCTGGGGCTAAGATTTACCGCCTGGACAGCATTAGAATTATATCATAACAGACTTGTTAGGGTCTGTTATTTTTTTATTTCTGCATCTGGACTCCAGATGGTTTGGAACCAGATAAAACGTTTATTTCTTTCTCCATCATTCATTCTATCGTGTAGTTTTCTCTACGAGGAATAGTCTGTCGTATTGCATAAAAAAAGAAGGTTCGAAGTTTATGGTTCAAGACTTCGGACCTTCTTTTCATTTCAATGGATTGACTATTAGATAGCCTTCACAAGATTTTCTGCACACAAAAAAGCATCCATACGGCCAAACACCGCATGAATGCTTGATTTTCATTGGTGGAGCATAGGGGGAAAACCCCGTATTTACGCCGGTTTCGCCTTTAATCATAGATAAGTGCGCAAAAAGTGCGCAACCACCATTAAATTTCTTTCATTGTGTCCCTGCATTTAGAAAGGTTCCTGGATCACTTCCAGGGGCCTTTCTTTTTACCTGGATACTGGCCCCGGGGCCGGCCGTGGTATGGGAATCATTATATCATACCCATCATGGGGCATGAAACGGAAATCTTGCGGCCTGTTTTCGTTGCAACGATAGCTGTTATAACTACCCGGCCTGTAAAGTCGCCTGGATCACACACAAGAGGGCGCACGGGGTCTTACTGTCGCCGGCCAAAATCGCACCCCGGGGGGCGGGTATAGAATACTGGTTTTCTGGAAATTCCCACACAAGAGGCGGCGCGGTGCGCGTGACCACCAACTTTTCCCAGGTTCGCCCAGTACCTTCTGGGCCAGGGGGTGAACAGGGCGAACACCCCTTCCAGGTTCCACCATTTTCTCATGAAATAGGCCTGCACGGGTCTGTTTCCTAGCCGGGTTCCTTGCCACCTGGGGGGCGGGTAATGGACGGCAGCCGCGGCAATATAGCAGCCTGGGGCAGGTCTTTGGCCGCATACTACACCCCCTAGCCGGGTGCCCCGTGTGTGTTGGAAAGGCCCGCCCCCGGCGTATCATTTCCATAATCGGGCATGGGATACCGGGGGCCTTGCTATCGTTCGTTTTTATGTTAGGTTTTGTTAGGTTCCAGGTAAATTTTAGCAGATTCAAAAATGGGATTTTCTGGGATTTTCCTAACTTCATCCGGGCTTCAATCGAAGTTCATTCGAAGTTCAAGTGTTTGAATCCTAGGTTTTCCTAGGTTCCATCCCCTTCCAAAATCCCCTCTGTGTTCCGTTGCGGGCTTCCTGGTGCGTTCACAGGAAATGAAATGGCCCACAGGTATAGTTATATACCCCCGGGATTTTTCGCCGCTCAAAACGCCGCTTTTTAGGGTTTTTCCTTTTGTTCGTCCATTGTTCCGAACAGAATAAAGGCCAGTTCCTTAGTGATGATCTTGCACCGCCGGCGGCAATAGCTTTCACTATATCCGCACCGAATGGCCGTTGCCGTCCATGTCATACCATCCATAGCCCTGTAGGTAATCAGATCTTTGTCAGCAGGGGACAGGGACGAAATAGCAAGTTCTATTAGTGTGGTGCTATTCCTGGCCATCCGGGAACGGCTTTTCAAGTCCTCAATCATTTCCCGCAATTCCTGCTGTCGTTCAAGGTGTTTTTCTTCCATGCTGTCGCCCTGGCCGCCGCCTGGCAATCTATCATAGCGAACAGCCCCCGGGGCCGGCGAAAGGTTCAATTCCTGCATAAGTTCCCGGATCCTGTCGCCGGTATGCTGTGCAAACGCTTTCCAGGCTCTATAATGCTTCAACCACAATACCGTTTTACTTATTGCGTCCATTGGGTACTCCCTTCATCGTTGCCGAATAAAAAGGGACGGGATCACCCCGCCCCTATTCACTTACTGTTACCATTCGTCCCGTTCCAGGAAGTCGCCGCCCGTTCTGTCCTCGTATTCATCATAAAGATCCTGGAAAGTTGATCCTTCTGGCATTTCCATAATGGTATCTTCCAGGGTATCCGGGTCGGCACGATCAAAGAAATCATCTGAATCAATAAACCCGCCGTTTTCCTTCTCAATGTCAGTATAAATCATTGTAATATTTCTCCTTTCATTCAAAAAAGAACAAAACCCATTTGCGAATGTCGTTTTTCGCCCTGGATTTTCTGAGCCATACCCCCCGTTCATCGTTGCAAAAACAAATTCTCTACATTTTACTGTAAATATTTCGGCCGAATGTAGACAAAGTGTAGAGATGAAAACCCGCGCCCCGCCTTGCTCTATGGCTTTTCTTTACATTATTTACACTTTTTTTGTGGATATACGCCTATAGAAATAAAGAAAAATGTGAATAGCGTAAAACGGTACGGCAATCACACAAAATAATTTTTCTCTATATCTATATATTATTTATTGTAAATATTGTAAACATTGTAAAGAAACGTCCAAAAGCCTAGTTTCCATGCGGGTTTCGGGTCTGTCCGTTTCTCTACAATTTGTTTACATTGTTTACATTTTGGCTGTTTCGCTCTACGGTCTTTATTCTACAGGTTTGGGCAACGATAATTCGTAGGCGTTCCCGCTGTCGTATTCGCCAAAATAATGAGTCCAGGCCCAACGGTCAGCGGGGCCGCGTTGCAAACGCCCCTTTTCCAACCATTTGCCGCGTACCGCCTTCAATGAATAGCCTTTTTCTGCAAGGATCTTCTTCAATGCGGCGGTAAGGATGATTGCTCGATCAATTTCTAATTTTCCCCAAACTTCCCCGTTTCTAGGCTCATTACCACGGCCATAAAACTTCAAACGGTTCAGTTCAATCTGTTCCACTACGTAATTATAGGCACGCTCTGCAACGTCCACTTCCTGCACTGTCTTGATACCCGCTTTCACGTCCTCGACAGTCAGCCCCGGAACGCCCTGTACTTTCGATTGAAACAAACTGTAGGCCGTCAGCATAAGGGCCGCCGCCCCGGCTTGTTTCCCTGTAGCGTTCACCGCCGCCAGGTCTTTCACATACTGTTTATAGATAACCTCGTTATCATGCTTGCTATATATAGCCCATTCCGTGAAGGCCGGGCCTAATACGCCGTAGCACTCTGAAATCTCATTCACTACCTTTTGCGGGTCAGCAAAAAGAGATTCTTTACATTCCACTTCAATGACACGGTTCACGGCCCCGCCGCCGCTGTTATCCTGTGTAATGGGATCTTCCCCATTTGTAATAAGACAATTGTTCCATGAAAGCAGTTTTTTCATGTTGGCGTCAGACTTGAGCCGCCCCCGGCTTTTCTTTTCTGTTACCGTGTAAATCAGCCTATCATAATTGCCGCCTATTTCTTTAATGGTCTGTAATTCATCACCGAATACCGGGATACTATGCAGGAAGGCCATCTTTTCCATCAAGTAGTTTATGGTGCTGTTGAGAGACCCAACAAAATTGGCGTTTCCAGGATTGCCCCACACACTGGCCGCTACCTCAAGTGCAACCGTCTTGCCTACTTCTGTGCCGCCCCACAAATGGAATATAAACGGTAATTTATTGAGTTGCCCGACAAGCGCGCTTGCCAGACTCGCGGCAACGATCATTCTTACGTTCGGATTCACTAGCAGGGGCCGCACAATCTCTAACCATTGTTCCAGGGTTCCCCGGGGCTGAATGGCCTTCACCAACGGCGCGTATTGGTCGCCGCAATCAAGTACAAGCTGTTTAGGATCAACATAGGGGACAAACTCGCCCCACGTTGTCCAACCCATGTGGCCGATACTGGCCGTTTGTGGCAATTTGTCCCGGTTCAAGTTCACCATATCGGCAATGTAATTCACCAGGCTACTGGCCGTTGTAGTCGTGACTTCCAGGCCCTTGTCAGCTAGTGCCACGATTCTGTTTTTGTTGGCAACGTCAGAACGCGGCACAATGAAGGAACGCCAACGCCCGGCCTTACTATAGGCCAATTCAATTTTTTCTGTGCCATCTTCCTTATTCTCATACAGGGCTGAAGGCATTACAGGAATTGGGGAGATCACTATCCATTTCGGAGTCCCGTCAGCAAGTTCCGTTTCTTTCCTTACCCCTCTATCATTGCACACCCATTCGCCCCGCCGTAACGCTAGCGGTTGACCCGTGAAGGCCGTCAGACTTTCCGCTGTCGGGTTTTCGCGGATCTGTTCCGCCTTCTGCTTTCCTAGTTCATTTGTAACCGCTTTGTAAGCCTTTTTGAAGTCGTTCACACAATGGAACGCCCCGGCCCTGGCCCTGGCACGTCTTTCAACATTGGCCTTTTCCACAGGGTCTTTGATTGCACAAATTTTTAGAAGCAGATCCCGGCTAAACAGTTCATCAACTTCCAGGCTAGAAAAATATTCCTCTGTCAGTTCTTCCCCCTGGCCGCCGTCTGGTTCCAGATCCGCCCCTTCCTGTTCTTCCTGGCCGTCTGGTTCTTCTTCCTGGCCTTCCACGTCCTGGCCTTCTGGTTGTTCGGGGAACTGATAGTTTCTAATCTTCTCTGGATCACCGCCCGCCGCCAGATAGTCGGCAATATCGCCCTTTTCGGGAATCTCTGGCCAAATGGTGGAAAGATCCAAAACCCGTGCGCCCAAATCCTTCCAGGCCGCCGCGTACCGCCGCCCCGGTTCATCGTTATCCGGGATCATGATCTTAGTCTGGAATTTTTCGATATAGTGTTTGTCGGTGTCCGATAAGCCCGGGGCTTTTGCGCCCCTGTTCGTAGTCGTTGCCAGGAAGCCCGCCGCCGCCATCGCTTCCACGCACTTTTCCCCTTCAACGATATACAGGGGCGTATCTGGTGCGGCCTGTTCCAGTTTATCCAGGTGATACAGGTTATTACAATTCTCTGGTTTCCCTTTGACTTCTTCCCCATCGGCTCCCGAATGAAAGAAGTAAAACTCTTTGTGCCCATCCTCGTATTTTTTACGATCTTTCCAATAGGCTTCTGTTCCATCTGGATTCCTGTAGATGTGGGCACGGTGCGTATTTTCAATAATACGGCCATGGTCTTTAGGCTTTGCCGCCTTTTTAGGTTTCGCCTGGCCCTGGTGCTGATTTGTAGCGTTGAAATCAAATCGCCCCGTGTGCCGCCCGGCCGTGAATCCATTGCCGCCCTTCATCCCCGCCGCTTCTAATACTTTGGGCAACGTTGCCCCGCAATGCTGACAATTTGCCAGGATCTGGCCGCCGTTGTCTTTGAAATACAAATGGTGGTCACTACCGCACACCGGGCAACCTGTTTCCCATTCGTCCCCGTGTTGCTTGTGTGAGCCTGGCATTTTTGCTAAAATATCTTCAAGAGTATATCTCATGTTCAAAACCTCGTTTATGTTACCAGTTGTTGCAAGCTGTTAAATCCGTTATAATAAAGAACTAGGGCAAAAACCCCGGTCGGAATTTTTACCCTAATAACCGTTGTGAATGGTCGCTCATTCATGACGGTTTCTTTTTATTTGTGACTTGTCAGCCCTAGCACGTGTTCCGCGAGTCCGTCAAAATCGTTTGCCACGCAAAATTCAAGCGGGCCGGGATAGCCTTCCCGTTTCATGTAGGCCAATACGGCACAATTATCAGTCCTAAATTTCGTACTGTATTCGCCCGTCATTTGTGTATAATCGGCATACTGACAAGTGCGGTTCAATCCGTACCGCTTGCACATGAAACAGATTCCACAGGCCACGCCATGAGCAATGCACGCGTTCAAGACTTTGGCCACACTCTTTTTCTGTTCCTGGTTCAGTTGAACCCGTTCATTCATTCTTTGCCGCCTTCCCGTCCTTCACGCCCCGGCGGTAACACTCTACCGCAATTTTGGCCATTGCCTTAAACATTTCATCCCCGGTAATGTCGCCTTTCTTCACGAACGGTTCCAGGGCCGTTTCCACGATCTCTTTGCAAACGTCTTTCACCGAGATACCCGCCTTTCTTTACTCAATACTGAATAGTTCCTCTTTCCGTTGCTTTACCAACGATTCCGCGGCCGATACTTTGAGCAACAGGGCCGTTTCCTGTTCTGGCCACAACCCGCCGTCTTTCACAATGCGGTATACCAATAACAATTCATGGAACCGTGTGTTCGCCGCTAGAAGTAAATCCAGTTTATCGGCCTGTTCCGCTGTCAGCTTGATACGTTCCATGCTGTCCCCCTTCCTTCCCTACCTGGATCACGTCCACGGTATAGGTTTTCTGCAACGCTCTGATTGCCGCCTTTGGATTGGCCCCGAACCGATACGGGAACAACGGGCAATTCGTTGCCCAACAATCACGCACTTCATTGGTGTAGCCCCCGGAACAGTCCAGGCACTTTTTGCGAATGGCTTTTGCCATGGAAGGCCCTTCAACATCCGGGATCACTACCCTAATAGTCGTTGCCATCAAATTCACCCCCTTCCAATACTGTTCCTGCTTCTCTGTGCGCTTCCCGGTGCGCTACAGGAAAATTTCCGCCGCTTCCTATGTAGTTCTATAGGGGCGGCCTTTCATTTTCTGTAATCGTGTTGGGAAGCCTTCATTCCTTCATGTAGGCCAGATTCTGACCATGAAGAAATTCAAGAAAATCTTTCGCCCGTACCAGTTTCAAGTTTGGGGACAGATCCAGAAAAGACAGCTTGTATTGGGGCAACGCCCGCATTTTCTTCAACAGCCGCCAAATGGTGGGCCGGGTCATTTGGTACTGTTTGACCAAATGTTTTGGCTGCACCCAAAATTCCCCGTAGTCGTCAACCCTTACGGTCACTTCATGCAACATACTTTCACCCCCTTTCGGGTTTCCTTTCTCCCAACTCTATGGATCCTTGCAGGGGCTTCCATTAGTTGTCCTTCTCTACAATGTCGGTCGGGGAAACATCCAGGGCGGCCGCCAGTTTCTTCACGGTTAAGGTGCTAGCCTTACGCCGTTTGGCTTTTAGTGCATAAATCGTTGCAAGGGAAATTTGTGCCTTGCGCCCTAATTCTGCAATCGTCCAAAATTTGTTTTGGGCCAATTCATAGACTTTGCCCATCTCAACAGTAAAACTTCTGTCCATCCAGATCACCCCCCTTCAATCGGCCAAACATCAAGTCGTTTCCAAAATGGAAAGTATGCTTTATGTTTTCACAAGAACATCATACAAAATCTCTTTTCATTTGTCAAGCTTTCATTGAAAAAATGGAAAGCATAGTTTATACTATAGTAGAAGTTTGTAGAAAGGAAGGTGCGGCAATGATATTTGTCAGATTGAACCACCTCATGTCAAATAAAAGGCTCAAAATCGCCGATGTATGCAAGGATACAAAAATATCTAGGCCTACACTAACAGCCTTATATTATGGAACCAGTAAAGGAATGAACTTTGATACCATTAATAAACTGTGTTCCTATTTCCGTTGTAGTATTGAAGATTTACTTTATTTTTATGATGTCGAGATTGATACACTCGAAATTACCGATATTGACGAAAAACAATTACCAAAGGACGGCAAGCCCAATCATATACCATTACAATTACAAGATTGTTATCCGGCCTTTTGTACTGGTGAAATAAGGTTTAAATCTTCTATTGCCTCTATTGGTCGTGTTTCGTTTAGTTTGGCTTGTAATACTGATGATGATGAGAGATTTTGCGATACTGAAATTGATTTACGATTTGATGAAAATGGGGTTATGTTCCCTTACTTACCCGATGATTTACAGGGTGACTTTGCCCGTAATATTTCAAATATGATTATTTGCAAAATCAATAAAAAATATCCAAACGCACTACCTATTGATTATTCATTAGGCTACAGTATCTTGTTTAATCCTAATAAATGATCTGCCTTTCTCCCAACTCTATGGATCTATGCAGGGGCACAATGAGCAACGGGAGAGAAGGAAAATTATGTGGATTACCAAAAAAGAGAATGGCAAGGGAACCAGGTATCTATACCGGGAACGCTTCCAGGATGAAAGTACAGGGAAATATATTTCTCTGTCTGTCACGCTGAACAGCCGCAACGCCCACACCCAAAAAGTGGCGGCCCAACTGTTGCGGGATAAGTTCGAGAAAATGCAGGATAACGGCCAAACGGAACAGGCCGCCCGTATCCAGGCATTGAGGCTTGAAACGGTATTAAGGGAATGGCAAGAAATCACGGATATGCGGGTCAAACCAAATACCCACGTCAACCATGATTTATACATTCGAAAGATCCTGGCCGGCTTGCCGCAACATATCCTGTTCAAAGACTTCACGGCCCCGGTAGCGGAAAAATTACTGTTCCGTTACTACTACCTGGATAAGCTGTCTTTCAACTATTGCAAGTCGCTACAGATCACCGTGAAAGCCGCTATGCGGTACGCCAAAAAGGCCGGCTATATCCAGAATATAAGCGACTTTGAAGAAATCACACTGAAACGCCGTGCCGCCACAGCCGCCGAACTGGAAAAAAGCAATGATAAGTTCCTGGATCGGGACGAATTGAAAAATTGTCTGGATCAACTGAAAGAGAAAAACTTTCGTGTTGGCCTGGCCATGGAATTTATTTCCTTGACCGGCCTACGGTGTGGGGAACTGTTGGCCTTACGCCGACAGGATCTTGATCTGGATAAACGGGAACTGTCGGTTACTGGTACGATTGTCGGCAACGTCAAAAACGGTGAAGAGATCCAACGGGGAACACCCAAAACCAGAACTTCATACCGTACCATTGATTTGAGTTTGCGGGCCGTGCAGATTCTGGAATGGTTCATTACCGACAACAAACGCCTTGCACGGTGGGGGAAATCGGGAAACAGTCTTTGCACAAACTATAAGGACAGGGGCTATATATTCACCACGGATACGGGATACCCATTAGACCGGCACTATATAAACCGCCTGTTACGGGAAATCCACATTCCGGGGAAACGTATCAGTTCCCATATATTCCGGCACACCCACATTTCCATGTTGGCCGCCATGGGGGTTCCTGTGAAAGCCATAATGCAGAGAGTAGGCCATAGCGATCCTAAAGTAACGCTGTCGGTCTATACCCACGTAACGCAAGAAATGAAGGATCAATTAGATTCTTGCCTGGAAAAGATTACACTGTGAAAAGTGCGCAAAAGTGCGCAAAAATTAGCTGTTAAAAGCCGTTTCACGCTGTCAAAAAATGCGCAAAAAAAGGCCGCAACCCTAGAACGGGTGCGGCTCTACAGACTTCAAAAAAGTGCGCAAAATGCTGACTGGCCAGTTTGGCAAAAGTGCGCAAAAAGTGCGCAAAACAGGCATAAAAAAAGAAACGGCTTGAAATACTTCAAAGTGCTTTCTAAACCCTCAAACCCGCACGGTTACTAGGTTTGAAACACTTTGAAATACTGGCCGTTTCGCTACAGGCAACTGGTGGAGCATAGGGGGATCGAACCCCTGACCTCAAGATTGCGAACCTTGCGCTCTCCCAGCTGAGCTAATGCCCCAATACGTAGTATTATAGCGCTTCTCCGAAATGTGCGCAAGGAAAAACGGAAAAAACCGTACTTATTACCGTACTTATCTTTCCCAGAACAGGGGATTCACGTTATTACCAATCTATACCTTTAAATTTATTCATTTCAAATTGCTTCTTGCACTCTTGAATCGTTTCTTTTATATCGTTTTGCCAACTTTCCACAAATCAGCACAGCGCATCAAACGGCTGTACATGGCATGGCAGTGCATAGATGAAAAAGCACCAGCTGGTATACCGGGAATCGGCTATCACTATCCTTACCGGAATACCGTACTGGTGATTTCTTGGGCAGCAATATGCCAGATAACAGCAGTGTAGTCAAGCGAAAAGAAGGCGAACACCAGCTTCAGAAAAGATATGCACTGCCTTATTTTGTCTTTTTAGCATCGCTGCAGAAACGGTTTTAAAAGCTGCTGCAGAAGGTTCTGCGGGGACAGTCCCAGTTCACTCTTCAAAAGACGACGCAGAAGTCCGGGTTTGCTGACCAGTTCATTGATTTCCACATTGTGGTCATCCTCCTCGCCCATTTTATGCAGCAGGGCGTCATAGGCGTCGTAATAACCACCGAAGCTGTCAATCAGCCCGTTTTCCCTGGCCAGGACTGCTCCCACAGGGCGGCCGTCAAACATCTCTTCCTGATTCTTAATCTGGGGACGGTACTCCAGCACATGGGCCTTGAACACCTCATAGGTTTCCTGAGCGAACGCCTCCAGGTATACACGCTCTTCTTCTGTCATCGGCCGC
The DNA here is from genome assembly GCF_050873445.1 of Acidaminococcus sp. Taxonomy (GTDB): domain Bacteria; phylum Bacillota; class Negativicutes; order Acidaminococcales; family Acidaminococcaceae; genus Acidaminococcus. The sequence goes on along the minus strand of NZ_JBNMIU010000010.1, from coordinate 31,682 downwards.
ATGGGATTCCCGATATCCTTCATTTTTCCGGCTTTGATGGTAATCGTAGTGACACCTGCTTTTTCTGCCAGACGCTGATAATTGGGAAGCTGCAGAATACAGCCGATGGAACCGGTCATGCTGCCCTTATTGGCAAAGATTTCATCGGCACAACAGGCAATCATATAACCGCCGCTGCAACAGATGTCCGCAATGGACACCACCACCGGAATCTGCCGTTCCAGCTTGACCCGTGCCACTAGTTCCGCGATTTCCTCAGAAGCGCCTGCGGCCCCGCCCGGCGTATCCATGCGCAACAGGAGTCCGTCCACACGCTCGTTCCTGTCCAGCAAGTCATAGAGAAAATCCAGGATTTCCTGGGAACCCCCTTCCTTTCGCACTGTCCCTTCACTGGTAGCACTGATTACATCGGTCAGGGGCAGGATAGCCATGACCTTTTTATTCTTCTTTCGCAGTTTTTTCAGTTTCTCAAACATCACACAGTCTCCTTTTGGTTGGTGCCCATTCATTTCTCTTATTTTACCAGAATAAACATCCTTAGCAAGAAGCTCTGAAACAAAATTCCGCAAGTTGCCTTTCAAGCCCTTTCAGCCTTAGAATGAGTAAACCAAAAGAAAAAAGGATATACTTGCACAAATACCCCCGAAACTACGACTCGGGGGTATTCCTTTACATTTTCTCTTTCTGTTTTTCCACCAGATCGGCCAAAGTAGTATTGTCCACGATGTTATCGATGGCGTCCTGGATTTCCTTCCACAAATCCAGGGTCACGCAGTGGGCCGCTCTGTTGCAGATGGCATGGCCCGGTTCCAGACAGGCCACGGGTGCCAGAGACCCTTCTACAGCCCGAAGGATCTCCCCTGCGGTGTAATCTTTGGGATCCCGTACCAGTTTATAGCCCCCCTGGGCTCCTCTTGCGCTTTTCACCAGTTTGGCGCGGGAGAGCTGGGTAATGATCTGTTCCAGATATTTTTCCGATATTTCCTGTCGTTGTGACACGCTTTTGATAGGTACAAAGGATTCGGTCCCGTTTATGGCCAGGTCGATCATCAGCCGCAGTGCGTACCGTCCTTTGGTAGAGATTTTCATGGATTTCCTCCTCGCACAGATTTCATTTCCTATAATTGTACTATAGCTTATAGAAAAAAGGAAGGGTAAATCCTACTTATCTGTAGGAATTTTATTTTCTTATTAACGATGCGGTATGCCAGATGATTCCAAAATTTATCAGATTTTTCCGTCCCGTTGATTGACACATTTCCCCCGTAAAAGGTAAAATAGAAATAGTTCTGTTTATTTTTCATATGTTCCTGTGGATTTGGTTCCATAAGAGGGGGAGAATGCTGTGAGTCGCTTACAAATCGAAACGCCGGGCAGGGCCCAGACTGTCCTGAACGGCTTATACCAGGATATGCACCGCAGGATCAGTGCCAGTTCACCAGGTCTGTGTCCGGTGGATATGGCCCTGAACTTCCTGCGTTTCTGCCACGCCCAGAGTTGCGGCAAATGTGTGCCCTGCCGGGTAGGGCTGGGCCAGCTGGCGGTGCTTATCGAAAGCGTCCTGGACCGCACGGCCACGCTGGACACCATCGACCTGATCGAACGGACAGCCCAGGTGATCGCCGATTCATCGGACTGTGCCATCGGCTATGAAGCCGCCTACATGGTGCTGAAAGGGGTCCGTGGCTTCCGGGAAGACTATGAGGAACACATCCTCACCGGCCGCTGCATCTGCGAGCTGAGCCACCCGGTTCCCTGCGTGTCCGTGTGCCCGGCCCATGTGGACGTACCGGGCTACATCGCTCTGATCCGGGAAAGCCACTACGATGACGCCATGGCCCTGATCCGCAAGGACAATCCTTTTCCTTCAGCCTGCGCCTATGTCTGTGAGCATCCCTGCGAGCACCATTGCCGCCGGATGATGGTAGATGCCCCGGTGAACATCTGCGGTCTGAAGCGGTTCGCCGTAGATCATTCCAAACGGGCAAAGGCACCGGATCCGGCACCGGCTACGGGCAAGACCGTAGCGGTGATCGGCGGTGGTCCAGGCGGACTGACAGCGGCCTACTACCTGTCCCTCATGGGCCATGCCGTCACTGTATACGAACAGCGTCCCAAGCTGGGCGGCATGCTGCGCTACGGCATCCCTGACTACCGTCTGCCCCTGGATGTACTGGACCGGGACCTGGACTACATCCTGAGCACGGGCATCCAGATCCATACAGACGTATCTGTAGGGAAGGATCTGCCGGTAGCCGATCTGCAGAAGCAGTACGATGCCGTGTACATCGCCATCGGAGCCCACAGTGACAAGAAACTCCACCTGGAACATGAAGATGCCCCCGGAGTCTACAGTGCCGTGCGGCTGCTGCGGGACATCGGCGAAGGGCACATCCCCGACCTGACAGGCAAGCGGGTCTGCATCATCGGCGGCGGCAACGTTTCCATGGATGCCACCCGGACAGCCAAACGACTGGGTGCCGCCTCAGTGCAGTGCATCTACCGCCGGCGTCAGGAAGACATGACGGCCCTGCCGGAAGAGATAGAGGCAGCCATGGCGGAAGGGTGTGAAATTGTCACCCTGGAGGCCCCTTCCCGCATCGAAGTGGATAAGGCCGGCCACGTGGCGGCGCTCATCACCCAGCCCCAGCACATCGGTCTCTACGACCACAAGGGCAGACCCAGTCCCATCAAGGCCGACCTGCCGGAACGCCGATTCCCCTGCGACTGCCTGATCATCGCCATCGGCCAGGCCATCGTCACGGAGCCTTTTGAAGCCATCGGCGTCACCACCAAACGGGGCACCATTCAGGCGGACCTTTCCAGCAGCGTGCCCGGCCTGGGCAACATTTTCGCCGGCGGAGATGCGGTGTCCGGTCCGGCTACTGTAATCAAAGCCGTGGCAGCAGGCAAAGTGGCTGCGGACAACATCGATTCCTTCCTGGGCTTCCACCACCGCATCACCTGCCAGGTGGACATCCCGCCTGCTCACTTCACCAACACGCCGCCCTGCGGCCGAGTGAACCTGAAACAGCACTGCACGCCCCACTGCGAAGGCAATTTCCAGCTGGTCAGCGAAGGCATGACTCCCGAAGAAGCCCTGCAGGAGTCCAGCCGCTGTCTGCGCTGTGACCACTTCGGGTACGGCAGCTTCAAAGGAGGGAGGAACCGGGAATGGTAACCTGCACCATCGACAACCAAAAAATCCAGGTGCCGGAAGGCACCACCATTATGGAAGCCGCCCGCCAGGCCCACATCGTGATCCCCCACCTGTGCTATCTGAAAGGGCTGAACGAAATTGCCGCCTGCCGGGTATGCTGTGTGGAAGTGGAAGGCGAACACGCCATGGTCACTGCCTGCAACAGCCCTGTACGGGAGGGCATGGTGGTCCACACCAATTCACCCCGGGCCCGGCAGACCCGGAAAATCAACGTAGAACTGATCCTGTCTCAGCATGACTGCCGGTGCGCCACCTGTGTACGCAGCGGGAACTGCCGGCTGCAGGACATCGCCAACGGTCTGGGCATCCACGACAATCCTTATCAGGAACAGCTGCCCAAAGGCCTGCGCCGGGCCTGGACCACCACATTCCCCCTGTTCCACGATTACAACAAATGTATCAAATGCATGCGCTGCATCCAGGTGTGCAGCAAGATCCAGGATATGCATATCTGGGATGTGGCCGGCACCGGCAGCCGTACCACCATCGATGTATCCAATAACCGGGTCATCAAAGATTCCGACTGCACCCTGTGCGGACAGTGCATCCTTCATTGCCCGGTGGCGGGCCTGCGGGAACGGGACGATACAGACAAGCTCTATGAGGCCCTGGCCAATCCGGACAAAGTGACCATCGTGCAGGTAGCTCCGGCGGTACGGACAGCCTGGTATGAATGTTTCGGTCTGCCCCGGGAGGCAGCCACTATCGGCAAGCTGGCAGCGGCCCTGCGCCGTCTGGGCTTCGACCATGTATACGACACCACCTTTGCGGCGGATCTGACCATCATGGAGGAAGCCAGTGAATTCCTAGAACGATTCAGCAACGGCGAAACGAAGGAGTATCCCATGTTCACCAGCTGCTGCCCGGGCTGGGTGCGGTTCCTGAAAGGCCAGTATCCGGAGCTTACCGGTCACCTGTCCACCGCCAAATCTCCCCAGCAGATGTTCGGAGCCATTGCCAAGACCTGGCTGGCTCAACAGCTGGGCGTACCCCCGGAAAAGCTGTACTGTGTGTCCATCATGCCCTGTCTGGCCAAGAAGGCCGAATGTGCCCTGCCCACCATGAGCACCGTCCACGGGCCCGATGTGGACCTGGTACTGACCACCCGGGAGCTGATCCGGATGCTGCGGGCCGACCGGCTGGATCCCGCCCGGCTGCCCGATGAACCCCTGGATGACCCCATGGGGACCTTCACCGGCGCCGGCACCATTTTTGGCACCACCGGCGGGGTCATGGAAGCCGCCCTGCGGACAGCCTATGCCCAGCTCACCGGCCGCAACCCGGATCCGGACATGTTCAAGGACATCCGTACCGGCCCGGCCCTGCGCCAGGCCACATACACCATTGCCGACAAGACCATCCGATGTGCCGCCGTCAGCGGGCTGTCCAACACCCGGAAGCTGATGCAGGCCCTGAAGAAAAAGCATGTCCACTACGATTTCGTAGAGGTCATGGCCTGTCCCGGTGGTTGTGCCGGCGGTGGAGGCCAGCCCGTCCCCCGGGACGACGAAGACTTCCAGGAAGTACGGGGCGAACAGCTCCACAGTCTGGACCAGCAGAACAAACTGCGGTATTCCCATGAGAATCCCCAGGTCCAGCGGCTTTACAAAGAATTTCTGGGCAAGCCCCTCAGCGAAAAAGCAGAAGAATTGCTCCACACAGACCATTTTGCGTGGAAGATATGAAAAAAGGCACTGCCGCCCGATGCGACAGTGCCTTTTTCGTGATTCCTGGCTGGTGGTTCGCGGGTCGTTGCCAGCAATAAACCAACAATCTGATTGATGATCCGTAGGGGCGCGCCAAGATTTTTGCCGAAGGCAAAATATCTCCTGGTACGCCCCTGGATATTATCGTCTACGCTCCCAGCAGACTTCCGACCACCATGCCGATATACGTCCCGATCACGTAGCCGAAGGTCCCTACCAGCATGGAGGGTCCTACCAGCTGCACCCACCCCTGGGAAATGGCCATGCCCGCCGCCGTGGTAGGTCCGCCGATATTGGCGTTAGAGGCCAGCACAATGTTCTCCAAATCAAAGTGGAACAGCTTGCCCCCGATGAAGCAGAAGGCCATGTTCACCACCACCATGATGAAGCAGAACACGAACAGGAGAGGTGCGTTGTGCAGGATTTCCGGAATGGAAGCCGGCACCCCAATGGCAAAGAAAAACATATAGATAAAGTAAGTACCGATTTCCTGGGCACCAGCCATCTTAGATGCCTCTTTTTCAAAGAACGTAGCAAACAGCATGGAGAACAGCGTAATCCATACGTACTGACTGCTGAAGAAGGTGTTGCACATCTTGGTGAAACCGCCGTCCACGGGGATCACCGCCCCCAGAGCCGCCCCCAAGGCCCGGCTCAGGGTGACCACCACCACTGCGTACATCAGATCCAGAGCGATATCCTTCAGAGAAATGTCCTTCCGGCTCCAGTAAGCAGCCGCCAGGGTCTCCGCATTCCCCATGCCTGTCTTTTCCACCTGGTCGATGTGGGGATGGGTGTAATGACTGCGGAAGAAAGCGCTGCCCACGCATTTCAGCAGAACCAGGAAGTACACTGCCATGTTCAGGTTGTCCGCCACCACCGTAGCTGACACCAGAGTGCCGCCGGTCTTGAAGGCATCGGACAGGGCCACGAAATTCACGCCGCCACCGATATAGGAACCGGTCATCATGGCCGCCACTTTGGCCAGACCGGGAATCCGGCTTCCCAGGAGCACATAGCCCAGCATGGCACCGCTCAAGGTCCCCACAGCCCCGATCAGAAAGATGAACAGCATCCGGCCCGTTTCCTGCCAGATTTTGGTTATATTGGCCTGGAGCAGCAGCAGAGGAATAGCCACCGGTACTGCATATCCCCAGATGATGTCATCAAAGAGAGGCGCATGGCTGGGAATCACCCCCAGATTCACCAGCAGCACAGCAGAAATCAGGGCAATGACCGCCCCCGAAAGCCGGGACGCCCAGGCGTATTTCTGTTCCAGATAGATGGCCGCCGCAATGGTCACACAGGTAATGCTCAAGAGCAGCCAGATGTTCTCCGGCCCGATCAGCGATGTCATAAAAAATTCCCCCATCCTCATTGTTGTCAAAATCGAGTATACGCTTAAGTATACTTCTCTGCGACAAAAATGGAAAGGGGAAAATCCCGTCAGATATATCTTCCCGTCACACTGTCCGGACAGTTCCGGATAGTACCCGGCGTCCCCTGGGCCACAATCCGGCCGCCTTTCAGCCCGCCGCCGGGTCCCAGGTCGACAATATAATCGGCGTTGCGGATCACATCCAGGTCATGCTCGATGACCACCACAGTGGCTCCGAAATCGATGAGCCCCTGGAATACTTCCAGCAGGGTCCGCACATCCCGGGGATGGAGACCGATGGTAGGTTCGTCAAACACGAACACCGAATCTTTCTGTCCCTTGCCCATTTCGCTGGCCAGTTTCAGCCGCTGGGCCTCCCCGCCAGAAAGGCCGGGAGTTTCCTCTCCCAACGTCAGATAGCCCAATCCCAGGTCGTGGAGCACCTGCAGCCGTTTCTGCACCAGGGAAAGCCCTCCGCAGACCGCCAGCACCTGGTCCACGCTCCCATTCATCAGTTCCGGCAAGCTGTACTCCCTGCCGTCTCCGCCCTTCCGCCGGATTCCATAGGCTTCCCGGCTGTAGCGGGAACCGTGACAGTCCGGGCAGGGGATGTCCACATCGGGCAAAAACTGTACATCCAGGGTAATCTGCCCTGTGCCATCACAGGTAGGGCAGCGCAGCTTCCCCGTATTGTAGGAAAAATCCCCAGCCTTGTATCCCCGCTCCCGGGAGGCAGCCAGCCTGGCATAGACCTTGCGCAGTTCGTTATGGATACCTGCATAGGTGGCCACCGTAGAGCGCACATTGATGCCGATGGGCGTGGCGTCGATGAGCTTCACCTGCCGGATGCCCTCAGCCTGGATTTTCTTCACGTGGGACGGCAGTTCTGTCCCCTGGATTTTCGCCAGGAGAGCTGGGATCAGGCTTTCCAGGACCATGGTAGTCTTCCCCGATCCGGACACCCCCGTAACCACGCTGAGCCGCCCCTGGGGGATTTTCACATCCAGGGACTGTACCGTATGGATGGGACCCGTCACCAGATGGATGGTTCCCCGAGCAAACAGTTCCTTTTCCGGCAGCACAGGCCGCTGCCGTTTGTATTCCGCCTGCCGCACAGTCCCGGAGACCCCTTCCAGCCGCTGTTCTTCCTTCAGATAAGGACCGATCAGAGACTCCGGATTGTTTTCCAGTTCCCGTATCGTTCCCTGGGCGATGATCCGGCCCCCGTCAGCACCGGCTCCCGGTCCCATTTCCACCAGATGATCCGCATGGAGCAGCACCTGGGTATCGTGATCCACCAGCACCACGGAGTTTCCATCAGCGAGCAGGTCGTCCATGACCCCGGTGAGGCCCTTCAGGTTATAGGGGTGAAGGCCGATGGAAGGTTCATCCAGCACATAGAGCACCCCAGTCGTCCGGTTCCGCACTGCCCGGGCCAGCTGCACCCGCTACCGTTCGCCGGTAGAAAGAGTGCCCGCCGCCCGGTCCAGAGAAAGGTAGCCCAGCCCCAGATCCAGTAGCCGTTTCGCCGTGTCCAGGAACGCTTCGCAGATATTCTGGGCCATGGGGCGCATTTCTTCCGGCAGGGTATCCGGAACCCCCTTCACCCAATCCACCAGGTCGGAGAGAGGCAGAGCCGATGCCTGGTCCAATCCGATGCCCCGCAGCCGGGGCGCCCGGGCAGCTTCACTCATGCGGGTGCCGTGGCAGTCAGGGCACACCTCTTCCTTCAGGTATCTGGCTACCCGTTTCATGCCCTTCTCGTCCTTCACCTTGGCCAGGGCATTCTTCACGGTATTCACCGCACTGTAATAGGTAAAGTCCAACTCCCCCATCTGGTGGGATTTCTCGTTCATATAGTGGATATGTTTCTTCACCATGGGGCCATGGAGGACAATATCCTTTTCCCGGTCCGTCAGGTCCTTATAGGGCACGTCCGTACGCACGCCCATTTCCCGGCACACGTCCTTCATCAGGGACCACATAAGAGTACCCCACACAGCTACCACGCCCTGGTCGACGGACAGGTTCTCATCGGTAATCAGGGTAGATTCGTCCACAGTGCTGGTGATGCCCGTACCACCGCAGGTGGAACAGGCACCCCGGGAATTAAAGGCCAGATCCTCAGCCCCCGGTCCGTAGAATTTTGCACCGCACACCGGACAGGTAATTTCCTGCATGGCGGCCACAGCCAGGGACGGCGGACAGTAATGGCCATTGGGGCAGCGGTGGCTGGCCAGCCGGGAAAACATGAGCCGCAGGGAATTGGACAACTCTGACAGCGTCCCAAAGGTAGAACGGATGCCCGGCACACCGGGACGCTGGCGCAGAGCCAGAGCCGCCGGCACATAGCGGACCTCCTCTACTTCCGCCCGTTCCGCCTGGGTCATTCGCCGGCGGGTATAACTAGAAAGGGATTCCAGATACCGGCGGGAACCTTCCGCATACAGGATGCCCAGAGCCAGGGACGACTTGCCGGAACCGGAGACCCCGGCAATGCCCACGATCCGGTGCAGGGGGATATCCACATCGATATTCTTCAAATTATGGACTTTGGCGCCCCGGACCTGGATACACTGGGGCAGGCCTGGTTTGTTTTCCGTCATAGTGTCCTCACACTCCTGTCAGCAGATGGTCCCGCCGGTCACTTTGGCATCTTCCCGGTTGGTTACGGCCACTTCCACGGCCAGTTTCAGTCCTTCCACGATGGTAGCAAGGGCCATGCTGGGCTGAGCCTTCAGCCGGGCCGCCTGTTCTGGCAGATACGGCACGTGAATGAAACCGCCCCGGCGCTTTTTGGCGTCGCGGGCCAGGATATCCAGCAGGCCGTACAGCACATGGTTGCATACAAAGGTGCCTGCTGTGTTGGACACTTTGGCCGGAATGCCATGGCCTGTCAGCGCCGCCACGATTTTCTTGATGGGCAGAGTCGCGAAATAAGCTGCCGGACCACCCGGCACAATGGGTTCATCCACTGGCTGGTTCCCTTCGTTGTCGGCAATGCGGAAATCATCGCAGTTGATGCCCACCCGTTCCACTGTAAGGTCCATCCGGCCGCCGGCCTGTCCCACGCAGAGCACCACGTCGGGATCATACTTCCTGATTGCTTCCTGCACGCCGGCAATGGCCTTGAAACGCACCGTGGGGATCTGTACCGCATGTACCCGGTTCCCGGCGATCACCAGTCCATCCAGCTGTTTCACTGCTTCCCAGGCCGGATTCAGCGGTTCCCCTCCAAAAGGATCGAAACCGGTCACTACTACGTCCATATGTTTGCCCTCCATGATCTGCAAAATAGAAATGAAAGGAACCGCCCATGCTCCCAAAGCCAGGCGGCACCTCTTTGCTTTCTTCGGAACAACTGCCTATCATCGGTCAGCCCGTTCCTATTATAACATACCCCAGAGGCAAACCATATCATAAGGAAACCCTTCCTGTCACCGCAGGCCTTTTCCCACAGGCACAGTCCCTTTCCAAAACGGGAAATCCAATGAAAGTCCCACACTTTTCTATTTATAGCCGATACTGCAGTGCCTTCTTCAGGAATTCATCCACTGCCTGACCGGTTTGCCGGGGTGCAAAACACGTATGCCCGGTGTCCAGCTTTGCAATCTGTTCCATTTCGGTATCAGTCAGCATGAAATCGAAAATATTCAAGTTCTCTTTCATACGCTGCGGATTTGCGGATTTTACAATAGGAACAATGCCGCGCTGCGTCAGCCAGCGGAGCGCTACCTGTGCAGGGGATTTCCGGTGACTTGCGGCAATAGCACAGAGCGTTTCATTCCGGAAAAGGATTCCCTGACCTGCAGCCAAAGGCGACCATGCCTGCATCTGGATATCCTGTTTTTCCATATAGGCACGTTCATCTTCCCGCTGAAAGAACGGATTGCATTCTACCAGATTGACCGCTGGTTTCACTTGATTCCAAAAGACAAAGTCTGCCAGCTTATCGGATGTAAAATTATCGACACCAATAGCTCTGACTTTTCCGGCAGCGTACAGCTCCTCCAGTGCGCGCCATGCACCGTAGTAGTCATTGTAGGGCTGATGGATGAGATACAGATCCAGATAGTCGAGACCAAGATGCTCCATCGAACGGGCAAAACCCCTCATGGCGCCCTCATAACTGGTATCTGTAATCCACAGTTTCGTAGTGACAAACAGTTCTTCTCTGGGAATCCCACAGCGGCAGATAGCCCGTCCCACCGCTTCTTCGTTTCCGTAAGCAGCAGCCGTATCGATCAGGCGATAGCCTGCATGGATTGCCTGTACAACGGCTTCTTCGCATTGGATGCAGTCTGTCATGCGGAACACGCCGTAGCCGATCTTCGGCATGGTGACAGCGTTATTCAAAGTCAGTTTTTCTTCGTTCATCACGGTTCCTCCTTGTGTTTTGTAAAAAATAGCCCAGACATTCGATCCGTTTCTGACAGATTGGACAGGCATTGTTTGTCATTCACAGGCAACTCCCCCACTTCGCTGTGACTTAGCAAAGCGTCGGGACGGATGGTACCAAAGCAGTGCAAAGAGAATCAGCAGTGCCGTGGCTGACAGGCTGGCCGGATAGGCGGCCATAATCGTCTGGAATGTCCTGCTTTGCGGGAATACGAAATAAATCCATCCAATACGGATCCCGCAGACACCAATGGTGGTCAGGATCGCTGGAACAAGGGAGATGCCAAAGCCGCGCAGGTAGCCACTCATCACTTCGTAGAGCATACTGAATGTGTATGCGGAAAACACCATCAGCAGCCGTGTATAGCCGATGGAAATCACCTGCGGATCATTGTTGAAAACAGCCAGAAGGAACTTTCCGGCAAACAGCACCAACGCAATTGCGGCTGCCGAAGCAATCAGATCTTCGATCAGGCACAGGATCAGTGTTCGCCTGCAGCGCTGAATCTTCCCTGCGCCAAAGTTTTGCCCGACAAAAGTCGTACAGGCCTGGCTGAATGAGTTCAGGACATCATAGGCGAAAATTTCAATGTTGTATGCTGCGCTGGACGCTGCCATGACGATCGTACCAAGGCTGTTGATAGCCGATTGGATCACGATATTGGACACGGCAAACACGGCACTCTGGATACCGGCAGGCAGACCGATCTTCATGATCTGTCCGAAGGCTTCCCGATCAATCCGCAGCGACTGCCATTCTACATGGATATACTGCCTGGAAACCCGCAGGCACCGGAGCAGCAGCACAGAGCTGACTGTATTGGAAATCACCGTGGCAATTGCGACCCCGTTGACTGTCATATGCAGAACCGCTACAAAAAACAGATTCAGGACAACATTCAGCACGCCGGAGGTTGCCAGTGCAATCAGCGGCACATGGGTATCTCCCACGCTGCGGAAAATTGCCGCTTCAAAGTTATACAGCAAAATCACTGGCATTCCCAGCAGATAGATTCTCAGATAGAGCAGTGCCGAAGCAAACACAGCGTCCGGCACATGAAAAGAATCCAGCAATGGAGCTGCCGCAAGTTCACCGACTGCAGTCACCAGAATGCCCCCCAAGAAAGCTACTACGATAGAAGTATGGACAGCTTTTTTCACCGCTTCCCGGTCATCCCTCCCAATCGCATTGGCAATGACCACATTTGCGCCCAGGGCGATACCCACAAACAGGTTGACAATTAGGGCAATAATAGCACTGTTGGCTCCCACCGCCGCCACAGCCACGGTTTTTCCCGTGCCAGTGAAATTGCCTACCACCGCAATATCGGATGCATTGAACAGCTGTTCCAGGATGGCAGTTGCCGCTACCGGGAATGCAAACAGCGGCAGCTTGTTCCAGATGGAACCATGCAGCATATCAAGGTTCCGCTTCGTTTTTCCTGTATTCATTGAGAAGATTCTTCTTTCTGTACTTTTGATAAAATGCTCATAGGATCTGCTTTCTTCAGGATTTTAAGATCTCATCGCGGCTCAGTTTCTGGCAGCAGTCTGCAGTGACAGCATGGATGTAAGCGCCATTCTGCTTGATGGAACCGCACCACTTGATAAATAGTATAAAATGCATATCGTATGATAGCAAATACTTATAAATTATGGAGTATCATAGTTTAAAAGAATAATAATTTGCTGTATACTGTAAGTAGTGAGGTGAAAGTACGATGGAAATTCGTCTGCTGCGCTATTTTCTTGCGGTCGCAAGGGAAAAAAACATCACACGAGCTGCAGAAAGTCTGCATATCTCCCAGCCTTCGCTTTCAAAACAGCTTATGGAGCTGCAACAGGAAATCGGAAAACAACTGCTGATTCGTGGAAAACGGAAAATCATGCTGACGGAAGAAGGCGTTCTGCTGCGAAAACGCGCTGATGAAATCATCTCGCTGCTGGAAAAGACAGAGCGTGAGCTGAACGCAGATACCGTTCAAATCAGCGGCGAAGTAGCCATCGGAGGCAATCCCACCGCTTCCGTACTGAAAGCCGCTTCAGCAATCCGGACAGAACATCCGGGCATCCATTTTCAATTTTACAGCAGCGATGCCATTGATGTAATGGAGCGTCTGGAACACGGCAGTCTGGATTTTTCCGTTTTCCTGGAACCAATCGACACCGTACGGTACGAATATGTTTCACTGCCGGATGCATCACGTTGGGGGGTGCTGCTGCCATCCGATCACGCACTGGCAAAAAGGGGATTCATCCAGAAAGCAGATTTGCCTGCGATTCCATTGGTGTTCCACCGCAGAGCCGGTCTTCAACAGATTATCTCCCACTGGGCAGAGACAAAAATTGAGAATCTGGACATCGTTGCAACCTATAATGTCATAAACGGTTCACCGGAAAAGTTCGTAAAAAGCGGTTTTGGCTGTTACCTGACGACCGAGGATCTGCTGCCCTGCAGGTTAGACGAGGCTGTATGCTTTTGTCCGCTGGATCCGCCGTTGGAAATCCACTATGCCTTAATCTGGAAACGCTATGCGGTGTTCAGCAGAGCAGCGAAAGCCTTTTTACGGGCATTTCGAAAATGATTCTTTTACGGATTGGCAGTCCATACATACCATCATGGTTTGCCCCAGAGGCCAAATGGATGCACAAACGATTCCAGGAACCATCCAAAATATTTTTCTCAAAAGTCATTGACAAAACAATCCATTCCGTTGTATACTGAATAAGTCGTTTGGGGGCATAGCTCAGCTGGGAGAGCGCTTGCATGGCATGCAAGAGGTCAGGAGTTCGATCCTCCTTGTCTCCACCAAATGAAATGTAGAGTCCATGCGGTTGAAAGACTGCATGGGCTTTTTGTTTGTACAAAAACAAAGCCGTTGGATAGCTTAAAGGTTAGCTTATCCCAGAAAAGAGGCTGTGAAACAATAGTCCCATGAACACGAGAAAGGGTGCCGACGTATTTCGCGTCAGCACCCTTTTCTTTTATTTCTTTAAGCTGGTCCAACCGTCCTTCTGGATGATTTTCCCTTCTTTCATCAGCCGTCCCAAAGCTCTCTTGAATGCAGCCTTGGAAATGCCGAAAGCGTCTTTGATGATTTCCGGCGGAGTGGCATCGCTGTAGGGCATGGTACCCTGGCGTTTTTCCAGCAGGGCCAGGATCCGTTCACTGTCCGTCACCATGGCCTTTTCCTTTACTTCCCGCAGACTCATGTCCACCCGTCCGTCTTCCCGGATAAAAGTGACCCGGCCCGTGACCTTCTGACCGAAGTCCAGACGCCCGCCGGGCACCTCGCTGCGATGGATAAAGGCCAGATACCGCTGGGTGGTCAGCAGGAAGAACCCTTCCGGCAGGATGTTGTACACCGTACCCGTCAGTTCATCACCCACCTTCACGTCCCGGGCCGGTACGGAAGCCCGCACCATATCGTCTTCCACCCGCATGGTCACGGCCTGCCGGCCGCTCTTATCCCGATACAATTTCACCCACACCAGCTGGTTGGGTGAAACATGCCCCCGCATTTCGCTGTAGGGCAGGAACACGCCCCGTTCGGCACCGATATCCACGAAGCCGCCCTGGCGGGTCACCGACAGTACCTTCACATATCCCAGCTGCCCTTCCCGCATCTTGGGAAGCTTCATGCTGGCCGTCATCCGGCCCTTGGCATCCAGGTAAAGATATACCTTCACCTTGTCGCCCACCTTCACAGGATGAGTCTGCTGGTGCTTGTGGAGCAGGATATCGTCAGAGGTATTGCCCGTACCGGCATCCAGGAAAGCCCCGGCTTCGCCCATCCGGGCTACGGTCATATCACTGACATCCCCCACCCGGTAGCGGCCCACCGTCTTTACCGTCACCGGTCCATGCTCTTTCCTCATGCTTCCGGCTCCGTATACGCTTCACTGGGAGCGTCAGCCCACAGCTGTTCCAGGTTGTAGAAGTTCCGCTGGGATTCCTGGAATACATGGGCTACACAGTCACCATAGTCCAGCAGTACCCAGTTGCCCTCGCTGTACCCTTCCTTATGGGCAGGCAGGCGGCCTTCCTGGGCCAGCTTGTCTTCGATGCCGTCGGCGATGGCCCGCACCTGGGTGGTGCTGGGAGCCGAACAGATCATGAAGTAATCCGTTACGGAAGACAGTCCTTCCATGTTCAGCAGCAGGATATCCCGTGCTTTCTTGTCCGCAGCAGCTGCTGCAATCTTGTTGGCCAATTCTTTACCCGTCATTTCACTTTTCCTTTCATCAGATACTGGGAATCCGTTTATGAGGGATCTGCAGTTCATTCAGAGTAGCTGCAATCTTGGAGGGGGTGGTCACCCAGTAACTGACCCCGCCGATATCTCCGAAATCGCCTTTCAGGCTGGCACTCTTTACCCCGCTGTCTCCGAAGAGCCGCAGGCAGTTGGCCGCCTTCACCATCTGGATAAAGTCCATATCCGTTTTCACATATTCAGTGGCCGTACCGATGATCATGGGCAGTTTCACCATGTTGGTCACCGTAAAGGCCTGTTTGGCCAGTGCCTTCATAAAGATCTGCTGCCGTTTCACCCGGCCGATATCGCCCATTTCGTCATGCCGGAACCGGACGTATTCTCCGGCTTTTTCCCCGTTCAGGTGCTGCTGTCCCTTCTTCAGGTGGATCTTCAAATCGGCATAGGGATCCTCGTAATCCATATCCTGCTCCACATTCAGGTCCACACCGCCCAGCATATCCACCACTTTGATGAAGCCTTTCCAGTCCACCTGCATATAGTGGTTGATCGGTACCTGCAGCAGATTGCTGACCGTCTTTTTCGCCAGGGGCACGCCCCCGTAGGCATAAGCCGCATTGATCTTGTCATGACCCCGACGGCCGGGGATGGTTACCCGGGTATCCCGGGGAAGACTCAGTACGGCCACCTGGTTATGCTGGGGGTCGAAGCTTACCAGCAGCATGGCATCAGTCCGCTTGGGGGCATCGGTGCCGAAATCCTCGCTGTCCCCGTCATCAGTTCCCAGGAGCAGTACATTGATCCGCTCAGAAAAGCCCTCGGTCGTCAGGCTGTCATCCCTGGTTGCCGCCACCTGGGCCCGGGACCGGAAGAACCGGTTGTAAATCCTCATGCCGGCTGCGAAGCAGCTGCCCATCAGAAGGCAGATCAGCACCAGGGAAAAGAACAGCCGTCCCTTCCGCAGCCGTTTCTTGTAGCGACGGCCCCCTGTTTTCTTTGGTTCAGTCATTGTTTGCGTTCGCTCCTGTTATTGTTGATTGGCTTCCTGTGCCATGATCAGTTCATTGTACCCGGCCAGGCAGTCGGGATGGATCAGCTGTCCCTGTTCCATCAGATAGGCCATAGTGTGGATGTAGGCTTTCAGCATGCCATATTCCAGGCCCTGGCGCACCTGCTGCCGCAGGGTATCCACACCCTCGAAATCCCGATGGGGTTCGATCAGATCGGCCAGATAGATGACCATGGCCAGGGGGCTCATATGGGCGGCCCCAGTAGTATGATACCGAATGCTGGAGAGGATATCCGGATCCGTGACGCCGAATTCGTGTTCCGCATAATAGACACCCAGTTTGGCATGGATCAGGATGGGCTGGGCTTTTTCCACTTCGTCCAGAGGAATGCCCAGTTCTGCCGCCTTGGCAATGAAATCCTTTTTGGGAATCTGCCTTCCGCTGTCGTGGAGCATGCCTGCAATGGCAGCTTTCTTTTCATCCACGCCGTACAGCCGGGCCAGCTCCACAGCGGTCTGACTCACTGCCACCGTATGGTGGAAGCGTTTGGCCGGCAGTTCTTTTTCCAGCCGGGTCTGCATTTCCTCAAGTTCCATGATATTGCCTCCTATCAAAAAAACAGAGAGCCCCTACTTGCGGTAGAGGTCTCTCTGTTCGATGTATTCCGCTACTGCCTTGGGTACCAGGTTCGCAATCGATTCGCCCCGGCGGACCTTCTCCCGGATTTCCGTGGAGGAAAGGTCCAGTTCCGGTGTATCCACCCAGCACAACCGGGTAAGCCCCTGTCGGGCCAGCCTGGCGCTGACCGCTTCTTTCTGCGGCGCAAACCCGGGCCGGGCCGCTGCCGCAAACGTGGCGTACTCCATGGCTTCCCGGATATTGTGCCAGGTAGGAAGCTGTTCCGCCGAATCGGCGCCGATCAGGAAGTACAGATCATAGAATCGGTGCCAGCGCCGATACAGCTGACGCAAGGTGTCACTGGTGTAGGAAACCCCGCCCCTCCGCAGTTCCATGTCGGATACAGTGCAGAGGGGGTTGTCCCGAGTCGCCAGTAACGTCATGACCAGCCGATCCGCCGAAGGGGAGCACTCCCTGCCCCGTTTGTGGGGAGGGATGTAATCCGGGATAAACAGTACCCGGTCCAGGTGCAGCTGTTCCTGCATGGCCCGGGCAATCATCAGATGCCCGTTGTGGATGGGATCAAAGGTCCCGCCCAGGATGCCCAGCCGCTGACGGCCCATGTGCTCCACGCTCCTTTATCAGGGTGATACCCGTGTATTATAGCAGGGAAAAGAAACGAAAACAAGGTTGCTCCCGTGACAATTTTATGGACAAACGATCCGCTTCCGTTCCTTGAAATAGACCAGCTGTAAGCCAGCCGCCCGGGCAATCTGCTGCCCTGTGGCAAAGTCCCGGCCCACATGTTCTTTATAGTGGGCATCGCTGCCCAACGTGGCGTATTTTCCGCCCAGTTCATGGAACCGCCTGTACAGCTCTATCAGGGGCGGCACCACGCTGGCATCTCCCAGCCGTCTCGTATTGATTTCAATGACCCTGTCCTGTTCGATCAGCAGCCGGAACACCCTGTTCCACAAGTCCGGATGGTCTTTGTAATACAAGTTGGGATCCTCATAGGGCATATACCGGCAGATATAGTCAATGTGCCCGTAGGAATCGAAATCCGGTTCCATTTCCAGGCACCGGACGGAATCCTCCAGATACCGGCGCACCGCCTCGTCCTTGGTGATGCCCCTGTAGGTATCCGGTTCGTACATGTCCAGCCCATCGAAGCAGTGCATGGATCCCACCACTTCATCAAAGGGATACTGCTTCACCATTGCCTTGTCCTCAGCGATGGCCTTGGGCTGCAGCCCCACCTCGATGCCCAGCAGCACCGTGTCGCTGCGCAAGGGGGTATTGTGCCTGAAGTAATCGGCAATGTCGAATTGGAAGCTTTCCGGATAGGAGGGATAATAACGGTCCCAATGCTCCGTCAGGATAATCCCCAGGCCCAGGTCGTGAGCCGCCTTCGCCGCTTCTCCGATGGTCTGCTCCGCATCACAGGAATAATCCGCATGGGTATGGGTATCGAACAGCATGGCATGCCCTTCTTTCTCTTGCAGATATCCGCTTACACGTTGAAGCGGAATTCCACTACATCGCCGTCCTGCATAATGTAGTCCTTGCCTTCCAGGCGTACCAGGCCTTTTTCCTTGGCAGCCTGTTTGGATCCGCATTGCACTAGGTCGTCGTAGGACACGATTTCGGCCCGGATGAAGCCTTTTTCAAAGTCCGTATGGATCTTGCCGGCTGCTTTGGGTGCCGTGGAACCGGCTACGATGGTCCAGGCCCGGGATTCCATTTCTCCGGCAGTCAGGAACGTCTGCAGTCCCAGCAGTTTGAAACCGGCCTTAATCAGACGATCCAGCCCGGCTTCCGTCAGCCCTTCCATTTCCAGGTATTCCTTGGCTTCATCCTTGGGCAGCTGGGCGATTTCCTCTTCCACCTTGGCAGAGATCACAATCACCTGAGCATTTTCTTTGGCAGCGTATTCTTCCAGTGCTTTGACATACGGGTTGCCGGACCAGTCAGCGGCTTCTTCTTCTGCCACGTTGGCCACGTACAGGATAGGCTTGCTGGTCAAAAGGTCCAGTTCCTTCAGGTTCTCCCTGTCATCGTCGGTCAGTTCCAGCCGGCGCACAGGGATGCCTTCGCCCAGGTTGTCGGAGATCTTCTGGAGCAGAGCCGCTTTGGCTGCTGCCTTTTTGTCCCCGGCCTTGATCAGTTTCTGGACCTTGGTCAGTTGTTTTTCCACGCTTTCCAGGTCGGCCAGGCACAGTTCCGTATTGATGATCTCCACGTCACGGACCGGATCGATGGAACCTTCCACGTGGGTGATATTGCCGTCTTCGAAACAGCGCACCACTTCAGCGATAGCATCGGTCTGCCGGATGTGGCTCAAAAATTTGTTTCCCAGACCTTCGCCCTTGCTGGCGCCCTTCACCAAGCCGGCGATGTCCACAAATTTCATTCCTGCAGGAACGATCTTCTTGGAATGGAACATTTTGGCCAGCACGTCCAGACGGGAGTCGGGAACGTCGACCACGCCCACGTTGGGCTCTATGGTACAGAAAGGATAGTTGGCCGCTTCGGCCCCTGCTTTGGTGATGGCGTTGAACAGGGTGCTTTTGCCTACGTTGGGCAGGCCTACGATACCCATTTCCAGATTGGTTGAACTCATGATGATCTCTCCTTCGTGCAAACTATTTTTTATTATATCATAGGTTGGGGATTATGGGTTAGTGATTCGTGGCCACAGGACGCAGGCGGAACTTCTTTCCGCCCGTCAGGTACTGCAGCAGAAACTGTTCCTCCGCCGGGATGCGGCCCAGCACATCCACCCTTTGATCTGCCGGCAGCTCCGTCTTGCAGATTTCCAGCTCTCCGGCGTAGCGGCCGTACCGGCCATTGTCCAGCGTCACATCCCCCGGATGACAGCGCCGGAAGGGAATCTCGGGGATGTCCGCACGCTTCCACAGACTCCTGCTGTTGGCAGTGCGGATTACCTCTTCCGCCTCCTCCGGCCTGGTCTCGTACACATGGGTGGCAAGGATGTCATGGCAGGGCCTCCACTGGAATACTTCCAGGGTCAGCTCCAGCACCCCTTCCTCCAGCCGGCCCAGGGCCTGCAGTTCATCTCTGGTGGGACCGTCATCGCCGATGTAGAGGGCCTCCGCCCCCAGGGCCGCCAGCTGCCGGGCACCGATGGATACACTGCGGTGCCGGTCCTGTTCCAGGGTGGGAAGCCCTTCATACAGAGGGCCCCGTTTCCCAGCCTGACTGGCCACGAAAGCGCCGGACGAAATGCCGTACCGGTGCAGCAGGGCCTCCTGTTTTAGGAAGTAGGGTACAGAAACACCGGTATGAGGATGGGGGTAGAAGTTGTGGAGTGCTTCCACCTTACGGAAATCCACCCCGGCTTCCTGCAATGCTTCCAGCTGTTTTTCCGTCACGGCCGAAGCATTCAGTACCAGGATCCGGCCCGGATATCCACGCTGGAGCGCTGCCACCGCTTCCGGGGCAAAGCCGTCGTCCAGCCGCAGGCAGGTCAGCGTTTCCGGTACCGGTTTGCCAGGCACCAGGTCACCCACGGTAAAAATGCCCAGGGCTCGGGCCCTCTCCAGGAGAGGTGCCACCTGCCGGTCAAAGGCAGCCGGATCCGTTTCCGGAATGTGGAAGGAAAGGAACAACCGGTCCACCCCCAGCCCGGCAGCCATTTCCAGCCGTCCAAGCATCTCGTCCAAAGGCATACCCAGCCCCGGATACAAAGAAATCCCCTTGTGCAATGTCATGGTTCAACCTCCTTGGTCAGAATCAGTGATCAGTGACTGTCGTACGTTCCCGGATCCTCGAACCCCATCACCCATGTGGCCACGAAACCGCCCACGTAGGATACGGCCAGTCCTGCCAAATAAGCGGTTACGCAGGTAGTACTGGGAGCCAGGGGCAGTCCGGAAATCCCCAGGGCCCCGGCGCCCACCTGGCAGGCTGCCTGAACAGCACCCCCCAGGGCTCCGCCGATGCAGGCCCCGATGAACGGTCTCCCCAGAGGCAGCGTCACCCCGTAGATCAGCGGCTCCCCTACACCCATGAGTCCTACAGGCAGAGCTGAAGCTACTACCCTCCTGACTTCCGGATTCCGAGTCTTCAGGTATACCGCCGCAGCAGCACCCACCTGTCCGCCCCCGGCCATGGCCAGAATGGGCAGCAGGATGGTATACCCGTACTGGGCGATCAGCTGGGCGTGGATGGGGGTAAGTCCCTGATGGACCCCCAGCATAACCAGGGGCAGGAAAAGACCGCCCAGGACGAACCCGGTAAGTGCCCCGCCCCGTACTACCGCCTCCGTGGCCGCAAAACCGATGCTCTCGGCGATAAAACCGCCCAGAGGCTGGAACACATACAACGTGGCAAAGGCCATGATACCCAGCACCAGAAAGGGCGTCAGGAACAGATCCAGTGCCTCGGGCACCAGCTTATGCAGCTTTTTTTCCAGCTGGGCTCCCAAGGCCGCCACGATCAGCACAGCCACCACGCCGCCCCGGCCCGGAGTCAGTGCCTGTCCGTGCAGCAAAATGCCGCTGAGTCCGGGATGGCTGATGAGAGCCCCCAAAGCCCCGCCCAGCACGGGCGACCCGCCGAATTCTTTGGCCGCATTCCAGCCCACGAACAGGTTCATGCCCCAAAACACCGTATTGCCGGCCAGACCCAGAATCTGGAACGCCACGTTACGGGCCAGCACCGGATCCAGCCGCCGGACAATGTTCAAGATTCCCGTCAGGAGCCCGCAGCCGATGAATCCGGGGATCAAGGGAACGAAGATGCTGCTGATCCGTTTCAGGAACAATTTGGCCGGAGTGGCGTTCTTTGCCCGGATGGCTTCATGGAGAGCCTTGCCGTCCCCCACTTCTCCCTGGGGAAATCCGTCCTTTACCGGCTGTTCCGTTTCTTTCGTTTCCTGTACAGGCGCTGTCGTCTCCTCCGGTGCCGCCAGCAGGGCGTTGAACGCATCCGTCACCTGGGCAGCCTTGCCCGGTCCCAGGATAATCTGCAGCTCCGGTCCGGCCTGATTCACCCCCATAACCTCTGGAAGCTTCTTCAGGGCCTCCCGGTCCACATCCTGATTTTCCAGTACCAGCCGCAGCCGGGTCATGCAGTGGGTAGCCTGGCGCACATTGGCTCCAGGCCCCACCACAAGCAGGATCTGCCGGGCCAGTTCCTTATTTTCCATGGGCGGCCTCCCATTCCTCCACGGCCTTCCGGGCACTGCCCCGGTTCCGGGCCAGACTCAGCCGTGCTTCCTCCCGGCTGCAGCCCGTAACGGTACACACGATGGAAAGGGCCCGCTCCAGCAATTTTTCATTGGTGGCCCTCACGTCGATCATCAGATTGCCCCGCACCTTGCCCAAACGCACCATGGCCCCGGTGGTGATCATGTTCAGCACCATCTTGGTAGCAGTGCCTGCCTTCATCCGGGTGGACCCGGTAATCACTTCAGGCCCGGGCAATACGGTGAGACACAGATCGGCAATCTTGGCCATGGCGCTCCGGGCGCTGCAGCACAGCCCCAGCACGGCACAGCCCCGTTCCTTGGCTTCCTTCATGCCTCCCAGTACGTAGGGTGTTCGGCCGGAAGCGCTGATGCCCATGACCACATCGCTGGACGTCAGTTCCTTGGCCCAGATGTCGTCGCGTCCCTGTTCTTCGCTGTCCTCGGCCCCCTCTTTGGCCCGGAAGATAGCTTCGTAACCGCCGGCGATCAGCCCCTGGATCTGTTCCGGATCCGTGCTGTAGGTAGGCGGACATTCGACCGCATCCAGGATGCCCAGCCGGCCAGAGGTCCCGCTGCCCATATAGAACAGCCGCCCTCCTTTTTTCAGCCGGTCAGCCACCAGATCCACAGCCAGCGCAATGGCAGGCAGAATCTTCTGCACCGCGTCAGCCACCTTGTGATCTTCCCGGTTGATGATTTCCACCAGTTCCTGGGTGGATACCTTGTCAATGGCAACAGACGCCGGATTCCGCTGCTCGGTGGATAATTTGTCCAAATCGATCATGAAAAAACCTCCTGGTTCGGGTGTGCTATAATAAAGATAATTCTGTACCGTGAGAAGGAGAACAATTATGAAAGCCATCATCAACGGCAGATTTATTTTACCACAAGAAATCAC
Organism: Acidaminococcus sp.; assembly: GCF_050873445.1. GTDB lineage: Bacteria > Bacillota > Negativicutes > Acidaminococcales > Acidaminococcaceae > Acidaminococcus. The sequence continues at coordinate 9,025 of NZ_JBNMIU010000010.1, read as the reverse complement.
TGAGGGACAGGCACTGACCTTTGACAAAACGCTGCAGGGTTTCACAGACCCGGACCAGCTGCCTGCCGATACTGAGATCATCGATGCCCAGGGTGCCTACGTAGCCCCCGGGTTCCTGAATATCCACATCCACGGCTGCGGGGGCAGCGATGCCATGGACGGCACCCGGGAGGCTCTGGATACCATGAGCCGGCTCCTGGCCTCCACCGGAGTCACGGGCTTCCTGCCCACCACCATGACCTGCAGCGAAGAAGCAATCGACCGGGCACTCTCGGCCATCCGGGACGCCCAGGGCCACGAACCCGGAGCGGAAATCCTGGGGGCCAACCTGGAAGGGCCCTTCATCAGTGAAAAATATAAAGGTGCACAGAAGGCCTGCCACATCCAAAAAGCCCACTGGGAATCCATCGAACCCTATGCAGACATCCTGAAGATCCTGACCCTGGCACCGGAAACCCTGACGGACATGGAGTTCATCCCCCGCTGCTGCAGCCACAAAATCATCGTTTCCCTGGGCCACAGCGATGCTACCTTCGAAGAAGCTGCCCGGGCCATTTCCGCCGGAGCCAGCCACATCACCCACCTGTACAACGCCATGAGCCCCCTGCACCACCGCCGGCCCGGCCTGGTAGGAGCCGCACTGACCCAGCCGGTAACGTGTGAACTCATCGCCGACGGTATCCACATCCACCCGGCAGCCCTGAGTCTGGCAGTCCATGCCAAAGGACTGGACAAGATCGTACTCATCACCGATTCCATGCGGGCCTGTCTCCTGGGTGAAGGGGAAAGCGAGCTGGGCGGCCAGAAAGTATTCGTAAGAGACGGCCGGGCCACCCTGGCGGACGGCACCCTGGCGGGCAGCATCCTGACCATGGAAAAAGCTGTCCAGAACATCTGGAAGTTCGCCCACCTGACCCTGCCCCAGGCAGTGCAGCTGGCCACGGCCAATCCGGCCCGGGAGCTGGGATTCTCCGACCGGGGGACCCTGAAAACAGGTCAGCGTGCTGATCTGGCGATCTTCGATGACGATTTCAACATCCTGCAGACGTATAAAAAAGGAACCTGCATCTTTCACCGCTGAAAGATGCAGGTTTTTTCTTTTCTTTGTAATTACACGGCAAGGCTCATGGCATCCAGTCCCAGTTCTTCCCGCACTTCTTCCCAGATCACCGTTTTGGCTTTCCGGAAACCGTTGAAGGTGGTGGCAGAAGCAGAAGTATAGGCGCCGCATACGGGTACCAGCAGCACATCCCCCACTTCCAGGGGTTCCGTCATCTTACCCCGGAACATGATGTCCAGAGAGTCGCAGCTGGGACCGGCAAAGGTAGCCGGGATTTTCTTACCTTCCTTGAAGCTGATCAGTTTGAAATCCCACTGGTCGAAGATGACGCCGGAAAACGTGCCGTAGATACCATCATCCAGGAAATACCAGTTCTGGCCGTTCCGTTCGTTTTCGCCGATGACCCGGGTAATCAGGTTCACCGCCGTGCCGCACATATACCGGCCCGGTTCAGCCCAAATCTCCAGGTCACTGAAATCTTCCCGCAGACGGGCAGCCACCTGATCCAGGAGCGCCGTCAGGTTGTAATGGACGCCGGTTTCCGGAATGGGGAAACCCCCGCCGATGTCCAGTACCCGCATGGAGAGACCGGCCTTCCGTGCTTCGTCCATCAGCTCCTTGGTGATATCCATGGCGTGGAAATAGGGATCCGCAGCTACAGTCTGGCTGCCTACATGGAAGGCGATACCTGCCACATCCAGACCGGCTTCTTTCGCCTTCAGCATCAGTTCCAGAGCCCGCTCCCGAGGACAGCCGAATTTCTTGTTCAGATCCACATGGGCCTGGGCATTATCGATGCGCAGCCGCAGCAGCACCGTGGCACCGGGGCAGTGTTCCGCGATTTTCCTGATTTCACTTTCGCTGTCGTAGGTCATCCGATACACACCGGCATCCCGGCAGGCAGCAAAGCCCGCATCCAGTTTAATGGGGTTGGCGTAGATCATCCGGTCACCGGACACCCCCAGCTGGCTCAGGGTACGGATTTCTCCGTCGCTGGCCACATCGAAGCAGGCGCCTTTATTTATGAGCAGATCCAGAATATGCAGATCCGGATTTGCTTTCATTGCATAATGGATTTTCAGTTGCGGGATGTGTTCCCGCAGGATATCATAGTTTTTCTCAACCTGCTCCAGAGAAAGCACCAAAAGAGGCGTGCCATACCGTTCAGCCAGGCTGGTGACAGCTTCTTGAGTCAATTGGAAAAAACTTTGTTCGTTCATTATCCATCCCCCTTTGGACCTTCCGGGCCCGCAACGTTTCGTGAGCGTCCTTTCCGGTCTACCTTAAATTCGTAGTTCATTATACTACGGATTGAAGAAAGTGCAAGAGAAAAAACGAGGAAAAAAGAGGAGATTTGAGGAGTTTGAAGGAGTTTCAAGAAAAATATTCATGGATATGGTTTTATTCTAAAATCCGCTCTTTTATTCCATATTGCCTGATTTTCCCCAATTGAAGGCGTATGAGCCCGTATGGAGCCGCATGGTCCAGATTGTACCAAACAAAACACCCGCCCAGAAGGACGGGTGTTGTATAATTATTCAATTGTAGCGAATAATTGAACTTTATCAAGAGTTCACGCCGGTGATCACATCACAGCCCATGTACTTGCGCAGCACTTCAGGCACCACTACAGAGCCGTCAGCCTGCTGGTAGTTCTCCAGAATGGCGGCCACGGTACGGCCTACAGCCAGCCCGGAGCCGTTCAGGGTATGCACGTATTCCGGTTTGGACTTGGCATCCCGGCGGAAGCGGATATTGGCCCGGCGTGCCTGGAAGTCTTCCGTATTGGAACAGGAGGAAATTTCACGATACTTGTTCTGCTGCGGGAACCAGACTTCCACATCGTAGCACTTGGCAGCGGAGAAACCCAGGTCGCCAGTACACAGGCATACCACATGGTAGGGCAGGCCCAGCAGTTTCAGGCATTCTTCCGCATTGTTCACCAGTTTTTCCAGTTCGTCATAGCTGTCTTCCGGTTTGCAGAACTTCACCATTTCCACTTTGTGGAACTGATGCTGCCGGATCAGGCCCCGGGTATCTTTCCCGGCGCTGCCCGCTTCTGCCCGGAAACAGGGGGTCATGGCAGTCAGATAGATGGGCAGTTCCTTGCCGTCGATAATTTCATCCCGATAGTAGTTGGTCAGAGGCACTTCGGCGGTAGGAATCAGGTACATATCCTGCCCTTCCACTTTATACATATCTTCATGGAATTTCGGCAGTTGGCCGGTACCGGTCATGGAAGCCGTATTCACGATATAGGGCGGGATCACTTCCGTATAGCCATCTTTCCGGGTGTGCTGGTCCAGGAAGAAGTTGTAGACAGCACGTTCCAGACGGGCACCGGCCCCTTTGTAATAGTAGAACCGGGCACCGGAAACCTTGGCAGCCCGTTCAGAATCCAGGATGCCCAGCTGTTCACCGATATCCCAATGGGCTTTCGGTTCGAAGTCGAAGTGTTTGGGTTCGCCCCATTTGCGGATTTCCGGATTTTCCGTGTCATCCTTGCCCACCGGTACGTCAGCAGCCGGCATATTGGGGATGGTGAGCATCACCGCATGGAGCCGTTCTTCCACTTCCTTCAGTTTTTTATCCGTGGCAGAGATCTTTTCGCCCAGGGCACGCATGGCCGTAATCTTATCCGTAGCGTCTTCCCCATTGCGCTTCATCTGGCTGATCTCGGCGCTGACCGTATTCCGCTGGTTCTTGTCAGCTTCCACTTCCTGGATCAGCGTACGCCGATCGGCATCCAGCTGCTTGAATTCCACCAGATCCACTTTGGCATGGCGGTTTTTCAGCATCTGTTCCACTTTTTCCGTATTATCCCGGACAAATTTCAAATCTAACATAATGAGTACCCCCAATAATTCTATGCAATACTCCTGTCATTATAGCACAAATGGCCCTTACAACTCCATATCTTCTTTTTGGGCCAGGGCTGCGAATACCTTGTCCATATCATCGGTGATGGACAGGGTCTGGGCCTGGAGGTGTACTCCCAGCGGATCCCGGTTCAGGATTACCAGATACCGGCCGTGGAAATAATTGATGAAGGAAGCCGCCGGGTACACGGTCAGGCTGGTACCGGCGATGATCATCAGATCCGCTTCCGAAATGGCCCGTACGGCCTTCTCCACTGCCTCATCAGGCAGCATCTCTTCATATAGGGTAATGTCAGGCCGGATCACACCGCCGCAGCTGCAGTGGGGCACCGGTTCCTTTGATTCGAAGATATAGTCGGACGGATACACCTTGCCGCAGCTCATGCAGTAGTTCCGCAGGGCACTGCCATGGATTTCGTACACTTTTTGGCTGCCCGCCTTCTGGTGCAGTCCGTCGATATTCTGGGTGACGATACCCAGGAATTTCCCCATTTCCCGTTTTTCCAGTTCCGCCAGATATTTATGGGCATTGTTGGGCTGGATCTTCCGGGTATCCATCTTCTGCCGGTGGAATTCGAAGTAAACCCTGGGTTCGTTCACCAGGCAGCTATGACTCAGCAGATATTCCGGCCGGTACTGTTCGAACTGCACATCGTGCTGGTTATAGAGCCCGTCCTTGCTGCGGAAATCCGGTATGCCGCTGGCAGTACTGACCCCGGCCCCGCCGAAAAACACGATGCTCTTCGCATCCCGGACCCACTGATCCAGGGTATCTATATCTTTTTTGAATTCCTGTTCATCCATCGTACCCTCTCCTTTGCGATAACCTGTTTCCATTATACGCCAAAGCAGGAAGAAGGCACAAAAAAAAAGAGGAGGTGTGAAGAAAGAATTTTTTCACACTTCCTCTGCCATTTTATTCTGCTACTTTCAGATCCAGCAGACTCACATATTGCTGGCCTCCGTGCATATCTTTTTCACTGCGCGACCCTTCCGGCGGACGGCGGGGGAAACTGAGTTTCACCACCTGGATGTCCGGCAGTTCAAAAATCCTGATTTCTTCCGGTTTCACCTGGAACATCTCTGCAATAGCCATTTTGCTGTCCATCAACGTCCGGGCAATTTTCCGGGTATCTTCCACGTTTTTACAGAAGGCGTCCACAGTCAGCCAAAAAGGACCCGCATTTTTACTCCGCAAATACCGTACTGTCTGTTCGATGGTTGCCATATGATTCCCTCCTTTAGATTTCTTCCTGTACAAACCGCACCAGCTCCAGCGGATCATCCACATCCACTACATGGAACAGCTTGAATTCATAAATCTTTCCTCGTTCGATTTCTGCCGGTGAAAACGCAAAACCGAAAGAAGGCATCTGTTTGCCAGGGAACATATTGTAATGCAGCAGCAGCGGATTGAACGATTTGGCGACCTGGGTAGCCAGGGCCTGATCCCGAGCCGTCACCGTCAGCAGCAGCCCGATTTCCTCCGGAATATATCCGTCCTTCACCGGCAGCCCGCTTACTGCATTGTATCCGTAGGGTTTCAGATTGAAGTCATAGTTCTTCCGGTCCACACCCATCTTCGTCAGTTTGTCCACACCGTTCTCCGTGATTTCCATCAGGAAACGGGGCAGTTCCCGCAAGACAGCCCGATCCCGGATACCCACGAGGGAGAGGGTCTGATAGCCCACCGGTCCGGACCCTTCCAGTTTCATGGTGTAGGGCCGTTTCGTCAGCACGGTTCCTTCCACCCGGACGCTGCGGCTGTCCACGGCGGTATAGGTAGTATGAGTGGTGTCGATCTGGATACCCGGTTCCGTCAGATGCACTGGATCGGAATTTTCATACAGCAGATGAGCCGACACTGAATAGGGGCTGACCGTAGCCCCGGGCGCCACAGCCTTTACCGTAAACCCTTTGTCATCCAGTTCCAGGAACGCACCTCCCTGGAGCCCGGCTGTAGTGCACAGGCCGCCGCATTCCGCGATTTTGGCCGCATGCCAGCAGCTGGCCGGGTCTGCCCCTTTCAGCAGCGGGTAAAATGACATGATGGCAGTATCCGTAGACCGGCCACACACGATGATATCCGCCCCCATTTCCAGGGCTTTCTGGAAGGGTTCGGCTCCTGCCAGAGCCACGATGTGAGTACAGGCATCGAATGTATCTTCCGTGATATCCGGTGCCCCGGTCAGTGCATGGACCTTGCCGGACCGGTATTTTTTCTTCAGCACCTGGGCATCCTGTTCGGAATAGATCTTGACGATTTTCTTGTTCCGGATTCCTTCTTCCGCACAGATTTCCCGAATCAGCCGCACATTGAGATCCACGCCTTCGTCAGATCCGCAGGTCCCGGCACTGCCGATGGCCATGGGGATTCCCAACTGGTCGGCACCCACTACCATCCGTCTCAGGTCACGCTTCAACGCCCCTGTCATATATTTTCCATGACCCGTCCCCAGGTAATATGGCCCGGAATCCGTACTCCCTGCATCACAGCAGATGATGTCCGGCTTCATTTTCATTCCTTCGGCAAATGCTTCTTCTGCAATTCCCAGTCCCACAGCCCCATAAGGGACAAACAATCTGATTGGTTCCATACCATAGCCTCCCTTTCTTTTGCGTCTGGCTTCCATTGCTTTATGGTTTCAGTATAGTCATACTTGTCCATAAAGTAAAAGTCTAATATAATGATATAGACATATAAAATTTCTTATGTTTTGCTGAAAGAGGGATTGCTTTATGTTCAATGAACGACAGCTCAACGCTTTTGTAAAAATCTGTCAGGAAAAGAATATCACACTGGCAGCCAGGAAGCTTTTCATCTCACAGCCCGCCCTGAGTCAGACCGTCAGACAGCTGGAAAACGAAGTTGGAGCACCGCTTTTTATCAGACATCAGAACGGCGTCACCCTTACCCAGGCGGGTACGGTCTATTATACGGCCTGCAGGGACATGCTCCTGCTCCACAGTACAGCCCTGAGAAAGATCCAGGACTTAAAGGATTCCAACAGCGGTACCATCACCCTGGGACTTTCCACAGTTTCTGCCAGATTTCTCCTGCCCGTCTTTCTTTCCCGTTTCCAGAGCCTGTTCCCCCTTATAGAATTATCCCTGGTTGAAACTCGTGTGAAAGAAGTTTCCCGTCTTCTGCTGGAAGGAAAAATCGATCTGGGACTGACCTATCTTACAGGGGAGCCGAATTTGACCTACCAGCAGGTGCTCTGTGACCGGATTTTCCTGGAAATCCCCCCTGCAATCCCCACAAATGGACTTCCGGTCCAAAAGCAAAGAGCCGGGATTCCCCAATTGGCTTCCCCTGATTTTCTGGACGGACAGCCTTTTATCCTTTTAAAACAGGAGCGAGGGATGAGGCAGCTGGCTGATGCTTTTTTCAGGCAGCATGATCTCCATCCCCGTATTGTCCTGGAAACAGACAGCATCACCCTGGCTCACGACCTGGTCCAGAAAAATCTGGGTTTTACCTTCCTGCCCGGTATTGCCCTTCCGGCTCTGTCCGCTGGACAGCAGATCCGTATCTGCGAATTTGCAGATGCGCCTCTGACCCGTACTCTTTACATGGCCTACCGGCAAAATCAGTATATGACCCGTGCCCTCTCGGCACTGATCCAGCTGATCGGGGACTGTGCAGGGGCACCATCCGGATGTACCGCTGTTGGATAAAAGCTGTTCCGTCAATTTTTCTTATCTGTGGCCGCACTCGTCCATTTCAGACTGTCCACACTGTGATTGATCACATCCTGCTGATCTTTTTCCCCCAGCTGCATATAGTCCAGGGAAAGGAACATGCCATCCTGCAGGAACACATAGCCCAGGCTCTTGCCCCCAGGCGTCACTTCCTCCTCCACAATGCAGGGCCGTCCAGCTTTCCTGGAAAAATAGGTCACATTCTTCTTCAGCGGCATTCCAGGATGGATCTTTGCCCACTGGGCCTGCCGTTTTTCAGTCATAAGCCGGCCCAGGTTCTCCTGGTCCTGGGCGCACAGGCCATCCAGACTGTCGGGCAGGAATGCATACTCCATATAGTCCTGGAGAGGCTTGTAGATCACCCCGGTGATCAGCTGGTTGTCCAGGTGCAGCCGGTTCAGCTGATGGGGGTCCCCCGGGTCCGCAGCCTTCTGGATGTCCACGCTGCCGTAGGGGATCTCGTAGGAAACTCCGCTGTGGGGCACATCCACCCGCTCGTAAGCCGTAGGGATTTTCAAACTTTCCAGGCTGGTCTGGAACGCTTTCTCCAGAGCCGGAGTCATGTCCTTTTCCGGGGCCAGCAGGGTGAAGGAGTACAGGTTCTTCCGGTCGGCGAAGAAATACCGGTCGGAGAGTTTTCCGTCCTCCATCTGCCTGATGTGGATGCCATCCCGGCCGGCAAAAGTACCAAGAGTGCTGTCTTGTACTGCAAGGCCCCTGGCTTTGGCCTCCTCCTGATAAGTCCGGTAGGTAATGTCCAGCATCACCCGTTCCGACTGGAAGGGTTTGGCCTGAGTCTGGCCATCGGTCTTCATCATGGCCCCATTGGCCATATATACCAGCAATGCATTCCCCTTGCCGGCCCGGATCAGGACGTCCTGATGGTCCCTGCCCCGGCCGTAGACTCCCTGCAGCCTGAACCCCTCCGGCAGAGTAAACGTGACCCCGTTGTGAGGATCCGTGCAGGTGGCTGGCTTATCGGGCTGAGCTCCATAGCGACTCAGCAGCATGGCCCGCAGGTCCTTTTCCAGGTTTATCACTGGTGCTGGCTCCATCTGAGACGCCGCTCCTGCCCAGAGCGGCAGGCACAGCATCCACCCCAGGCACAGCAGCAGGCCCTTTATGAAACAAGTTCTCATAGCATATCTCCTCAAGGGGCAGAGTCCCCATTCTGTAAAGTCAATACAGTTTTATTATAATCCATTTTTACGTCCGTTGTCAGCGGGCCGCAGCCCCAGGGAGCAATCAAAACTACCCGTATAACGGGTAGTTTGCTCTGCGGCTATAAGCCGCGTTACCTGCCTCGGCCTTAAGGCCCTAGATTTAAAGGCTACCAACCGCACTACATTTCCTGGCAGCCCCTCACTCGAGGGGCTTATTT